>JBKDRW010000062.1:0-14868 GCA_046341255.1 Planctomycetota bacterium
CCTCGCCACAAGTGGTGGCGAACAGGGACAGAGTCGATTCCTCGTGGTTTTCGGCATGCCATGTGATCCACCACGGATAATCCCGAGGATCAGCCGGAGAATCGAACAACATCACGACACAATCAATCTTGCCTCTGGCCGGAGGAAAGACCTTGACATACAGGTCGCCCGTGTGCCAGTTGCGAAGTGTTTCACGAATGTCCAGCCCATCTTTCATACTGGCGGTGAACTTTTCGGTCCGAGCGAGGTCGTTCCCGATCAGGTCCAGCGCCACGTCTTTCACGTGCGTCCGGAAACGCTCAATCGCCACATCTTCCGGCGGCCAGCTGCATTGCCCAAACGGATTCCATGATTTCTGCCATTCCACTTTTGTTCGTCGTTCCGGCCTGGCATTCAACTGACAACTTCGCCAGACCACCGGGTGACCAGGCAGGCGACACACCGGATCGTACTCGGAACCATCCGGCAGAACGACACGATCAACACCAAATCGGATTTCAGGCTGATCCGAAGCCGGAGCGAACGGATAATCTCGGGCCGTTTCGGCCACATGAATTGCATACTGATCCCCGGCTGTCTGCTGAGCCGCGACGACCAGCGAATACAGATCCGGAGTAAATCGCCGCTCAATCAGCGACAGGTTCCTGACGTATTTGAGGCAGCTCAGCAGAATTTGGGGAGAAATCCTGCGAGCTCGTGACCTGAACTCGGCTTTGTAACGTTCCCGAGCCGTCACAAGCAGGGCTTTGATGCCATCGATGGACAGGTTCTCATCATCATCCAGTTCCATTCGAGCCTGCTCATACAGCCCCGTGATAAAGGGAAGCTCGCCCAGCATGAAGGTCAACGTGCGAGGTGCCACGAAAAACGTTTCAGCAGGTGTCTCCGACCAGACGGGCTGTTCGGGTCGATCCACCGCGCGATTGAAGGCATCTCGCAGCCATGGCCAGTCCATAATGTTGCAGAGACACAGGACGGACTTGTGTTTCGAGGACAAGCGATGCAGCTCATTCGCCATCCAGTGAATTCTTTGCAATTCATCCGCCGTCTCGGGCGGCTGGAGTGCCGGCAGAACTGCGGCAGCAAACTGTTCGGGACGAACACGTTTGAGAGCATACGGATCCGGCAACATCGCCGTAACCGGCATGTAATGATCCGTCTCAATATCAATGAACGCACGCGTCATGCGTTCCTGACGAGCAATTCGGAGTGCAGCAATCACTGGCTGACAGGGATCGATCGGCACATAGCTGGCAGTCGATCGATCGTCGTGTTCGTCCTCCTCCCGGCCGGTGTCAAAATCTGTCTCCGTGCCACGGAAGGCCCGGCGAGGCTCCCTCTGGAGAACCACAGAAATCACCGGAAGTCTTTCCACGGCGTCTTCCACGGCGACCTGAAATGACGGAGGCAACGGCACTGCCAGACAATCAAATTTTTCGTTCAGCATAAGCCGACGCACTTCGACAGCAAAATCTCCACTGCCGTGAATGACGGGCAACATCGTGATGTTGCGGCCGAGTTTCAATACGTCGCTGCTGGTGCTCATCGGTGCCTGCATAATTCTGAGTCGTCCCTTCGATCGAGTCCTTCATCGTACGCGCGAACGCCCGTGATTGGAAGTTGTCGTCGGTGGAGCGGTCGTATCTGCGGATTCCGCGGACAATCTCCGAACGGAGCAGGTTTCCGACGGCGCGATCGAGGAGACCACCCGGTTGCATGAAAAACAAGATCGATCACACTACTTCCGTGAGTCCGTCGAAACCGTCCCGAAGCCAGACTTCCTCAACCATGCCTCATTCGTCGCCGCTGCGGCACTGGAGACATTCGAAAGACAGCACAGCGCGTCGGTGAAATGCGCAGACAAGTCGCTCACTCTGTCTTTCGGTCACTCCGAATTCTGGCTCCACACACAATACAGATCGCTGGCCGTGCCTGCAGGGAGATCAAAAGACATGGATATGAATAAGACGCTGCGTCAGCTGACGCAGCTTGTCCTGATTCTCGGAATTCTGTCTCAGCACCTCGCAGAGGCAGACGAACCGATCATCAGCCACATCAGCTTTGGCTCCTGCGCGAAGCAGGATCGACCGCAGCCGATCTGGGATGCCGTCGTCGATGGAAAACCCCAGATGTTTCTGTTTCTGGGAGACAACATTTACGGCGACACAAGAGACATGGCGGTACTGGAACAAAAATACAGGCTTCTCGGGGCTCAGCCAGGATTTGCGAGATTGAAACAGACCTGCCCGATCTATGCCACGTGGGACGATCATGATCTGGGAGCGAATGATGCGGGGGCCGAGTATCCGTTTCGTCGGGAGTCGCAGAAACTGATGCTGGATTTTTTTGAAGTCCCCGCAGATGACGCTCGCCGACAGCGAGACGGGATCTACTGGTCGGACGTGTTTGGTCCGGCAGGTCGGCAAGTCCAGATCATCCTGCTTGATACCCGATTCTTTCGAAGTCCTCTTAAAAAAGGGTTTGATTCGCGTGAACCTGGCGAAGGATTTCGAGGAGTCTATGTGCCCAACACGGACCCCGACGTGACCGTTCTGGGTGACGCCCAGTGGAAGTGGCTGGAGGAACAACTGAGGGTTCCCGCAGAGTTTCGAATCATCGGCTCCAGCTTCCAGGTGCTTTCTGATCGGCACGGCTGGGAAATGTGGGGCAATTTCCCGGCAGAAAGGGCGCGACTCTTCCGATTGCTGAAATCCTCGGGCGCGGGCGGTGTGGTCCTGCTGAGCGGCGATCGACACCTTTCCGAAATCGCTGCTTTGGACCGATCCGATTCGGACTCCATCGGCTACCCTCTTTATGAAGTCACCAGCAGCAGCCTGAATCAACCCAGTGGAAACGTGACAAAGGCCGGGGTTCGATTTGCCAACGAGGTCAATCCTTATCGAGTGGGGCTGACATATTTCGATGTCAATTACGGCAATCTGCGGATCGACTGGACATCGGACGACCCTGTCATCCGTCTGCAGATCTGCGACGAAAAAGGAACCGTCGTTCTGCAGCAACGATCCACACTCAGCGCTTTGCAGCCGAACAGCGGCTGAGATTATCCCTGCCCTCTTCAGTACCGCAATTCAATCGCCGCCCGCAGGTGCACAGAGTGTTCGGAGACGGAAACAATTCTGAGTCCGTCAAAATTGAAGTTTGCTCATCGCAGGCAGTATTCCAGCGACCATAAGAAACAACTCCTGATGCCGATCTCCGGGCCTCACTCAGCAGACCGTTTTCGCGTGGTTTGATGGAGACGTGAAATTCCGGGCAATTTCAGGAGCGGGTCCCGTCAGTCATTACCGATCACGCTCTCGCAGCATAAGATGGTGGTCATTTGCCTCGAGGAGAATTAAAAAAATACAGATGTCCCGATTACCCTCCGATCAACACTCAGAATCTGCAGCACGCCGAACGAATACGGTGTTGAAACCGTCGACTCGCAACAGTCTGATCAATGCGGTTCTGGCGGACTATGGCATGCTGCCTGTTCTGCTGTTTCTCATGGCCGCGTTCAGCGTTCTCACGATTCGTGAACAAAGTCCGTCAGGAGCCGCGGGTGGGATTGCGGTCGCCGAGGAAATTCAACGCCAGATCACGTCCGGAAATGTCTTCATTGCTGTCACGGGTTCTGCAGACGATCGCGAGTTTGCCGAGGCTGTGAAGTCGGCCATCGACAGTCAGTCGCCTCAAGGAGTGACTGAGGTCAGGCTTCGGATTGTCGGCGTATCCACGGCATCACCCGCCGAGGCCCGAAAGGCGATTGAGACACTGCTTCAGCAGGGGCTCGACATCGATCGAATCGCCGTCACCGGAGCGTCATCGCAATGGACGATTTTTGAAAAAATCTCGGCCATTCGCCGCGAGCAGCTGGTCATTCCTCAGGGCGGGCGATGGCCGGTGTTCCTGAAGCCCAGCAATCTGATCACTGTGGCCAATCAGGCCGCGATTTACGCGGTGATCGCGATCGGCATGACGATGATTATCATCCTTGGCGGAATCGATCTCAGTGTCGGATCCATCGTCGCACTGAGTTCCGTGGTGGCAGCGGTCCTGATCCGTGATCAGGGTGGTGGTGCGAATGCCTCGATCGCCATGATGGCAATCGCCTGTGTGGCTGCCGTTCTGATTTCGGCGATCGCCGGATTCCTGAATGGTCTGTTCGTGACACGAGCGGCCCTTCCACCCTTCATCGTCACACTGGCGATGATGCTGATGGCCAGAGGAACGGCGATGCGGCTTTCCGATTCACAGTCCATCAATACTCTGCCGCCCTCATTCCGATGGATCGGAGGCAGCGAAACGTGCGGGATTCCGAATCCGATTCTGATCATGGTCATCCTGTATCTGATCGCTCATGTCGTGATGTCACGGACGATTTTCGGACGCGTCCTGTATGCCATCGGAGGCAATGCCGAAGCTGCCCGACTTTGCGGCGTTCAGGTTCAGAAAGTTCGCGTCGTCGTTTACACGGTCAGCGCAGCACTCGCGGGGCTTGGCGGCATCATGCTGTCATCACGCCTGAATGCCTGCGATCCGAAATACGGCGACATGTACGAACTGGAAGTCATCGCCGCCGTCGTTGTCGGCGGTACATCGCTGATGGGAGGCGAAGGCCGAATTCTCGGCTCCCTGATCGGGGCACTGATCGTGGCTGTCATCAAGAACGGGATGAATCTGCTGGATGTAAAATCCGAGAATCAATTGATCGTGCTTGGAATCGTCCTGCTGCTTTCACTGCTGATTGACACGTGGAAGCGTGGGGGGATGAAGTCCTCGTAGGAGACACTCATCCGCACCAATTCCCTTCGAGCGTACCGGTGACTTCATGACAGTTTGTCCCGGAAATCCGAATTCGGTCTGCTGAAACTGTCTTGGAGGCGTTGGACTGCAGGAGGCTCGATCGCGAACTCGGCCCTGCAGACTTTCATGCCCTGCAGACTTTCATGCCCTGCATGACGTGCGGAAGTCCGCTGGGCCAACGCCTTCACTCATGCGGATTCGGCCCACATGTCGCTGGTTTCTCGCAGCGGATCTGCGGACCAGGGTCGATGTCTCACTGCCCGCCGGAATCGACCGCGCGTGGAATTCGTGGACACTGGAAGCCGTCTGCGGTGGAGGCGAGACAACCGAACACAGCTGCAGATTCAGGATTGCGGCTGCGATGCACCGTCGTCCCACCTGAACACCGATAATCACTCTTCAGCGGACTCCTGTGCGTTGGCAAGTGCTTCGACAACATCTGCGGGATCACGAAGAAACTCTTTCATCTTCTGTTCGCTGGAAAACAACCAGATTCGACGGCGAAACATGGCGGCATATTCCAGATCGCCTTCAACGCTTTCGTCGTCATCAAGCAACGTCATGGCACACGTCCCATCCAGCATCGGCCAGTAACGAGCCGGCTCTGCGATGAATCGCTGTTTGTCGTCTTCAGAGCGGAAGTAGAGCACATGTCCGCGATAATCCAGCTGCACTCGGGGAGACCCCGGAATGAGTTCACGATCCTCAACTGCGCTCACGAGGCAGTATCCCCTGAATACGGCGGCAGATGACGCATCCGCCGGAGTCTTCGTCCCCGGACCTGCATCTGTCGGGGCGGTCTTCTGCGACTTTTCAGCCTCCAGTTGTTCGAAGAACTGGTGTGTATCATCCTGTGACGCAACTTCTCGGGCAGGTTCCGGCCGCGATACGGATCGCGGCTTCGAGACCGCCTTTACAGAATTGCGTTGCGATGGTCGAGCTTCGTCGTGGGAAATCGCTTCAAACTCGAGCTCAGCTTTCTTCGTCACGGCGACAGTCTTTGGGGAAGCAGGCTGATTCGCCTGGCTTGCCGCCATCGTCGGAGTCTGAGTCGGAGCCATCGATCGCCTCAGTACGTTCTGCAGTTTCGGCAGCAGTACTTCCGGTGTCTGAAAGCCCGAAATGCGTTCGATGATCTGAAGATCTGCTGTCACCACCAGAATTGCCGGAAGCCCCTTGATCTGAAGATCCGTGACAAGGGCCTTGTTCTGATCGGCATCAACACGAACGGCAACAAAGCCCTCGCGAATCAGCTGTGCCACCTGAGGGTCCGTAAACGTGGTTTTCTCCATCCGTTTACAGTACACACACCACGACGCCGTAAACTCCATCAAAACAGGTTTGCCGGATGTTCGTGCCTGCTGCAGCGAAGCGTCGAGATTGGTCGACCACGGAATTTCATCGGCCGGAGCCGATGAAACGGCAATCGTCAATGCAACGATTGTGCACAGAAAGCTCAGGCCGGAAAAACGCGAACTCATGGTCGAGGTCCAGATGCTCGAGGACAGAAACTTGAGAGCATCTCGTTTATCGGATTCGCACATCGTCAACCGTGTGTCCGATGTCTGGAAAATCCCTCAGACCATGCATCTGCAGAACCACTGATCTTAACTGACATCCGGCAGCTTTGACCAATTCACGCCGCGTTCTGCCAATACTGCCGCAATTCAATTTGGAGCGACGTTCAGTTTCTGCTGAACTTCCTCCCAGTTGACATCGATCGATTGATATTCCTGCGGACCGAGATTTGCCATTTCGCCGCGAATGGTTGCGATCCGAATGTCATGCTGAGGATGGCTGGCCAGCCATGCGATTGCGTCAGGAACATCAAGACCATCCTGCTTCATCAGTTCGAAAAAGCCGGCCAGTTCCAGAGGATCGATTCCTGCCGCATGAAGCATCCTGACACCCGTCACGTCTGCTTCAATTTCCTGATCGCGTCCATAACTGGTCAGGGCTGCCGTTTTGCCAAGTTCAACGCCCAGTGCAACAAGGCCTCCCACATCGCCAATCATCACTTCAATGGCAACGACGACACCCAGCGACTGAGCGATTCTCTGCAGCCCATGCCGCTTGATGGCATGGGCCATTTCATGACTCAGCACGCCGGCCACCTGCTCGGGATTCTGAGCCTTTCTGAGCAGTCCCGTGTAAATCACCATCTTTCCGCCCGGCAGACAGAATGCATTCACCGTGGACGAATCCACAACCTTCAACTCATACTTCAACCCCTGAAGTTCTGAATGCGGGGCAAGTCGATCAACGATCTTCTGACAGGCATTCACAACCACCGGATCGTTGACCTGTGGTCCTTCGAGATCGATCTGGTCGATCGCCATCTTGCCGATTTTTTCGTCGACCGAAACCGGAACCAGTTTCACCGCGTGGCGAGCCATCGCCATCAGGCCGTAATACGACCCGATCAGCAGCAGGCCGCAGATCAGGAGGAACAGCATCGCAGACATCCGCATGCTTCGATTTTCAGCCTTCCGTCGCTGAAGCACATCCGTCAGTTGTCCGTGAAGTGCGGAACCGGATTCCAGCTCAATCGCGGACGCGAACTGCTTATCCTCACAGAAAATCGTCAGCTTCCGATCATGGGTACGACAGAAGACCATCCGACCGCTGGCGCCGCCAAGGTCCAGTTGCATGTCTTCATATCGCAGAAAGAACTTCTGCCCTGCGCTGGTGATTGCCATCACTCCTGAAGGATCCACAGTCACCGTCGCGCTGGCTCGGCCACTGGAAATCTGCTCGCTGAAAACGCCGCCCTCGAATTCAGACTTTTCCATCATCATCAGTCTCCAGCCACATCGTTTTCTTGAAAACACAATGCCTCTGGCAGGAACAGCCTGCCGGTTCGCGCGTTAAACATCGTTCAGGGTACACGCTGGTCTCGCAGCCAGTTTGCCGCACATCGTGTCAGCCCGGAATGATCGCGTCGGAAACGCCGATTGCCAGCGATTCCGGACGCGATCGATTCAAATATCGCTGACACCATGCTGAGACCATCTGTCAAACAATTCGCCATTCACAAGCTGCACCTGATGAGATCAGCCTCTGCGGCATTGCATGGCAGTCACGAAAATCCTGAAATCGGAAGACGAAATTGCCGGCGAGCCGCAGAAAGTCAGCCCGACAGGAGCACGGTTGTGCCAAATCCTGCGTTCGATATGCCAGGCGGGAGAATTCGTCATGATTTTCGGCGGCAGTTGTTTTTCTTTGCGATTTGACGAACGAGGTATGACTTCCCTATCCTCAACAGGTTTCAACCCGGCAGGGAATTTTCGGTCCGTGCAGAAGCACGGAGAACACCGGAAGCGACTGTCGCAGGGCTCGTTCTGTCGTCGTTCAATTTTTGCTGAACACAGGCGAATGTGGCTTTGAAGGATCAATTGGGTCCGATTTTGTTCGCGGAACGAATCCGGAGAGCTCGACGGTCTTGTGTTCTCCGGGATTTCCCGATTTTTCTGATGAAAATGGAGTTCGAGTGATGAAAGTGTTGTCGTTGATTGCCGGCCTGATGGTGATTTCATTCTCAGGTACGACCATTGCGGACGAAAAAACAAAAACCGCAGAGACCAAGGTTCCGGAAGTTTACAAGGTGAAGTTCGAGACCTCCTGCGGTGACTTCGTGATTGAAGTGAATCGTGAATGGGCTCCGGTCGGTGCAGATCGCTTTTATGAGCTCGTCGATATGGGATTTTACAACGACTGTCGCTTCTTCCGAGTCGTGCCGAATTTCATGGTGCAGTTCGGAATCAATGGCAATCCGAAAGTCCAGAAGGATTGGCGTGATGCGAGCATTCGGGACGATCGAGTTCGAAAGTCGAACAAGCGTGGATACATCACGTTTGCCACATCCGGACCGAATTCACGCACGTCCCAGGTGTTCATTAACTTCAAGGACAATAGTTTCCTCGATGGACAGGGATTTGCGCCGTTCGGTCAGGTTGTCGAGGGCATGGACGTGGTCGACAAGATCCATTCAGGTTACGGTGAAGATCCGGATCAGGGAGCGATTCAGTCAAAAGGTAACGAATACCTGAACCAGAGCTTTCCCAAACTGGATTACGTGAAGAAAGCAACGATTGTCAGGTAATCGTTCGTGACGGGACTTTCCGAGTTTCGGTCTCTCGCTGAGGCTGAGACTCATTTTTTTGAACGGGTTCCACAATGTCTGCTCCATTCCGATGTGTTCTCTTGTTCGCTGCGGTCTTCACAAGTCACGCGGTGATGGCACAGTCTGATCCGGCCAGGAAGCCGACAGAAGACGATTTCTTCAGGCTGGAACGATTTGAAATCCCCGGAGGAATTGTGCTCGAGGTCGGAGCAATGGAGCCGCTGCCTGACGGAACACTGGCCGTCTCGACCCGACGTGGTGATATCTTCCGGGTCATCAATCCGTGGAGCGATGATCCGAAGCAGGTCGAGTTCAGGCTGTATGCTCAGGGACTGCACGAAGTTCTTGGACTCACCTACAGGGACGGGTGGTTGTATGCGACTCAGCGTTGTGAAGTCTCTCGATTGCGAGATACGGACAACGATGGTTTTGCGGACGATATCGAGACCTTCTGCGATGAGTGGTCCATTAACGGTGACTACCACGAATATGCGTTTGGTTCACCGTTCGACAAAGATGGCAACATGTGGGTGGTGCTGTGTCTGACGGGATCTTTCGGAAGCGACGTCCCATGGCGAGGCTGGGCCGTCCGAATTGATGCAGACGGCCGAATGATCCCCACCTGCAGCGGGATTCGCTCACCGGGCGGCATCGGCTTCAACGCGGACGGCGACGTGTTCTACACGGACAATCAGGGGCCGTGGAATGGCACGTGCAGTCTGAAATGGCTGCGACCCGGTTCGTTCCAGGGTCATCCCGGCGGCAACCGCTGGTTTGCAAAGACAGAAGGCGGCAGCAAAGCAGCCCCGCGAGAGCCGGAAAGCGGCAGTCGCATCGTGACAGAAGCAGACCGGATTCCGGAATACGAACCGCCAGCCATCATGTTTCCGTATCAGAAGATGGGCCAGAGCGCCAGCGGAATTGCGTGTGATGTGAGCAAGGGTAAATTTGGTCCTTTCGAAAATCAGCTGTTTGTCGGTGATGTGACTCACAGCACCGTCATGCGATGCTACCTTGAAAAAATTGATGGCCATTATCAGGGGGCATGTTTCCCTTTTCGTGAAGGCATCGGTTCTGGCACGCTGGCCTTGCGAATGACTGAAGATGGCACGATGTTTGTCGGCGGAACCAACCGCGGATGGGGATCGCGAGGTACGAGGCCATTTTCCCTTGAGCGTCTTCGATGGACAGGCGAGGTACCATTCGAGATTCATGAAATGCGAGCCATGCCGGACGGCTTTGAACTGGCTTTCACAGAACCGGTGGATGCCGAAATCGCCCGTCGGTCCGAAACCTGGAAGTTTGATGCGTACTGCTACATCTTCCAGTCATCTTATGGCAGCCCTGAAGTGGATCATGCGAAACCTGAGGTGAAGGAAGTCATCGTTTCCGAAGACGCCCGAACCGTCCGCGTCCGTCTTGATGCGATGCGTCGTGGCCTGATCCACGAGTTGCATGCGGATGACCTGAGATCCAGTGCCGGCATCCCGCTGCTGCATTCCGCCGCGTATTACACTCTGCATTACGTACCAAAATCACCTGAAATCAACTGATCTTCGCCGGGCTTGCTGGTCGCACGATGGTCGATCTTCTCAGCGAGTCATTTGGCAGTAATTCACCTGAGTCAATCGCAGGGTCGGGGTCGCCACTGTCCACCAATCGGAAGCGGAATGTTCCGTGGTCAACAATCATGGGTGACGAGGGAACTTCTGAGATCCTGATCACCCGGGAGTCTGAACATGAAGGCGGCTTTCATCACCTCACCTGGTCCGGCCGAGTCCATTCGTTACGGTGAGTTGGCAGAACCTGTCCCACGCGCAGGACAGGTTCTTGTTCGGATGGAAGCCGTTTCGGTCAATCCGATTGATACATACGTCCGAGCTGGCAATGTGAAATTTGCACTGCCAGACCCGTTTGTCATCGGGTGCGACATTGCCGGCGTTGTCGAAGCGGTCGGTGCCGACTGCAAACGCTTCCGGGTCGGTGATCGCGTCTGGGGCAGCAATCAGGGTTTGTTCGGGAGACAGGGAACATTCTCGGAACTCTCTGCGATTGATGAAGAATGGCTCTACCCCTCACCCTCCAGCGTTCGATCGCAATCACTCGCCGCCATCGCTCTGGTGGGAATTACGGCGCATCTGGGACTTCACTTTCATGGTCAGCTGAAGTCCGGAGAAGTCGTCTTTGTGACTGGCGGTACGGGCGGTGTTGGCTCCATGGTGGTTCAGATGGCGAGGGCCGCAGAAGCGACCGTCATTACAACGGCCGGTTCCTCAGAGAAGGCAGATGAGTGCAGACGACTGGGTGCTGACCACGTGATTGAATGGCGGTCTGAAGACCTTGATCAGCGACTGACGGAAATCACCTCAATCACGGGACCAATCCATGTCTGGTTCGAAACGCTGAGAACCCCGAATCTGGAACGAATGATCCCACTGATGGCCATGCGAGGACGCATCATTCTGATGGCCGGCCGAGATGCTCGTCCGATCCTGCCGCTGGGATCTTTCTACACGAAAGACCTGAAGGCTCTTGGATTTGCCATGTTTAATGCCACTCCGGACGAACAGCGTGAATCAGCCACAGAGATCAACCGTATGCTTGACGCAGGAGAACTTCGAGCCAACATCAGTCATCTGCTGCCGCTGGCAGAAGCTGCGGCAGCGCATCGGCTTCAGGAAGACAATACGCTGAATGCCGCCAACACATTGAGCGGAAAGATTGTGCTGACACCCGGGACGTAAGGTTTCAGCGGCAATGACATGCCTGTCACTGCTGCACGTCACGATCGAACACCCATCGAGGCTTCAGGAATCCCAAGGTTTTCTGCGGGCCCGGTGACGTTGGGGTCTGCGATCTTCCGGAGGCATAGGCCGGGCGCGGGCTGGCATCAGGGTCCACTCTCGAAAACGGCAGATCAGGGAATTCCTGAAGCTTTGCGAGCCCTTTTCGAGGAAACTGTGTCCGCATCCGGACTGCTGACATGGCGGCAGGAGCGCCTCTCGACAGAAGTACCAGGTGATGACAACCTCAACAACTGCTGCTGATTCCACCAATCCGGGTCAATCGCACCGGTCAAAATTCGCGGCTCAATATCGCAATCTGCCCGCATCGGTTCACGTCCTTTGCTTCGGTTCATTCATCAACCGAGCCGGCGCGTTTGTGATGTTGTATCTGACGATTTATGTCAGCGAAGTCCTCGGACTGGGTAAAACCTTTGCAAGTTACTGCATCGGGGCGTTTGGACTCGGGGCGGTCATCGCGTCGTTCGTCGGCGGACAACTGGCAGATCAGCTGGGCCGACGAATCACCCTGCTGGTCGCTCTTTTTGGTGGCTCTGTTTCTCTGATTCTGCTGAGTGTCATCACGAACGGCTGGCTGTTTATGGCGACGATGTTCAGTTTCGCTCTGATCGTCGAGATGTATCGCCCGGCCACATCCGCAATGATCAGTGATCTGGCCAGTCCAGCCCAGCGACCGCACGCCTTCGGTCTGATGTACATTGCCATCAATCTTGGATTCGCAGTCGCTCCGCCGATCGGCGGATATCTTGCCGAGCGATCTTTTCAATGGCTTTTCTGGGGCGATGCAATCACCACAGCGATGTATGGATTTGTAATTCTTCTGTTCATTGCAGAATCACGGCCCGCACATGCAGGATCCAACGTGACACTCGCGGACCTGCCAGACTCTGCCAGCAATCCATATGAGCCTCCGATTGAGGAACTCGCCGCGATGGACGCACAGCAGACTTCCGGACTGGCTCAGCCATCAGCAGCCATCACAGCGTCAGGTGACATTTCGTTTGCCGATGCCATGCGACGAATCAGTCGTGATGGAGTTTTTCTTGCCTACTGTTTCTGCAGTCTGCTGACCAGTATCGTGTTCATGCAGGCATTTGTCACATTGCCCCTCTACCTGACCGGCATGGGCTACAGCAAAAGCCAATTCGGCAGCATGATTTGCGTCAACGGGATCCTGATCGTGCTGTTTCAGCTGCCGCTGACACATTATTTCCAGCGGTTCCCCAGAACGGCCGTCCTGCTGGCCGGGGAAATACTGCTGGCAGTCGGATTCGGACTGACCGTCTTTGCAGGATCCGCCTCGTTCATCGTGCTGACCATCGCCATCTGGACGTTCGGTGAAATCCTTCAGGCTCCGTACAAGACAGCAATTGTCGCTGAGATGGCTCCAGTCGCATTGCGAGCTCGATATATGGGAATTTTCAATCTCTCCCATTCCCTGTCACTGATGCTGGGCGCTGTCATTGGAGGGCGGATCCTCGATGTCTTCGGCCCGTATTTCCTGTGGCCGGCCTGTGCCGCCTTGTTGAGCGTCACGACCGTTTCCTATGGCATTCTCCTTCGAAAACACACGATCAGAATGTCTCTCACGCAGAATCACAACGCCTCAGTCTCGGGAACGGCCTGAAATCGCGGGGCAAAGGAGGTGGCGAGTGATAAAATCCTGGAAATCGATCGAAGTCCCTCGCTTCGTACGAAAGCCCGACGGAGAACGTCATGAAACGGTTCAGTCCTCGTTGCAAATGGCCGGTTAACGCCGCATCGGATCAGCGTCACGGCATGTCAACTCTGACGTTTGTTCTCGGAAGCCTTCTGTGGTGCGCAGTGCTCGGTGCGATGTTTTTTGTGATGATGAAGAAGCCGGCGCCAAAGATTCCCGATCCAGTCGCTGCTGATGCCGACTCTCAGGATGACCCGGATGCTGATGATGGAAAGCCGAAGTCGCTCGTGATTCGCTTCCCATCGAAGCCTTTGCCCGAATTTGAGTTCGCTGAATGTCTGGGCGGACAGGTCAGTCGCGATTCACTGAAGGGTCGCCGCTGGCTCGCCGTGTTTGTGTTCACCCGATGCGTCGAAACATGTCCGATGATCACTCGACATGTCGCCGAACTCCACAAAAAAGTGGCCGAGTCGAATCCGGACTTTCAGTTCGTCACGTTTTCTGTCGACTCCAGTCACGACACGGCGGAGGTTCTGAAGAAGTACGCGGAAACCTTCAATGCGGATCACGACCGCTGGAAATTTCTGACTGGCGACGAACAGACCATTCACAATCTGATTCGAACCGGGTTTACGCAATACGTGGCCCCGAATCTGGGTGAGAAACGCAAGCCCGGCTACGAAGTCGCTCACACAAATCGTGCCGTGCTTGTAAATGAAGACGGCATCCCCGTGGCAACATATCTGATGACAGATCCCGAGGAGGTTGTCAGGCTGCGTCGAGTCATTGAAGGCAAGACCGAATTCCCAACGCCTGTGGATGGCGACTCACCGGTGGTTGGAGCAGACGGGAACCCGGCCGTGCAATTCACTCCGGTCCCGACTGAACAGCAGTCAGCGGAACCGACGAAGCCGTCGAACGAAGCTTCCGGAACCGGAGATGCCATACCGGAACAGGATGGTGCCGCCTCGAGGGAGGACTCTGCACCGACCACGTCTTCCAGTGATCAGTCGATCTCCGACATGGCTCCAGCGGGCGAATCGGCCGAAACTCGAAATGAACGAATTGAGAAGGCGTTGCCAGGATGGGTCTCCCGTCTCCCGTCTGTGAATGCATTGCTGAACGCCCTTTGCACGATGCTGCTGGTCGCCGGATTTGCTGCGATTCGGGGGGGGAAACGAACCGTTCACCGCAACCTCATGGTCGCAGCATTTGGCGTCTCTGTCATTTTTTTGGCCTCCTACGTGACTTATCATGAAGCCCTGCATAAGTTTACGGGCGAGCGAGGCCGAGCCTTCATCGGTTCAGATCTCGCCAAAATGGCCTATTTCGCCATCCTGATCCCCCATGTGATTCTGGCAATCTTTGTGCCGATTCTCGCCCTTCGAGTTTTCTGGCTTTCATGGAAAGAACGTTGGCCGGAACATCGTCGACTTGCCAGAATCACGCTGCCGATCTGGTTATTTGTGTCGATC
>JBKDRW010000063.1:0-8028 GCA_046341255.1 Planctomycetota bacterium
ATAATGGGTGGGAATGAAAGTGGCAACAGCGACGATGATGACAGCAGCAGCATTTGCAGTGGTGACAGTGGATGTAGTGGCGACGATGGTTATGAGGCTGAAATTCATGATGCTGTGGGTGAAATGGTCAGCATCATCGGAGGCAATCTCAGAGAGAAAACCGAAGGTGCATCCAGACTTTCGCTGCCCTGCGTCAGCCAGCGTTCGGTCGATGGGTTGTGCTCACATTTCTTTGTTGGGTGGTCTGTTGCGAACCGCTGCCGGGGTGGTCTGCTGATTGTGCGGCTTCTGGATTTCCATGCGGCTGGATCAGTAACGCTGAGTTGATGATTCCGGCTTTTGTAACCCGCGGTGTTGGATTCAGACCTCTGTGTCATCTGTATCAGTTTCGACAGAGTGGTCCTGCTGATTCTCTGGAGTATTGTTTTCAGGCGATTCTGCACGGCTGAGCGGGCAGAGGAAGCATTCGGCCAATGATGTTTTCCAAGCCAGGCCGGGCTGAGATGGCAAGCTTCAGAATTGAGATTCGATCTGTTCGCGCCCGTCAAGCCTGATTTCGAGGTCCCGTGATGCTGCTCCGCATCGGTGGAAGCCGTCTGGCATTCCGTGGTCCGTGTTCGATTCTGTCCATCAGGATGTCGTTTCGACAGGATGTCCTTTCGAAAGGAGCTTCCGCACCTGCCAGATTGGATAAGCCCGTCGTGTGGAGTGCCGCCGGGATGACTGCCGGTTGGTTGAGCGAAGAAGTGCCGAAGTCGATGTGATGTCCGACATGTCGCTTTGACTGGTCGCCGGGATTCGCGATTCCGCCGTGATTCGCGCATGAAAAAAGCCGGAGAGGAACAGCATCTCCGGCTTTCAGATTCTGACTCACGGGGCCGATCTCATTCAGAGAAGGCTGCATCGAACGCTCGATCTGATGGCTGGAAATCGAGGTTTTTGCAGAACTGAGCAGCTTCGCGAGCGCCGTGCTCATTCTGCATGCCGCTGTCTTCCCATTCGACGGACAGAGGTCCAGTGTACTTCACGGCATTGAGCGCTCGGATGATTTCTTCGAAGCGAACGCCACCGCGGCCCACACTGCGGAAGTCCCATCCTCGTCGCGGATCGCCGAATGGCAGATGGCTCGACAGAATTCCAGTGCGACCGTTCAGCGTGACCGACGCGTCCTTCATATGCACGTGGTAGATCCGGTCCGGGAAGTAGCGGATGAATTCGACGGGGTCAACGCCCTGCCAGATCAGGTGGCTGGGGTCAAAATTGAACCCAAACTCTTCGCGATGGTTGAGTGCCTGAAGTGCGCGTTCGGCGGAATAGATATCAAATGCGATCTCTGTGGGATGCACTTCGAGGGCAAACTTCACTCCGCAATCCTGAAACACGTCCAGAATCGGATTCCATCGTTCGGCGAGCAGTTGGTATCCCTTATCGAACATGGATTTGGGAGTTGGTGGAAAGTCATAGATCAGATGCCAGATACTGGATCCGGTGAACCCGTTTACAATACTGACACCAAGCTTCTGAGCTGCTCGGGCGGTATTCTTCATTTCTTCGGCTGCGCGAGCATTCACGCCTGCCGGATCTCCATCACCCCAGACGTGATCCGGAACGATGGACTTATGGCGGATGTCAATATTGTCAAGAACGGCCTGGCCGACCAGATGGTTTGAAATTGCGAACAGCTTCAGGTCATGCTTTTCGAGTAATTCACGTTTGCGTGCGCAGTAGGAGTCATCAGACAAGGCCTTGTCCACTTCGAAATGGTCGCCCCAGCACGCCAGTTCCAGGCCATCGTAACCAAAATCGCGAGCCTTCTTGCAGAGAGTTTCCAGCGGAAGGTAGGCCCACTGGCCTGTGAACAACGTGACGGGACGTGGCATGATCATCACTCCTGAATAATGTAAATTGATCTGGGTTGTCAGCGTGAGGCGTCTGGAACCTCGGCACTCGACGTAGACTTTCGAGGAACACAACAGCGGCTGCCCGGCAGGCAGAATCACAGATCGGCATTCACGACATGGCAGATCTCCGGCGATTCCGCGAGCAGCAGCATCGGAAAAGGCACGTTAGTCGACACGTATCAGAAGTCAAATCCTGGGCAGGATGTTGTCAGGAGAACGCAGGGAACGGCTTCGAATGGCATGTGGGGATGGATCGATTTTCACGCCAGAGACGGTGTGATCGGCGCCTGTTCGGAGGAATTCGCCCTGGTAGACTGGCCGAAATCGTCGTATGCTGCAGAACTGTTGACAAGTGTGCCGTGCCATATGTCCGTGTCTGTGTTGATGCAAAAAATGCCCGGTCTGCTGATTCATATCCGGATTGCACGACAACCAGGTCGTCGTCCGTCGTAAGCAGGCCTGGTTCACGCTCCCATCCGGTCCGAAGTTGCCATGAACCAGAATGTTTCACAAGACGAATTGGAAGAAATTCAGAACGACGAAGTCGTCGGTCGTGCGGTGCGCTGGTCTCTTGGAGGCGTGGCGGTGATTGCAGCGGCGGCCATGCTGATCTGGCAACTGACAAAGAAGCCGGTGGACAAAGTATCGAAGGTGGAGACAGCAACGCCACTTCCTGCTCCTCGAGTTAAGCCACAATTGGCGATCCCCGCTATTCCATACACGGACATTGCTGGATCAACCGGCGTCAGTTTTGATCGTATGAATGGAGCTGAGGGCGAGAAGTTGCTGCCGGAAACGATGGGAGGAGGAGGTGCCTTCTTTGACTGCGATTCAGACGGAGATGCGGATTTGCTTTGCCTCAATGCAACGGCATGGCCGTGGGCCAGAGAGAAGCCTCAGAAGCCAGCGACATCGAGACTATATCTGAATGATGGGAAAGGCAACTTTTCAGACGGGACGTCAGGGTCGGGGCTGGATCGGGAAATGTACGCCAACGGGGTTGCATGTGGTGATTACGACAATGACGGAGATGTCGATCTGTTCATCACGTGCGTCGGTGCGAATGTGCTGTTCCGAAATGAAGGACAGGGAAAGTTTACTGACGTCACGACGGATGCCGGAGTGGCCGGTGATCCCTCTGCGTGGAGCACAAGCACTGGATGGTTCGACTATGACAACGACGGAGATCTGGACTTGTTCGTCTGCAATTACATCGAATGGTCCCGGGAAATTGATAAGTCGATGGACTTCACGCTGGAAGGTGGCACCAGAGCCTATGGTCGTCCGACCGACTTCACGGGCGCATTTCCTTATCTGTATCGCAATGAGGGAAATGGCAGGTTCTCCGATGTCTCCGAATCATCAGGAATTCAGATCAGGGATCCAAACCTCGGGAAGCCCCTGTCCAAGTCGCTCGGCGTCGTCTTCTGCGATGTGAATGCAGACGGACGTCTGGATATTGTGGTGGCCAACGACACTGTGCAAAATCTGCTATTCATCAATCGGGGTGATGGTCAATTTGCGGAATCCGGGGCAGCGTGCGGTGTCGCCTTCGACAATTCGGGAGGAGCACGCGGTGCGATGGGGATCGATTCTGCCTGCTTTCGCAACACGGATCAACTGGGAATCGCCATCGGTAACTTTGCTACGGAAATGACGGCATTGTATGTCTGTCAGACTCCGGGTGAGCAGGTGCCAGTCTTTCGTGACGAGGCGGTGTCAAACGGAGTTGGGCCGATTTCGATCTCGGAATTGAAGTTCGGCGTCCTGTTTCTGGATGCCGATCTGGATGGACGTCTCGATCTGTTCGAAAACAATGGTCATCTGGAAGAGGACATTCATATTGTTCAGAAAAGCCAGCAATATGAGCAGCCTCCCCATCTGCTGTGGAACTGCGGTCTGGAATACCAGGACGAATTCGTGCTGCTGAATGAGGAAAAGACAGGAGCCGATTTTCAGAGGCGAATGGTTGGCCGTGGTGCGACGATGGCAGATATCGATGGCGACGGTGATCTCGACTTGGCTCTGTTCAGTGCGAAGGGGCAGATGAAACTCCTGCGGAATGATCAGCAGCTTGGAAATCACTGGCTGCGAATTCAGCTTGAAGGAACGTCATGCAACCGGGATGCGATTGGCGCGGAAGTGAAAGTGACGTTGCCGGACAACACTGTCCTGACTCGTACGGTCATGCCGACGAAGAGTTACCAGTCGCAGGGCGAACTGCCGGTTACGTTCGGACTTGGCCGAAATACGACGATCTCAAAACTGACCGTTCGATGGCCAGGGGCATCAGTCGATGTCGAAATTCCGTTGTCCGGTGTCGATCAACTGGTAAAGATTACGCAAAAATAATTCGGCGGTCATCAGTCTGACAGACGAGGTTTTCGGCGGGATTGCTTGACATCCGAACGAACGTGCTTGTCATTCAGACGCCGTTGCCTCGCTCCCCTTGTTGGAGCCGTGGGTTTTCGCTGCACAGGAGGCTCGGCGATTGCCAGAATCAGTTCGACCAGTTTACTCTGGCAGTCTTCAATGTTGCGGGCCTGATCTCGGTATCGCTGGCTGGTGATCTGTATCACGCCTTCCTTGTTGATCCGTTTTCCGTAGCGGGCCTTGAATCGCGAACGAACATCTCCGGGCATTGACGGTGAATTCTCAACGTCCCATGTCATGATGGCCTTGGAACTGACTTTGTTGACATTCTGACCGCCGGGGCCGCCGCTCCGCGCGAAGCTGAACTGGAACTCCGTCGTTGGTATCTGAATGCGGCTGTTGATGGTCAGCATAAAGCACGCTGGTTTCCTCGGGAATCATCGGTCCGTCTGAGCCATTTGAGCCGTATACGCTCACGGGAACTGTGACGCAGAATGTCGCTGCAGACAATACAAACTGGCTCTCGGTTCGCCGAATTCCGCCGTGCCGGCCGTGATGCATCGGCTGTTGATACGCCGGGCGACCGCGTATGACGGCGGATGACCGACCGTCCTGCATGGAGCAGGATTTCGTGGTCAGGTGGAGCAATGAATCGTGGCTCGTTACTTTGACCTTCTTGTCTTTGGCAGGACCGCAGGGGCGCTGACGGTTAACCATCTGTTCGCGGATTTTTTTCCGATTCCTCAATCACCGTAAACTCCGGAAGTCGGCCATCCCACCATCGGGGTTGTGCGAAGACTTTTTCAACCTCGAGGCGAAATCCCGGCAGCGGAGGACAGTGCTCGATCACCTGCCACGCTCCCAGCGCGAGCGTATGACTGGCTCGACGAATGATCTGGAATTCTTTTTTGAAGGGATCGGGAATCCAGATTTCTTCGACACCCAGTCTCAGATACGAGGTTGTTCGTAATCGCATATCAGTTCGCCGATCGTTGGATGACGCGACATCGACAACGAGTTTCGGCACCTCGTTCGCCACAACGCGATCGTACTGCGAAAACGGAATGCCACCGCAGAAAAAACTGATCGCCGGGACGTAGACAGTGTCCGGATCTGACTTCACATACAGGCCAAGGTCCGGGCACGCATATCCGCGGCTTTGCGATGGCTGCGTCTGCAGCCACTGAGCCAGGGCTTTGGAGAGATTCAGCACGATCGTTCCATGAATATCATCCGGGCCGCTCAGTACTCTGATGCGGCCATCATGAAGTTCGTGCCATCGTCCAGACTCCGGGAGATCGAGTTTCTGACGGGCAAACTCCTCCGCAGTGATCGATTTGATCGTAGACATGTTTCATTCAACTCCTCCGGACTCCCGAAGAGCACGGAATTGTGGATCGATGCACCGCCTGTTATTTCCTGGTACAGACCGCGGCAAAGCTGATTTCCGACCGCAGCGATTCTGCTGCATCCGTTCGACGGACCTCAATACGAATTCCGTAGGGCTGGCGAACCGCCACTTTCACACGAACACCATCATCGTGAGCGGGCTCACAATCGACTTCAGGAATCCCGCTGAGCGGCGGAGTGAACGGGACATGCAGATGCGCTCGCTTTTGTCCGACCTCGAAAAACACTTTCACGCTGCCTTCGATCATTTCGCCGCCGTGCTCATCGGCAATCCGCTCCATGGTAATGCTGTCGCTCGCCTGAGCGGATCGAGTCGAAGAGGAGAGCCTCGCTGCTGTGGTGGACTGCTGCAGTTCTGCGTCCTCTTCGGCCTCCAGTTGTCGAAGTTGCCGATCCAGTTCCTGAAGCGAAGGAGACGATCGCTCGGCAACCGGGACAACCGGAGCGGCTGCCGACGACGATCGAAATGCGGCCGATCGATCTGAATCGACGCGGTTCTGGGGTCCTGCGGAAGGTTCCGATCGCTGGATGGATTCTACAATAGAACGAACTTCCGCGGCTCTTGATTCCATCGGGACCGTCAGGGGTGGGACGGCCTCCGTCAGCGTTGCCACAGCTGGAACACCGGTGGCGGCTGCTGCCGTTGACACCGCCACGGATCCTCCGAGCATTCCCGAAGCGAGCGTCGCAATGGTGTCTGTGGACAATGGCGTGATGGACGGCGGTGTGCCAGCGGCTGGTCTCGCTCGTACAGCAGCCTCGCTTCGTGCCGGTGTCGGGGGTGTTGCCGATGTTGGGACGATGGGTGGTCTTTGAGTCGTCACTGATTGAGTTGGTGTTCGGCCTGGCGATTGGAAACCCATCAGGCTGGCTGCTGACGAGGCAGACGTGGGATTCTGCAGTGCACCAGACCCGGGAGCTGGAGACGCGCTTGATGGACTTCGAGGCAGCGGAGGCGGCGTCGTGTTTCGGGGCGTTGCCACTGTCGTCGAATCCACCGAATGTGATCCGGGTTCCAATAATGCTGATCCCGGTATCGGGGGCGGGAATATCGCGGATCCCGGAACTGGCAAAGACGGAACAATGACAGGAACAGTCGCGGACGGACCTTTGGACTGTCCTGGTTCTGTCAGTGGCCGGCGGGCTCCCGCATGGGGCATCGTCACTGAAACACCGCGCGGACCATCGTCGTCTCGATCGATATCACTCTCAGTATTTCGGATGCGACTCCCTTCATATCCCACCGTTTCCTGACGGTCACTGCGCTCAAGGAAAGACGCTGCAGGCCGAAAGACCAGAGCATCGTCCGTGGTGAGATCAGTGCGTCGCGATTGTGAAACGCCAGCGCGACTTAACTGGCGACCAGTTCCGTAAAACGGATCAGACCACGGATCTTTCGCCGCTTCACGCGGGCGAGTCTCCTCTTCCGGCTGGGTCAACCAGAATCGAGTTTTCGGGAGCAGGTTGTCAAATCGGATCTCTGGCGGGTCCGCGTTGAGTTCCGAAAGGTAGGCGTCGGTTAGTGGCTGCAGATAGGACCGGCGGTCTCTCGGAACAGCAAAGACTTCCCTGGGCAGAGGACTCATGATGGCCAGGACACCGAACAGAAAGACGCCGATCGTCAGCCATGGACGCAGCGGCGAAGTGTCGGGCATCAGATTGTAAGCGATGAAACAAGGAGGTATGAGCGTCAGCATTCCGGAAAAGAAGAGCCCCGGAGATTCTTCGCCCGCTCGATTTCCCGGCGAGAACAGCATCCAGCCGAAGATCGAAAGAAATGTCGCGTACGCAGACAGCACCAGCGCCGCAGGCTCCCAAGCCTGAATCCGGATCATGTCTTTTCGCTGACCGTACCAGAGCAACCATGCGCAAATGGTCAGGGTTGCCCAGGTCATGATGGCAAGCGCTCGTCGTGTTTGAAGCCGACGACCATGGGGAGATGTCATGAAGGCTGGCCTCCTGCCAGAGGTTCGATGTCAACCGGACCGAACAAATTTCCTTCCCGGATTCAATAAACCTCCAGGATTGACAGGACTCTAGCGGCAGAAATGGCTGGACTGCAAGGTTTCTCAGGTGATCTTTGGGGATAAACCTGGCCCCGAGAGCCATTCTGGACGAACCATGCTTCCAGTGTCGTGTCTGTTTTTGCTTCAGCATTTGCAAGCGGGGTGTCTGTGTGATGAAATCCACGGCGCGGTGGCTTGCTGAGCACAGGCTGGAATCTCTCTGAAAAAAGACGGATTCAGATCCGAGGTTCTCATCGTCTCTGCTGCATGTTCGGACAGTGTCTGGCTGACCGGCTTGATCAAAAGCATGTCCTTCACACCTGTTTCATCTCGTTCTC
>JBKDRW010000064.1:0-11118 GCA_046341255.1 Planctomycetota bacterium
CGTGATCAGGTTACGTCCGATGCCCATGGCGGATGAATAGCACAGGCGTCTTGCTCTGACAATCTTTTTCGGTATCGAAGAATGACAGCATTCGAGGACCGAAATCGGAGAGCCATGCTTGTGGGATCCTGTCAGCCTCGATCTTCTGATCAGGCTTCGAAGATTGACGCAGCAGGATCTCCGTTGCTGTGATCGGGTCTGTTGAGCGTCTGTCGTCGTCTGTTCAGTGAATTGCGGAGATACACATTGAAATCGCTTCGAGGATTGTTTCACGGAAAGCATCGATGATGCGTCAAAGTCTGCGAATCAGGGGCACGTCTGTTTGATTCTGCATTCGGCAAGGAATGATCTCTGTCCGGCCTCTGGCACTGATGGCCCCCACTGAGCTGCCGTACTCGTTGATTTGAAATCGGGAACATTCTGTGCCAACGGATGTCGCTTGGGGTGTTGCCTTCTCAGCCGTGTCGGTCCATGGTCCGCCGACGATCACTGAACGGCAGTGCCAAACATGAGATTGTCTCTCGAACGCCCGGTTCTGTCCGTCGTTCATGTCCTGCCGGTGGCAAAAGGCGAAGATGGTCTGAGACGATCTTCCTCTTTGACCACTGCCGTCTGCCACGAGACTGCGTTGAGAAGTATCCGGCGTGAATGTGAATTTGCCGATGAATTGCGACGCACTCGTTTCCACCTCCGGAGGAATCGAAGTATACAGTGTGTGCCGTGGTACTGTTGTGGCTGTGCCGGGATTCGACGGACACGCTGTGTGGCATTCCTTTTGGGTTTTCACAAGTTTCCGGGAGGCATTGTGCACAGGGATGCGGATGTGGCTGGCATGAGCCGTTGTCTTACGACATCGAAATTCGGACTTCTCAAGCTTCTCAAACATCGATCAAGGGAAAAGGTTTTCTCTGTGACGCGAGCCCCTTTAACGATCCTGGACCTGCCGTTTGTTGCGGTCTGTCTGCTGAGCCTCGTGATGGTGACCTCGGGCTGCGCGGAATCGAGCACGGCACCTCCGACGAAGATCGGCTCAGCAGATTCTGAAAAGCAATCCGCAAAGTTGTCGTTGAACTGGTATCCGGAGGCGGAACATGGAGGTTACATCGCCGGGGACACATTAGGTTTATTTGATGCCGCCGGGCTCAACGTTGAGATCGTACCCGGTGGACCCGGAGCGCCAACCACGATCATTGCTGAGCTTGCGGCCGGGAGAACTCAATTTGCAATTTCTGATGCGGACAACGTCGTGAAGGCACGAGCAACGGGACTGCCGCTGGTAGCCGTGCTGGCGCCGCTGCAGAATTCGCCTCGATGTATCATGGTGCATGATTCGTCCGGCATCACGCAACTGGAGCAACTGGCCAACGTTGAACTGGCCATCAGTGAACAGCGACCGTTCGCACTCTGGATGAAGAGGAAGCTGCCTCTGACCAACGTGCGTATGGTTCCCTTCAACGGGTTGGTCGGTGAGTTTGTTTCCAAAACGGATTTCGCTCAGCAGGCCTATTCGTTCAGTGAGCCATTTCTCGCAAAGGAACAGGGCAGCGACCCGAAAGTGCTGATGCTGTCTGAGATCGGTTTCAATCCTTATGCCTGTCTGCTGGTCACAACGGAAGGTCTGATCGCGGAGCAGCCGGAATTGGTTCGAAAAGTTGTCCAATGCAGCGCCGAAGGCTGGCGGAAGTATCTGGAGAATCCATCGAAGGTGAACGAAGCGATCCACGGAATGAACAAAGACATGAGCCTGCCGGCCCTCGAATTCGGGGCAAGGGAAATGGTCAATCTGTGTTCGCATGCTTCGGACCAGAAATTTGGAGAAATGTCTGAAGGCCGCTGGAAGGAACTGGTTGCCCAGATTGAAGAGCTCAATGACATCCCTGGCAGCACCGTGAAGCCCGCTGAATGCTTCAATAATCAGTTCGTACCCTGACCGATGGATAAGGTGAAGTTCAGCATCCGCTCTCAGGCACCGATCGCCTCGGCGAGCATCGCGTGTGTATGCATAGGGGGCAACACCGCAAGATGGTGTCGTTTGGCCTCGTCTTTCCGACGGGAACGCTGACACGATCCTCTGGCCATCAGAGCCTCGGACTGAGTCGCTCACTTTCGATCCGTCAGCGTTTTTCTGAGTCGATACAATTCCTGCAAGGCCTGCATGGGGGAAAGATTGTCGACTTCAAGATTTCGGATTTCGTCGAGCACTGGGTCTTCGGGAAGGGAGAAGAGGGATTTCTGCTGACGTCTTTGCCTCGTCGTCTCGCGTTGAGGCACTTTTGGACGACCATCCGCGTTCACGTGATCTGTTTCGAGTGTCTCCAGAATTTTGGCAGCCCGGTCAGTCACCATTCGTGGAACTCCCGCGATTTTCGCGACGTGAATCCCATAACTTCGACCCGCCGCGCCCTCGACGATGCGATGCAGGAAAACGACGTCTTCATTGCTCTCCTGCACGGCCACATTCCAGTTTGCCGCATCCTTCAGCGTCGCGGTCAGATCGGTCAGTTCATGGTAGTGCGTGGCGAACATCGTACGGCACTGGATCTCATCGTGCAGATGTTCCGTAATGGCCCACGCCAGAGAGATCCCGTCATAGGTACTGGTTCCGCGACCGATTTCGTCAAGAATCACCAGACTTCGGTTTGTTGCTGCATTCAGGATGCGGGCGGTTTCGGTCATCTCCACCATGAATGTGCTCTGTCCTCGAGCGAGTTCATCGCTTGCACCAACACGGGCGAAGACGCGATCAGCGATGCCAATCGTGGCGGATTTTGCCGGAACGAACGACCCCATCTGAGCCATGATGGTGAGCAATGCGGCCTGGCGAATGTAGGTGCTCTTACCTGCCATATTCGGCCCTGTGATGATCTGGATCCGACCGATCATTTCCTGAGCGTCATCGGACGACGGGCATCCGAGGCGGACGCAGTTTGGCACGAATTGACCGGCCGGAAGCAGGCGGTCCAGCACAGGGTGCCGACCATCGCGAATATCCATGATGGGATCAGATGTCAGTTGAGGACGACAGTAGTCGGCCTTCGCTGCGATCGTCGCGAGTCCGGCAATCACGTCAATTTCCGCCATCGCGTCCGCCGTTCGAAGCAGCAGCGGTACGAACGCCGCAACCTGATCTCGCAATGCGGCGAACAACTCCTGTTCCAGCGCCTTCGCGCGATCTTCGGCGCGGAGGACTTTTTCTTCGTATTCTTTCAGCTCCGGCGTGATGTATCGTTCCTGATTCTTCAGGGTCTGTTTTCGAATGTATTCGGCCGGGACTTTCGAACTGTTCGCTGCCGTGACTTCGAGATAATAACCAAAGACTTTATTGAAACCGATTTTCAGACTGCTGATGCCCGTGCGTTCGATTTCTTTTGCCTGATACGCTGCCATCCATTGCCGGCCGCCACGCATGAGGTCCCGGAACTCGTCCAGTTCGGCGCTGAAGCCCGGACGAATTACGCCACCGTCCGTGATGCTCATCGGTGGCTCATCGACAATCGCTGCCGTGATGGCTTCATGAGCTGCCGGGCACAACTCAATTCGCTGCTCGAGTGTCTGCAGTCGCTTCGACTTTCGCGCGCTCAGCTTTGCTCTCAGTCGGGGCAATTGTTCGAGCGTGCGAGCGAGGCAGACCAGATCTCGCGGGCTGCATCGGCCGGTGGCAAGGCGAGACGTGAGACGTTGCAGGTCGTAAGTCTGCCTCAGCAGTTCCTGAATGCTGTCTCGAAGCGAGATCTGCGTGAGCAATTCTTCAATGGCATCCTGGCGCTGTGTGATCTGCTCAAGATCCGTCAGAGGACTTGACAGCCACTCGGCGAGCAGGCGCGATCCCATCGGGGAGCATGTTTCATCCATCACACCGAGCAATGTATAATCGCGCCGGCCATCACGAATGGTTGTCGTCAGTTCAAGACTGCGACGAGTCGCTTCGTCGATAATCATATGTCGACTGCGACGCCATGTCTCCAGTCGTACAATATGTGGCAGAGCGGTCCGCTGAGTTTCGCGGACGTATTCGAGCAATGCGCCGGCTGCAGTGACAGCGGGAGTATCATCGACGTCAAAGCCTTCCAGTGTCTTCGTGCCGAAGTGTTCATTCAGCAATCGCCGGGCTTCCTCACGAGCAAAACACCAGTCGGGCCGCGTCGTGAGAACCAGCGAACCAGGCTCAGGCCGACACATCGGCAATGAGCCTTCCTGAGCTGCGCTCTCCGGGATCAGGCATTCCGCGGGGCCGATACGAGCGAGTTCATCCTGAAGCTGTGAAGGCTCGACATCCTGAATCAGAAAGCGGCCTGTGGAAACTTCGAGCCACGCCAGCCCGATCATTGTCCTCGACGGTGCCACACAGGCCAGAAAATTGGATTGCCGCGGATCAAGCATCTGATCGTCGGTCAGCGTGCCAGGAGTCACAACTCGTGTTACTTCGCGACGTACCAGTCCTTTCGCTTTCTTCGGATCTTCCACCTGATCGCAGATTGCCGCCCGAAATCCGGCACTGATCAGCTTCTGCAGATAGCCGTCAAGCTGATGGTACGGAAATCCGGCCATCGGGACCGGGTTTTCGGAACTCTTGTCTCGGCTGGTCAGGGTCAGCCCGAGCACTCGTGAGGCGTTCTGAGCGTCCTCGTAGAACAACTCGTAAAAGTCACCCATGCGAAACAGGAGAATCGCCCCGGGATGCTCGGCCTTGACGACCTTGTAGCGTTCCATCATCGGGGAGAGTTTTTCAGCCATGAGTCTCAGACGTCTAATCGATTGTCAAGATCGTGCGCTGCATGGCGTGCTGCCTGTCCGCGCGGAAATGCCGCAAATCTTACCTCTGAATGTCTGAAACTCAACGAATGCCTCGCGGGTCCTCGTACTTGGGGGTTGCATGCGCTGTTGAGACCTCCGATTCGCGGTCGCTGAGTTCCCGATCGCGGCGAATTCCGGGGAAATCTGGGGCTCAGTCGCCCCCGAAGTCCAGGTCTGCCTGCGCCGCGATGCAAGCTGATTCTTCCATACTGCAAGGCAATAACGGGCCGTACCATCGCGGGAACTTGCTTACTGCACCTTTCGAACGCGTGGAAGACTCGGTAGACTGGTGGACCTGCACTCATTCCTCGACCGGATCCCTTTCTCAGAATTCCTTCCTACTCGGCTTCAGGCCCTGCTGATCACTGAGGTCTCATCATGCCGATTTTTTTTCGTCTGAACCTTGTTGCGGCGATTACCGCACTCTTCATTCTGACCGTTCAGACGCGTTCTGTGATGGCTCAGGTGGATTTCAACAGGCAGGTTCGCCCGATCCTTGCAGAGCATTGTTTTGCCTGTCATGGAAACGATGCCGGCAATCGCAGCGCGGAACTTCGGCTGGATGTTGAAGCCGATGCAAAACTGGCAGCAATCGTTGCCGGCTCGCCCGAGAAAAGTCCTCTGGTTGCTCGTATCGAAGCGACCGATGCGGAATTGGTGATGCCTCCTGTTTCCACAGGGAAGTCGCTATCGTCCGAACAGAAGCAGATTCTGAAGCAGTGGATCAGCGAAGGCGCGAAGTATTCCAGTCACTGGGCTTTCCAGCCTGTCGTACCTGCAAAAGACCTGCTGCAGGCGATATCGGTGGATCAGTCGTCGAACACCTCGGTCGTCGACAGATTTCTTTTGCAGCGTCTTCAGGCGGCAGGACTGAAATATGCGCCGGAGATCAGTCGTGCGCGGTTCATTCGTCGTGCGACATTTGATCTGACAGGTCTTCCACCCACGTGGACCGAGGTTGAGGCGTACGTCAACGATGTCTCACCCGACAGCACTGAAAAACTGATTGATCGTCTGCTGGAATCACCTCGCTACGGTGAACGCTGGGGACGGCACTGGCTGGATATCGCTCGCTATGCCGACACCCATGGCGGCGCGGCGATCGGGTTCACCACATTTCCGTTTTCCTATACCTATCGAGACTACGTGATCGGAGCATTCAATCGCGATCTCAGCTTTCAACGCTTTCTTGAGGAACAACTTGCCGCTGATCAGCTGGGTTTGCGAGAAGACGATCCGGCTCTCGCAGCTCTCGGTTTTCTGACCGTCGGGATGCAGTTCCGAAACTATCATGACACAATCGATGATCAGATCGATGTGGTGACTCGAGGACTCATGGGGCTGACCGTCACATGTGCTCGTTGCCATGACCATAAATTCGATCCGATTCCAACAACGGACTACTACGCTCTGTACGCTGCGATCGCTCCGAGCAAAGCCCCTGCAATGCTGCCGGTGATCGGCAGCGTCAGCGACGAAGCAGCGCGTCTGGCGTATGATCAGCAACTGGGGGAACTGAAGCTGAAGTATCAGCAGTTTGCTCGTGAGCAGTCTGAAGTTCTTCGCCAGCGACTGCGAATGCAGGTGGGGCTGTACCTGACGGAAATCGCGAGGGGACTTGGCGAGCAGGACACATCCACCGTATTTCTGTCCTATCGAACTGACGATATCCGCCCGATACTCTACAACCGCTGGCGTGACTATCTGGCAGGTCTGCGGAAAGATGATGCGGTTTTTGGCCCATGGCTGGAAATGCAGTCGTGGGGGGCCGTGGCCGAAGACGAATTTCGTAGTCGCTCTGTGGAATTGATCGGACGTCTGTCGACAGAGCTGGACGCCGCTGGTCGAACGCCGGAAAAGCTGCATGCTCTGCGGGCCGAGCCGCCAAAGTGGAATCCGTTTGTCATTGATGCCATTCTGGAACGGAAACCGGGGACTCTGCTGGAAGTTGCCGGGATCTACGGACAGGTTTTTGCTGTTCAGCAGAAGCAATGGCAACAGGCATTGATGGCGACCGCCACAGAAGCGGCTGCCGACGGGCATGTTCTCCCGGATGATCATCCGGCGCATCAGGTGATCAACAGTCCTTCGCATCGACAGATTCGTCATCATCTGATCGGTGAGGGAACGCCGTTTGATCTGACGGATGAAGAAGCAATTCGCCTGACGAATCGAACCATCTCGGACCTTGCGAATGGAAAAAAGGGAGCGATTCACGGATTGAACCTTTCATCACCCGGATCTCCGCCTCGAGCGATGGCAATTCTGGAAGAAGCGAAGCCGAAGGAGACTCACGTGCTTCTTCGTGGAAATCCGCTGGCTCGCGGCGAAGTTGTGAAGCCGCACTTTCTCTCGGTCCTGTCGTCAGCTGGACAACTTTCTGCCTATCAGGATGGTCAACGACGTCTGGGTCTGGCTCGATCGATTGTGGCCGATACCAACCCTCTGACTGCGCGCGTTCTCGTCAACTGGGCCTGGCAGAATCATTTTGGAGTTGGTCTGGTTCGCACTCCGGATGATTTTGGTGTCCGCGGCCAACCGCCAACTCATCCGGAGCTTCTGGATTACCTTGCGGACGAATTTCGCCGCAATGGCTGGTCACTGAAGTGGCTGCATCGTCAGCTGATGCTCAGCCAGGCATATCGACAGGGTGCCGTGGAAAATGAGCACGCCCGGGGGATCGATCCGGAGAATCAACTGCTGTGGCGCATGCCCCGGCGACGACTGGACTTTGAAGCCATGAGAGATTCCATGCTGGTCGTATGCGAAGAGCTGGATACGACCATGGGAGGTCGACCGATTGATCTGAATGCAAATCCCGCAGTACCGCGACGAAGTGTTTATGGTTTCGTGAACCGAGACATTATTGCAAATCTGATGAGCACATTTGATGCGGCCAATCCCAATGCCTGCACTGCTCGACGCCCGGAGACGACGGTCCCGCAACAGACCCTCTTTGCTCTGAACTCGGATTTCATCCAGGATCGAGCGGCGAAGCTGGCGACCCTGATACAAAAAGCCAGCTCGTCCAATGAGGAACAGCGTATCGTGGATCTGGTACGTCGAGTTCTCTGCCGCACTCCGGATCAGGACGAGATTCAGCAGGCAAAGAGATTTCTGGCCGAGGCGAATGTTGACCCAGCGACTGCTGCGACGCCGGAACGTCCATGGATTCTGCTCGCCCACGCCCTGCTGGCTTCAAATGAGTTCACGTTTCTTGATTGAGTCTTCCAAAAATCGATGATGTCTGGAAGCTCATGTCCTGACTTCTGCGTCTGCGAATCAGAGCGATGTCGGCGGAAGTTTGGAATATGGCAGAAAACGGAGTCGCGAAAGCCAACGACTGACCTGCCTCGGTCGTTAAGAACGCAGACTCGGTTGAGTCGATTGGGAGCGGACGATTTGCGTGCTATCATTCCGACACTGCGATTGTTTTGTTCCCGCCGCGTAAAGTTTTCCCCTGCCGGCAGTTTTGAAAGTCCCCGAACGATGACTGTTCAGGACGTGATCAGAATCTCCATCCTGCTGTGTCTGATCTGCAACACCTGCAACGAGACAGTAAGGGCGCAGGACGGCTTGGCCGCTGAGGCGCCGTCATTGACTCTGGAAGAGCTTCGGGCGGAAGGAACTTTGAGATCTCGGTATCGTCAGCAGCGCGACGCGGTGCCCCCGACTGCTCAGGATGTGTCAGGTGAGAGTCTGGCGTCTTTCCGACAGCATGTGGAACCCGTGCTGAGGCAATTCTGTGTGACTTGTCATGGTCCGGACCATGTGGAGGGCAATGTCCGGATCGACACGCTGAATCCTGATCTGGTAAATGGTCCGGATGCTCAGTGGTGGCTCGAAATTCAGTCCGTGCTCAGCAAAGGCGAAATGCCGCCACCGGATGCTCAGGAGCTCAGCGACGGCGATCGCGGCAGAGTCGTTGACTGGCTGGCGGAGGAAATGCAGAGAGCTTCCAAAGTGAAGCGTGCAACCGGCGGTCACTCCTCGTTTCGGCGCATGACGAAGTATGAATACAACTACGCTCTTCAGGATCTGCTGGGAGTGGCGTGGGATTTCGCCAGAGATCTTCCTCCGGAATCGCATTCCGATGATGGTTTTCAGAACAGCTCTGAATTGCTGCATATGTCGGTCGGACAATTGGAGTCGTATCGCCAGATTGCTTTGATGGCATTGCGGCGAGTTACCGTGACCGGCGAGCGTCCACCGGTGATTCATTGGGGCGTCTCTATGAAAGAAGCGGCAGCGCGGGAATGGCCGAAGCAACAGCAGGAACTGGACAAGATCAGGGAACAGTTGAAAGGTGATCCGGCAACGCTGCAGCAGGAAGTTGATGGGCTGACGGCGAGGTTCAGACAGGCGCACGATCGTCCGTACTACCTTGAACTTTCCACCGGCAGAACCGCGCGAGCGGAGTGGGGTTACGACGGCGCGAAGAATGCCTTTCAGCCGTCTGCTCAGATCTCTGAGTTCCCCGAGGCCTTTGACCATGTCGCCGTGATTCCATCGGGTGGCAATCAGGAGATGACTGTCGAGCTTGGGGACACAATTCCCGACGAGGGCGTGATGCGTGTTCGAGTTCGAGCATGGAAAGAAGCGAACGAGTCGGATCGAGTGCCCAGTCTGCAGCTGGAATTCGGATTTCAGGCCAGCAACGAAGGTCGCGCGGAGATTCGTGTGAGTTCTGTGGATACTCCGATCGCTGCGACCGGAGACGCGCCGCAGATTTACGAATGGCAGGTGCCCCTTGGCGAAATCTACCCGCGGAATGCGTTTCGAGGTGAGTCGAAGATGGGCGACCTGCCCAGCCCTTCTGAATACATTCGGTTTATCAACAGTTCCGTCCCCCAGGGCGGACACGGTGCCATTCAGATGGATTACGTTGAGGTCCTTGCTCCGTATTTTGAAGAGTGGCCGCCTCGGTCGCATCGAGCGATCTTTTTCGACAGCGAGGATCGCCACGATGAGGGGGCCTACGCTGCAGAGGTGCTGACCCAATTCATGACGCGAGCGTGGCGGCGTGAAATAAGCGACGGTGAACTGCAGCAGAAATTGAAGCTGTTCCACTCGATTCGAGAGCAATGCGGAAGTTTCGAAGAGGCGATGCTGGAAGTGTTGGCAGCCGTGCTTTCGTCGCCGAAGTTTCTGTACGTTGTGCGTGAAGACGTTGAACCGTCGGAGTCGCCGAAGCGACTCAGTTCTGACGAACTGGCTGCGCGTCTGTCATTGTTTCTGTGGTGCAGTGTTCCGGATGATACGCTCAGAAGGAAAGCTTCGGGAGGTGACCTGTTCAATCCGGGCAGCCTGCGTCCGGAAGTGGATCGGATGCTTAAGGATCCGCGAGCCGAACGCTTTGCGAAAGAGTTCGTACATCAATGGCTCGATATGCAGCTGCTGGAATTTCTGACTCTGAAAAATAGTGATCCCCTGCTGAAAGAGTCCATGCAGGCCGAGCCTGTTGCGTTCTTTCAGGAAGTGCTGGGAAACAACGAGAGTGTGCTCAACTTCATTCATTCGGACTACATGATGGCTGATGAACGCCTCGCTGTGCATTGTGGTCTGTCTGATGTCCGCGGCAATCATTTTCGACGCGTGTTGCTGAATGAGAACTCACATCGAGGTGGTCTGGTGACTCAGGCCGGACTGATGGCGATGAATTCTAATGGGACGGATTCGCATCCATTGAAACGCGGGGTCTGGCTGCTGCGTTGTGTGCTGAATGATCCGCCCCCTCCACCGCCGGCGGCAGTCCCGGTGATTGATCTGGCGGATCCTGAGATCGCAAAAATGACGCTGAAGCAGCGGATCGAGAATCATCGGAATCAGGCGGCCTGTTTTTCGTGTCATTCAAAGATTGATCCATGGGGAATCGCGTTCGAAAATTACGATGCTCTTGGTCGCTGGAGAAACGAGGTCAACGGGATGCCGGTTGATGCGTCAAGCCTGCTGTTCAACCAGCAGGAGCTCCGAGGATCGGATGGCTTGAAGCGTTTTCTTCTGCAGAATCGGCAAGATCAGTTGGTGCGGGCCATGGTGCATAAACTTGCGACGTTCGCGCTTGGAAGGCCTCTCACCTTCAGCGATCATGCAGAGATCGAACACATCACCGCGAATGTAAGGCAACAGGGCGACGGATTGGCCACGATGGTCCATTGTCTGGTGTCGAGTGATTTGTTTCAGACGAAGTAGTGTGGTTGCGTGCTGAGTTTTGGGGTGGAATGTCATTGCCGAGTCCGTGGGAATGACGAACCGAAGACAAACCTTTTTTCTCGTTCTGGCGAGGCAGAAAGATCTGAAAGATGAACCTCAACTCACTGGATC
>JBKDRW010000065.1:0-12621 GCA_046341255.1 Planctomycetota bacterium
CTGTCCCGACCGCGAGCAGGATTCCGTCGGCCAGGTAGTGGCTGCCGGCTTCGCGCACCAGTCCATTGTGCATGATGTCACCGAATATGTGACGATCGATCGTCCCGATTGACTCGCCAGTGCCAGGCTTGTCGGACAGTCGGCGTTCACAATGATCGTCCCGGCGAAATGGCATCGATTCATGAAGGATGCGAATGATCGGGACAAGTCGTCGGAACTTTCGAAGAAATCAAAATGATCAGGCTCGATACCCGTGATGATGACGACGTTTGGATGAAGTGACAGAAATGAATTTCGATACTCGCAGCTTTCAAGCACGGCCCAGTCTGCCTGAGCCGACGGAGTTGATTGCAGCGGCGACAAGGCTGACGGTTGACAGAATTCACCTCCGACAAAATGAAATGCTTCCCGATTCGAATGTCGCAGAATCCATGACACCAGTCCGCTCGTCGTGGTCTTTCCATGAGTTCCCGCGATGCAGACCTGCTGACGACTGCGGGCGATCTGTCCCAGTGCTTCGGGCAATGACAGAATGCCGCAGTGCGCACGCCGAGCCTGTTCAAAAATGGTGGCCCCCACCGGGACAGCGATGGAATGAACCACCTGTGTGTCGGACGTGAAAATATCCGTCCAGTCAGACGACCAGTCTCTGATCTTGAGGCATCGGAAACTTTGCTGGATCATTCGCAACTGATCCATGTCGACGTCTGTGCCGCAGATTTCAAGGTTCGATCGGGGGGGGGATTCAGACTCAAGAATGCGGGCAAATGACTGCATACCTGATCCGCAAACGCCGATCAGCACCCAGCGACGTGGGGAGGAGTCATTGAATCGAGAATAATGGCTTCCCTGCGACATTTCTGAATCGCCATCCCATGGCAGTCTGAGACATTTCCAAACGTCAAAAGTCTAGTGAACGACGCCGCTCTTTGCGAGGCGCCATGGGAATCGCGGATTTTCCTGATCATGTTACTGTTTTTGTGCCGTTCTGAAGAAGTTGACCGGCCGCATTCCCGGTGGGCTTCAGTGGGCTGTGTCTGCTGAGCAGCGGATGCCGGGGATGTCTCCTTGCGTGTCCCGGTAAGTTGGGTCGAGAAGCCAGCGACTCGCTTCTCTGGCGGACCGAAGCGGCTGGAAATGATTTCCTGCAGGCTTCGGGATTTCGCAAATGCTTTGCAGATGTCCCTTGATGAAATGGCGGCAAACATCCATTCCGGGTGAAACCCGAAATGTCTAGAGTGTTTGAGATTCGGGATTTGAGCAGTTCGTCGTGATGTGGGTCTTCGTGGACGCGACCGCGTGTCTGGTGGAGGAGGCCAGGACGATTTTGGACTCAGTCCTGTTCGCTCTGGAAGATATTGACAAAAGGACGACTCAACATGGCGGAGTTTGCAGTCATTCTCCCGGCGGCCGGAAAGAGCACTCGAATGACAGGCTTTCAGAAAAAAAAGCCTTTCGTGGACTTGAAAGGACGGCCCGTATGGCTGCGAACGGCGGAACTCTTCATGAACCGCGCGGACGTTTCGCAGACCATCGTTGTGATCTCGCCTGACGATCTGGACTGGTTCCGCGAAACGTACAAGGCCAACCTGGCATTTTCAGACATCACACTGGTGGCTGGCGGGGCGACTCGAGCTGACAGTGTCCGAAACGGTTTGGCCGCAATCCGAGGGCAGCCTGACTTCGTGGCCGTGCATGATGCCGCGCGACCTCTGATGACCGCGCAATGGATTGATCAGATCTTCACTGCTGCAGAAAAACTCAATGCCGTGATTCCCGGAGTTCGAATCACCAGCACAGTCAAGAAAATTGACGACGCCGGGAAAATTGTCCAGACCGTCGATCGGAGTCATCTGGTTCAGGCTCAGACGCCGCAGGTGTTTCAACGCGACCTGCTGGTCCGAGCCTACGCCCAGAATCCGCGAGCCTCGGATGCGACAGACGAGGCATCATTGGTGGAGTCCGCCGGACACGCCGTACATGTGATCGAAGGATGGCCGATGAACATCAAAATCACGACCAATGACGACTTTCGGCTCGCGGAACTTTATCTGAACGCCCTGCCGAGACCTGGTGGTCTCAATGCGCTCCACCCCTTTGCTGATGACCGATTTTCCTGAAACGACTCGGAGAATCCAACAGGCGGCGGAAGCACATCTGGTGGGTCGGGACGCGTCTGCGATGACGTTCCAGACTCCGCTGACCTTGATCGGACGTCATGTCCGACACGGATCTCAGGATTCCGGAACGATAGGCTTTGCCGCAACTCGGGGTGGACGCGGAACTGACCTCAGAGCGTCCGTTCGTCTGAAGAAGCTAGCCCTTGAGGACTTTGCTGATGGTCTCTTTCAACACGCTGCCACTCTGGACGAGGGCCGTCTTTTCCTTGGACCAGAGGTCAATTTCAATGTGGCTCTTCACGCCGCTTCGGCCAACAACAGTCGGTATGGAAAGGCACACATCGCGGAGGCCATAAGCACCGCTCATCAGAGAGCTGACAGGCAGAATTCGATTGTCGTCCAAAGCAATGCTGTGCACCACGTCTGCAATAGAGACACCCACAGCGAAGCCTGCTCCACCCTTCTTTTTGATCACCTCAGCACCGCTGCCACGTGTTTTCTTTTCCACTTCTGCGATCAGCGTTGTGTTCACGCCCGGAAATTTATCGAGGGGCAGGTTGGCAATCTGAGCGGCTGACCAGATCGGAACCATGCTGTCACCATGCTCGCCGAAAATGGTGACATTGACCTGTGTCGGCGGAACAGCCAGTCGCTGAGCCAGCATGCTCCGGAGGCGAGTTGTATCCAGCACCGTTCCAAGGCCGATCACCTGAGCAGCCGGAAGCCCCAATTCCTTCACGGCCAGATAGGTCAGCACATCGACAGGGTTTGACACAACAAAGACAATGGCTTCCTTTCGATACGAATGTTTCCTGAGGTCCGCCATGATGCTGCGAAACAGGGCGACATTTCGGTTGATCAGATCAAGACGGCTTTCATCCGGCTTTCTCCGAAGTCCCGCGGTAATCACGATCACATCGGCATCTTTTGCGCCATCGGTGCCGGTGCTGGTAATCTTTTGCGGCGCCATCAGAGAGGCTCCATGCAGAAGGTCAAGTGCCTGACCTTCGCACAATTCCTGATTGACGTCGATGAGATTGATCTCACTGACAATCTTGCCCGCCTGCAATGCAAACCCGGCACAGGAGCCAACCAGTCCACCACCGCCGATAATGCTGACTTTCATCTCTCGCGCTCTCTCAAAATGAAACCGCCGGGACGCAGAGGTCACCTTGGCAGTGATTTGCAGATCTGTCGCATCTCCACCGCAGCGTGTTCAGGTTCATTGCGGTGTCTCAAAACTGATTGCTGATATCATTCCGGACCGGCTCAGGTTCGCATGTGTTTCCACGCAGCGTCCTCAGCGATCGGGTCGTTTTTCATCCTATGATGCTTTGCCCAGTGCGGCCAGAACCTGGCTGGTGATCATCTTCACGAGATCTTCGCTGACCTCTGCGGCCTTTGTCTCACACGCTTCACCGCAGGGCTTCTGAAGAATGCCTGGATAAGAAGGGGCAGGCTCAAACGCTCGCTGAACGGGGATGTTTTCCTTATAGCCTTCTCGAAACGCACTATTGCCACAGAGGTCGCAGTTTTCGTTATGGAAGCGGGGGTCATCGAAGCCCCATTTCTTTTTGAGATCGAGCAGCTCGCGGCTTTTCTGCTCATTCAGATACATTGGCTGACCGAGCTGTTTGGCCAGCAGCAGAATGCGACAATAAGCGTCGAGGATTTCAGTCTTCCAGTATGCATCCTCGAGATTCTTTCCGAAAGAGACCGTGCCGTGGTTCTTCAGAATGATGGTGTTTGTGGCCTTCAGAAACGGAGTCACCGTCTGAGCGAATCGCTGATCTCCCGGAGTTTCATAAGGCGCAATCGGAACCTCACCCATGAATACTTCAACTTCCGGGAGAATGCATTGTGGAATCGGTTCGCCGGCAACCGCAAACGCAGTCGCATGCGGCGGATGACAATGAACCACGGATTTGACGTCCGGACGGTTTCTCATAATCTCGAGATGCAGCAGAACTTCGCTGGTTCGTTTGCGAGTACCCCCGATCTGATTGCCCTGCATGTCCACGGCACAGATGTCTTCCGGCTTCATGAATCCTTTGCAGATCATCGTGGGCGTGCATAGCACCTCATTCTCGCTGACTCGCAGCGTGATGTTGCCGTCATTGGCAGCCGCAAAGCCCTTGTTGTAAACACGACGGCCAATCTCGCAGATCTCTTCTTTGAGGGCTCGGTCGTTAATTCCGCTGTTCCATTTGCTGGCCATGGTCATTTACTTTGCAAAAAGTGTTCAGTGTTCAGTTGGAATTGTTCAGCAAATCGCAGTAGTCCCGGTTGTTTTGAACAACTGCTTCTCATTCCACACTCACCGTGTCCAGTAATGCGGCACAGTAAGCATCAATCGGCTTTGAGTCGGGATGAAACGGAGTCGATGCTTCAGCGCTTTCCGTGACTGCCATCAGACTGCCGATGCCAGCCCCCATTTCATCGTAGATCACGATCGGTTCTGTTCGTCCCGATTCGTCACCCTGCAGTCCGGCATGCATCAATGGCACCCCCAGCTTCCAGCTCGCGCCGGTCAGTTTCGGGTTCCATTTGGACAGAGTCACCCGCCCGATGCATTCCATAATTCGCATTGTGTCTTCAACGCAGATCTTCGTCGTTCAGTGATCAGGAAATCACAGCCAATCGTGGTTGCTGACAGCCGATCGACGAAGACTCCGCCCCTTTAAACTTCTTTCCAGCCGTGAGGCCGGCTGGCTGCGGAGAGAGATCTCAACAGCCGGAGAATGTCCCCGAATGACCAACCGGATGAATCCAGACAGACAGCCTGCGGGCTCATCACGGAGGTCAGTGTGTTCAGGTTTGTCGCTTTTGTTATGACGGCCGCTCGAACGTCCGGATTGCGATTGAGCAGACAGGCGACAATCGATGGTTCCCCGCCAAAGGTCACCGTAATGCCGCTGGTAAGTGCCGCCAGAGCCGCTCGGGCTGCATCGTGCTCACAGGAGACCGCCGACACGGTCCAGCCTGCCGCTGCCGCCGCGGACTGACAGACCGTATGACTGCCGACGACGAGAAATACTCCCGTGGTGACCTTTGCCGCATGAGGAAATGTCGATCCTGAGACCTGAACTCCATTTTTGCGGATGTATTCTTTTCCTGACGGAGTGATGATCGCACCTGACTGCAGCGTAATTGTGTTTCCGGCAGCCTTTGCAGCCAAAAGCACGCCTTCGCTGATGACTTTCGATGTGATCATGACCGGTTTTGCTGCTTCCGATGCCGCATTCGCGTGAGCCTGAAGACCAGATACCGGCGCGGATGCCGACGACGCAGCGTCCACACGAGATTTCATCTCTCGCATGACGTTCTGTACGATCTGGTCAATGTAAGCCGCGTCAAATGTCATGATCAGTTTTCAGATGTCAGTTTTCAGCGTTCCGGCAATTCGGAGGATGAGGTTTCAGGATGACTGCCCACCGGTCACTCAACGCTGCTGTCTGCGTTTTTTTTTCACGTCTGGTTGCTCATCCAGAATCCCCTGAACGGAGAAACGAATGGGACTGTCTTTTCGTCTGGTCAGTTCCTGAACGTACTTCGTATCGCTGGTAAAGAACACGTGATCGCCCTGACGTGCTCCCAGAGGATCAATGGCGATCTGCGGAAAATTATCAGGCTGGTTGTCGATGTCGAGGGGTTGCAGAACGACGAGTTTCCATCCATTCAGAGATGAATGCTTGATCGTTGCTGTCACATGCCCGAGGATTTTTGCTGTCTGCATGAATCGGAGTCTTCAGAGTTCGGTGCGACCTGATTCTGGTGTTCAGATTGAGGTTTCGATCGGCGAGTTCCTGAATCCAGAAACTAGATAATCCTCAGGTCATCGACCATCACGCAACGTCGCTGGCGAGTAAACGTCATCGGATTGGTCACGCCTTCACCGGTCGGTGTGGCGATCGAGAATGACAGATAACCTTCGCCACCAAGTCCCAGTCCGGCCATGCAGGGGCCGTTTTTGACAAACAGCGTGGTATTCATCACGCGGCCCATTTTGGTGATGGTGTGCACATCGCGAGAATGGATAATGGCGGTGTGCCCGAATCCGTGTTCATATTTTTTGGCGAGGGCGATTGCATGATCGCTGCAGTTCGCTCGAACAAACGGAATGAACGGCATCATCTGCTCTTCCGTGACGAAGGGGTTGTGTTCATCCGTTTCGCCGTACAGAATCAATGAGTCTGAGGGAATGCTCAGTCCGATCTGGGCTGCAAGCCACGCAGCATCTTTCCCGATGAAATCGCGGTTAAGCTGGTAATGTCCGCCCGCCTCCTTTGGAGGCCCGAAAGCCTTTGCCGTGAACGCCGCCACCTGAGCAGCGTTCAGCCGATAGCCACCGTGGTTTGAAACGGCGTTCATCAGCGAATCAAAGATCTCTTTGACCGCGAACACCTCTTTTTCACTGATGCACAGCAGACTGTTGTCGAACGCTGCTCCGACCACAATCGACTTCGCTGCGTTGTCAATATCCGCTGTCGCATCAACGACGACCGGAGGATTCCCGGGGCCTGCAACGATCGCTCGCTTGGGACTTTGCAGGGCGGCTCGAGCGACTGCTGGTCCGCCGGTAACAACCAGCATCCTGACGCCGCGATGATCAAAGACCTGCTGAGCCGTTTCGATCGTCGGAGTGCCGATGATGTTGACGAGGTTTTCAAGTCCGGTGGCCGCAAAGATCGCTTTGTTAAATCGGCGTACTCCCTCGCTGGCGATCTTCGCTCCGCTCGGATGAGGATTGCAGACGATCGTGTTTCCTGCGGCGACCATATTCACAAAGTTGCCGGCCAGCGTCGGCAATGAATGGGTCACAGGAGTGATCGCGCCGATCACTCCGAACGGGGCATATTCGGTAATCATCAGCCCATGTGAACCACTGATGGCATCGGTTCGCAGAAACTCAACACCCGGTACGTCTTGAATGGCCTTCAGCTTGGCGATTTTGTGTTCAAGCCGCCCGATCTTGGTCTCTTCGAACTCCAGCCGGCCCAGTTCCTCAGCCTGATCGTTGCAGATGTGTTTGACGATGCTGATCGCCTTTTTGCGATCTTCCATCGAGGCTCGCGTCAGTTTGTCAAAACCTCTCTGAGCCGCCGTCACCGCTTCATCCACCGTATTGAAAACGCCCCACCGCTGGTCCGGACCAGTTGTTCCGCCGGATGACGCAAGGCTTCCCGTGCGAGCGGTCAGTTGCGTCAGGACTTCCTGCACAATATTGCGAATGGTCTGTTCGTTTGCAGTTGCTTGCATGATGATGGTTCTCAATATGTGATTGCGGCTGTGTCTTCACCGCTGCAGACGCCCTGGATGCAGAAAAATAGCCTGCGATCAGTGGCAATTTTCGTGTACCGGCGATTCATTCTTTCGTTGTCCAGCAAGGTTCAAGCTGTCCCGTCGCGGAGCGGCGGGTTTACAGCATTTCCCTCATTCGATCCTGAACCCACCACGTGACTTTCGTTCGAGTTGGAAATTTCAACAGAATCATGAACTGTAAACATGCTGCTACAATTGTCGACATGACGTGTTGTTCCGTCATCAGTGCGATCAGATTGAAGAACGCAGCTCCGTCGAGAAGTGCTATGCTCACAATCAACTGAGTCTGATAAATTCCGACCAGTGAAGCGATGCGAGACTCCGCTGCTGAATCTGACTGCACGTTTCCGTGCAGCGTTCGAACGTGTGTTTTTGAAATGGCTGATGGAACGACCACGTGGGCGATCACCATCATCCCGGCAAACACAGCAGCGATCATCGTCAGAAGCTGTGGTTTGTTCTGACCGAAGACATTTCCCCCGGTGATGACCAGAACAACACCAAAGAACGTCAAGACACCGGTCAGCAGAGCCGCGACGATGATCTGCATGACGCGCACCTGCTGATCGAACTTCGGGCCGAGTGACTGAGGGTCCTCGGGCATCTGTCGATCGGCGAATGAGTCAGTGGTTGAGTTCATTGGTGATTCCAGAGTCGTTGTTCGCGGACTGAACGACGACTATTCTCCCGCCTTGAAGACAGTCTTTTGCCTGATCTGGACCGTATCCACGATACCGATGATCGCGGCATCGATAGGCAATTCCTTTGTTCCTGGAGTGAATCGGGCACTGGAGCCCTGCACACAGAGCACGACTTCACCCTCGCCTGCGCCCACTGTGTCGACGACCACGAACGAACGTCCTGTTGGTTTCAGGCTCTTCTGATCCTTCTCGTCGACTCGCAGCGGTTCCACCAGCAGCAGTTTCTGGCCTTTCAGGGATTCCACTTTCTGAGTGGCCACTAGGCTGCCGGTGATGCGTGCTAAAAACATTGGACCTCGTCCTCGGTGGTTTTCGGCCGTCGGTGACCGATGATCGGAGAATCGCGGGATTGCCGAGCATCGTGACCGCTTACCCAAAACAGCCTTTCAGAAAACTGAACACTGAAAACCGAAAACCTAACGCTGCAACACGTCTCTCGTCTGACGAGCAACCACGAGTTCCTCGTTGGTTGGCACCGTCCAGACCTGGACCTGACTGCCTTCGACGCTCAGGCACGCTTCGCCCCTGACGCCCGAGTTTCTGGATGGACACAGTGCAACACCGGCCCATTCCATATTCCGACATACGCTGGCTCGGATACGATCGCTGTTCTCACCGATGCCACCGGTGAAGACAATCACGTCCGCACCGCCCAGCAGAGCGAGATAAGCGCCGACGTAAAAGCGAATCGATGCTTCAAACAGCTTTAACGCTTTTTCGGCTCGATCGTGTCCCCCGGCAGACGCTTCCTCGAGATCCCGACAGTCACCGCTGAGTCCACTGATTCCCAGCAGACCTCCCTTTGAAGACATCTCGGCCAGAACCTGTTCAAACGTCAGCCCCGTCCGCTTCATGATCACAGGAATCGCATACGCGTCAAAATCGCCGACACGGTTGTTGTTCGGCAGGCCTCCCTGAGGACTCATGCCCATCGAAGTCGCCACGCTTTCGCCATTGCGAATGGCGCAGATCGATGCGCTTCCGCCAAGATGACAGCTGATGATTCTGAGATCATGCCGACCAAGAATCTGTGCGGTGCGGCCTGCGATGAAGCGATGGCTGGCGCCGTGAAATCCCCAGCGGCGAATCTCATAATCTGTATACCACTCATACGGAACTGCGTAGGCACGGTGTTCAAACGGGATCGTGTCGTGAAAGCCCGTTTCCAGGGCGGCCACGAGTGGAATCTGAGGGAACGCCTGCTGCAGTTGTCTCATGGCCCGCACATAAGGCGGATTATGAGCCGGAGCGATGTCAGACAGGGCTTCCATTTTCTGCAGCAGCGTCTCATCAACGATTCGTACGCCGCTGAGATCTCCCGCGAAAACTGCCTTAAATCCGATGCCGCCGACTTCGTTGACCGACTTCAGGCAGCCATGTTCAGCATCTGTCAGTTGCTCAAGGCAGATTCCCACAGCGGCCGCGTGATTCGGAACCGGCTGTTTCATTTCCGCCTTGTAACTTCCGATCTGAACCGAACAGGAGCTTAATGCATCCTTTTGACCGATTCGGTCGATCCCACCTTTCGCAAGCTGGGATTCGTTCGTCAGATCGAACAAACGATACTTGAAGCTGGTTGAACCGAGATTGGCGACAAGAACTTTCATGATGTGGCTTCTGTCGATCCTGCAGACATGTCAATCCTGAGATCTGAAGTCGCGGATTCCGTTACAGAATCGAATCCAGCAGAGTCGATTCGGGTCGCGGGATGAGGTGTGCGCAAACAAGCTCACCGCTCTGAGATGCTGCAGCAGCACCGGCATCAACGGCAGCGCGGACGGAGCCAACGTCGCCTTTGATGATCGTGGTGATGAAGGCAGCACCGATGTTGAGCTGCTTCACCAGAGTCACGTTAGCAGCCTTCAGCATGGCGTCAGATGCCTGCACGGCAGCGACAAGCCCCTTGGTTTCAATCAGTCCGATAGCTTCGCTCATGTGAGTATGTTCCGAAAAAAGATCGAGTTGGTTTGGAAGCATGGGCCACGTGATTTCAAATCTCAGATTTCCAATTTGAAATGTGCGGGGTCCCCGATTATTTCCTGGCAGCAGACGGCGCTGCCTTGGCCTTTGGCAGACATCCGGCGATGTCTTCATGTGGTCGCGGGATCACTTCCACACTGATCACCTGACCCAGCTTCGATGCGGCCGCAGCACCCGCATCCATAGCCGCCTTCACTGCCGCCACGTCGCCGGAAATGAAGGCCGTCACAAGCCCGCTTCCGATTTTGTCCCATGACACCAGCGTGACATTCGCTGCCTTCAGCATGGAGTCGATGGCTTCGATCATGCAGACGAAGCCTTTCGTTTCGATCATTCCCAACGCTTCCGTTGATTTCGCCATTTTGATTACTCCGCCTGAATTGCGTGCGTCCTGCAGCAATACGGGCAAAAAAAGACTGCCGCAATCGTTGCGACGAGGTGTTCAGTGTTCAGTTTTCAGTGCTCAGTGCATCTCAGCAGTTGCTGAACACCGAACACTGAGCACTGAAAACTTTTTAATGCTGACAATGACACTTTTCGGGTTTTACCAACTCCACTTTCGTGGCGCTTTCGAGATTGCAGGCATTGCCTTCGTCGGTATCCAGATGAACTTCCAGTTTGATTCCTTTGCCTGCTCGGACAGCGAGGTCCTCAAGCACCGTCGTACAGCCGTAGGATTCGATTCGAAGGTGCACGCTGTCGCCATCTCTGACGCCATAGAATTCCAGATCTTCCGGGCCCATGTGCACATGCCTCATCGCGCGGATGACGCCTTGTTTCAGTTCGACAACTCCATGAGGCCCGACAAGCACACAGCCAGGAGTTCCTTTGACATCCCCACTGATCCTCACGGGCAGGTCAATACCCAGCGAGATGCCATCCGTGAATGCCAGTTCCACCTGTGAATCGGGACGAGTCGGACCGAGAACACGAACATTCGGCAACATCCGACGACGCGGACCAACGACCGCAACGGTCTCCTTCGCCGCGTAATAGCCATCCTGGTAAAGATCCTTCTCCGGAGTCAGTTTCGCCCCTGGACCAAAAAGCAGTTCGACATGAGCGTCCGTCAGATGGACGTGACGCGCGGAAATATTCACGAGAAGCGGATTTCGTTTCGGCTGCATTGCCGCAATGGTTGCCTCAGGAAGTGGCTCTGAACGCAGCACGGGAATGCCGGCAGTTTCCGAGGAAGCGGAACGACCGGCGAGATGTCGAGTCAGGACATCCCGGACAATACGCTCCACATCTGAAGGATTGATTGTTCCCAAATTCATGCTCCACACAGTTCAGGCGCCGGTGCACAGAGCTCACCAGAGCCGTTCGCCCAAGTCATAAAAATGACACCGACTTAACCGACCACTTCCGTTCTGATACCAGCCTGCTCCATCACGGCTTTCCATGCTGCCGACATGCCGCCATCCGTGACAAGGTCATCCACTTCATTCAGCGCACACAGCATCGATAGTGCCCGTTGTCCAAACTTCGTACTGTCGGCCACAAGGGTCACGCGATCAGCGGCGCGGATCATTTGTCGCTCTGTCTCGACCAGCAACGCGTTGCTGTTGAACAATCCGTCCGCAGTAATCCCTCCAGTGCTCATGACCAGACGAGTCGCGTGCATCTTTTTCAGTGCCTCGACCGACTGCTCTCCCAATGCCACGCCAGTTTTCGGATACACGTATCCTCCGATGAAGATCAATTCGATCTCCGGGCGATTCATCAGCAACGACGCGATCGGTAAGGAGTTTGTCAGTACCTGAAGTGACTTGCCTGTCAGATGTCTCGCCACCTCCAGCGTCGTTGTGCCACCATCCAGCAGGACCGTCTCGCCCGGGGAAATCAGTTCCGCCGTTCGCTTCGCAATCTGCTGTTTTTCGATGGACGCCTTGCTCCGACGCGCATCGAAGTCCGAAAGAGAATCGCCGACAAATGAGGCACCGCCCCGCGTCCTCTGAATCAGTCCCGCCGCATCCAGAAACTCCAGATCCCTCCGAATCGTGGACTCGCTTGCTCCGACATCCGTCACCAGACGCTGAAGCGAAACGAAGCCCAACTCTTCGGTAATCTTGAGTATTTTCGAGCGGCGTTCGTCAACAATCATTCAGAAGACACCAAAAAGTTGCATCAACTGTTCGTAATCTGTGTCTAAATGTGGTTTGTTTCAAGCAAAACGGTGAAAGAAAATGAAATAAAATGATTCTTTTTGCGGGGCAACTGGCACACGAAAGCCGTCTGACACGCATTTCTTCAGATCGTTGATCGGGTCGAGAACGTCGGGAAGAATACCGTCAAATGCTTTGCGGCGGTGACCGGCCGGAAATAGCGTTCCAGTCTCCTGACGATTCAGGATCGGTCAAAAGTAATGACGGGGAATGGTGGGCGGTCTTCGGCGAGACTGCGGGCAGAGTCGCTGGTCACGCTCGTTTCCTGGCGACACTGAAAAAGATTTCTTCAAGATGCCGGACTGCTGACTGAATGGACCAATTCATCTGGAC
>JBKDRW010000066.1:0-12080 GCA_046341255.1 Planctomycetota bacterium
GTCCGTCACGGAACTGGAAAGCGAACTCGATTCGCTTCGTGCATCCGATCAGGCAGCGAACAAAAAACTTGAAAGTGTCGTTGCCAGCAAGGTGTCCCTGACCGGACAGATCGAGAGTCTTAGGAAGACTCTTGAAGAAAAAAACAGCGAATTGAAGGTTCTCACGGCAGCGCTGACTTCGTCGGAAAAGGAAAAGTCGGACGCGGAGACTCGACTGCAGACAGCGGTCCTCGAAACTCAGAAGCTGACTGAAGTCCTTGGGAGGATCAGGGATCAGGCCAGCCCCGAAGACAAACTTCAGCATCGTCTGATGCCAGTCACTCGTTCCGTAGAAAAAGGTGAAATTCATTTTCGCGTGATCAACGGAAGAATCAGCGAGATTCCGGTTGAGGGGTTGTTAAAGCGACTTGAGAAACAGGCACGTGCTGCGGGCTTTCGGGATCTCACCGGGGTTGTCGGTCCGGTTGGCGGTTATCGGATGTCCTATGAACTGCAGCGAGTCGGAAGTCAGGGTCTTCAGGCGGTGCAAACCGGCGAGTACTCGGTCTCTCTGCAGCTGAGCCGGTGGGAAATTCTTCCGGATCCTTCGCTGGTGGAAGAAACCTTTGACGAAGCTATTCGTCCAGGTTCTCACTACCGTCATGTGATTCAGGAGGTGGATCCGGACACTGTGGTCACGCTCTGGATTTATCCCGACTCGTTTGAGGGCTTTCACGAGATTCGCGAAGTCGCACATGGATTGAATCTTCGGGTGGCCGCGCGGCCGTTGCCATTTGGTCAGGCCATCATCGGATCTCAAACCGGCAGCAAATCCAACGCACAGTAGCGGCTGCAGGCGACATATGCGGGTCGGGGGTGTCAAAGGCATGCTGTCCTCGAGCAACATGTGTTGTCCGGGCACCACATCTGTCATCTTGCGGGGCGCGATTGTGTCACAGACTCAGAACGCGCGAAAGCTGCTTTTCCCGAGGTTTCGCAGTGTTCAATGTCGCGTCTTCAGGATTCATCATTTTCTGGCATCGGAGATGCTCCTCGTGTTCAGCTTTCAGACGTCGTTTCTTCCGCGAAACGTCGATATCAGACAAGAGTTTTGTCAGGAAGCTTGCCATGCTGTGTCAGGCACACGCTGCTTTTTGTTCCGCACTTTCGACGAGGTGCGTCATTTTGCTGCTGCTGACAGCCATCGATATCGAACATGCTCAGTCGCTCGCTGCCGGGTCGGCACCGTTGATCAGGAGCACGAACGAGGCTGATTTTTCATTCCGTACGGACCTCTGGCGCTCGGCATTTGGAAATCCCGCCGACCGTCTTGAATTACGAGGACCTGATCAGGATGCTCAAGACGCCGTGCATGCGGACGCTGTCGCGTCTCTGCCCATTCGGATTCTCGATGGCGTACAGGGGATCTCCTCAGAATTTCCGCTGATGTCTTCGGGGGAGTTGCCTTCGGATGAGGAATGCACTGCGGATCAGGTCGAGATGTCCGACTGGGAGACCAGTGAAAGTCGTGTTGCTGCGGACGGTATCAAGACCTCGACGAAGGATGGTCCGTCAGTGGTGACCGCAATCGTGGCGATTGTCGGCGTGATTGTTGTCGGAGGTGCGTATCTATCGGGGCGAGCGTCCGCGTGACGAGTCGCTCAGCAGTGACGTTCAGTGCTGAGAATTTCTATTCAGACGTCAGGAACCGAGCAGATAGGCTCGCAGGTCCCGCATCAGAATGCCGCATCGATGAGCGAACGTTTCGCCATCGGGAGTTTTGCCAAACGGTGTCACAGCGATCGAAACCTTGTGGATTGTTCGAGGCTTGCCATCAAGGGGACTTATGGTGCGACATGTATCAAACATGATTGAAACATCGATCGGCTGTTTCTCAAAGTTGCTGCCCCAGCGACGAGTGAAACCAAGTGATCCGAGGCGGATCTTCATGTTTCCATGATCCTGGCCAAGAATCTGAGCTTTATACTCGCGAATGAATGCCTGTAGTTTCATGGCCGTCAGCTCAAGCGATGTCGAGACTTCAATTTTTTCACGAAACTCGAACGATCCATTCTTATTCTCGATGACAGGCTTTGCCTCTTCGGCAGTCCCTTTTTCGGTCGGCTCACTGGCATCCTGCGATTCCCAGCATGTTCGATTTCGGCCGGTTTCCTTGGCCCGATACAGGCAGTTGTCGGCTCTTTCGAGAAGCGTCTGAACGGTGTCACCAAGGCGAGTTGTGGACACGCCGAATGAAGACGTCACATTCAGTGTACTGATGCCACCGATGGAGCTCTTGATCACTGCATGACGAAGTCGCTCAGCGCGACGGACGGCGCCTTCCAGATCTGTGTCCGGACAGATCACGACAAACTCTTCTCCACCGTATCGGCCGATGATTTCCCCCGAATACGTTTCGTGCTGAATCAGTCGTGTCAGATCAACGAGGACCTGGTCGCCTACCTGATGGCCAAAAGTGTCGTTGATTCGTTTAAACTTATCGACATCGAGGAAGATCGTGCTCAGGGGCCTCGTGCCTTCGTTCGTATGGTAGTCTTCCAGCAGATGCCGCAGCTGTGTCTCCAGCTGTCCGCGATTGGCGACGCCGGTCAGTGCGTCGCGAGTTGCCGCAAGTTTGAGTTCGACGTACTCGCGGCTTTGTCTGCGAACGCCGCTTTTGTTTCTGAGCAACTGAACAATTCCGTAGACGCCTCCGTTTGGCCCGAGGATCGGCATGGTATGCACGTCGACCTTGAGGTGGCGTGAATCTCCGACTCGGCAGAGCTTGCTGGCAAACTGTGGTCGTCCATTTCGGATCGTCTGACCGACCATCGTGTTCTCACGAACTTCCGGGGCCGCGGTATCGTCCGTCAGGGAGACCAGCTGGACATCCATAGGCTGCCACGACCGCCCCAGAACACTCTGCATCGGCAACCCCGTCATGCCCGGCATGCCGTCGCTCCAGATACAATAGTTTTCGTGGGAGTCCAGAATAAAATATCCGTCGTATAACTCCTGGAACTGATACAGCACGTTAATGAACTGGGACAACAGAACGATTTCGTTTCGTTGCTGCTCAGAGGGCGGCTGTTTCGGCTCCAGAGAGGAAAACGGATCGGTGAATCGGAATAGTGAATCTCCTTCCGCTTCGTACCAGCGATTCAGGGTTCGCACAATGTTGCCGTCGTAGCGGCTGCCTGATCTCTCTTCGAGCACATTGATTGCTTCCTTGTGCGTCATACCTCGACGGTATGGTTTTGGGGTACTGAGCGAGTCATAGGCATCAGCCACCGCCAGAATTCTCGGCCCGAGGGGAAGTTCCGGAAGGGTTGCAGAAGATGGAACATCAATCCCGGAGCCGTCGAAATCATGATGCAGCATGGACAGCATCGCGATGACGGCCGGATCCGTGTGAAATGCCTGAAGGAGACTGACGGCTGCATGATGATGCAGAAGGACAAAATCGTATTCCTCACTGCTGAGCTTGCCGGGCTTGCTGATAATGTGCTCAGGAACGCCGAGTTTTCCAATATCGTGCAGCAGCGCGGCGACTTCGAGTTGCCTTCGCTGATCGTCGTCCCAGCCCAGCAGCTTCGCAACACCGCTGCTGATTGCTGCAATCCGCTGACCATGCAGCAGAGTTCCAAAGTCCTGCGCCTTCATGCTCCGCAACAACAGCGTCATCAGGGTACGCGGAATGATCTGCTTGTCACCCGACAATGTCTGCTGGCGCCGCAAGTCTTCTGACAACGCAAGCATCCGAATCAGAACACCACTGGTGTCCGTCGGCATGGCCGGCGTCATAAGCTCCGGAGTGAGTCCGGTCAGGCGACTAGAGGTGGATGTTGACACAAGAACGGGGACTTCTCGAAATAAGAGACTTGCCACGGGCGGAAAGAATGTGGATCGCCCGGTTGCCTTCAGTCAGCACTCCTTTGCAGACGGAGGCTTCTCGAACTTTAGGTCATGACCGGGCGATGTGTTGGAGGTTCAACTGAAGTTCCCATACACCGTCAGCGGCAGAATCTGCCGCACCAGTGTTTTCGGTAAAATCCAGACAAACGGATGATCCCACAATGCCCGAATGCAGACGAGAAAACGCATCGCCTGCCATCCAGAACCGTCGGTTTCTGGTCACTCAATCGCATAAAGCGTCAGGTCCGGGTGTCCGGATGTGTTTTGAGGAATCAGGACATTCGACAATTCCGACTGGATCAACTGGGTGGGATTTGCCGAATATTCCGATAATCGAAAGCCCGCCGCCGCATCGTCTGAGTTGAGGCTGTGTCGGCATGCTGAATGGACCCTGAACAACTTATCGATTTCGGAAGAATCTGAGGCGATCGTATGGACGCACAGACAGTGGATCAGGTCAATCATGGCATGAAGCGACGACTGGGACGCGGACTGAACTCGCTCCTTGGTGGTGGTGGAACTGACGAGGCTGAGCCCGGACGACCGGCAACAATTCCGATGCACTCGATGTCTGCTCCGCCAGCACCTGCGTCTGACGAGATCTCGCTGGAGTTGATCGAACGCAATCCATTTCAGCCTCGTCGTGACTTTGAACAATCTGCCATCGATGAACTGGCGGACAGCATTCGGAGGCATGGGGTTCTGCAGCCGCTGCTCGTGCGGGCTCGTGCAGACGGTCACGGCTATCAGTTGATCGCTGGTGAGCGCCGATGGAGAGCAGCGCAGCAGGTCGGACTGGAAACCGTTCCATGCCGCGTGATTGAATTCGGAGATCGTCAGGCCAGCGAGGCTGCTCTCGAAGAGAATATGAAGCGAGAGGATCTGAACGTTCTGGAGAAAGCCCGTGCATTCAAAGAGTATCTGGATCGGTTCGGGGGCACGATCGAAGATCTTGCTCGACAATTGAGCATGAGCCGAGCAAATGTGAGCAACATGATGCGGTTGCTCGAATTGCCCGATGCCGTTCAGAAAATGCTCCGGGCAGATAAGATCAGCGGTGGCCATGCCCGAGCGATTCTGCCGTTGTCAGAGGCACAGCAGGTGGAACTGGCACGTCAGGTTGAACAGGAGCAATTATCAGTTCGTCGCACCGAGGAGATTGTTCGGGAGATGCTGAAGGCTGGTACAATCCCACTGCCAGCCTCTGAGGACAAGTCGGCGACAGCGGATAAACCGTCACTCTCCAATCATGTGCTGTCTCTTCAGGATGCTCTGCGCGACACGCTTGGAGCGAGAATCGACATCAAACTGAAGAAGAATGATGCCGGGCAGATTGTCATCCACTTTGGCAACAATGACGATTTCGAACGTATCGTTGGAAAGCTCCGAAAGTCAGGCTGATCGGATTGCCTGCTGTCGCATCGGGAACACCGGATTCACGGTCGTGGATCTGAGGAGTACGCTCCATGTTGATTCCCGTATGGGGATCACGGTCTCTGAGGTTGATGATCCGCTGAAGCCATCGCCTTGAGGGGCGATGGTGCTCATGTTGACGGCCAGTCAGCACCTTTCCCGCTGACGCCACGACATCATTGCCATAGCCCTGTCGATGATCTGCCGCTGCTCTCGAAGTAACGTGCTCGCTTCACTCAACATGACCAGGTGGAATCTGATTCTCTGTCCAGGGCGAAGCTGAGCGACGAGAGGCAGATCGGCTGAGATGATGTGAGCGATTCGTGGATAGCCGCCACTGGGTGCACTGTCGGCCATGAGCATGATGGGATGACCGTCGGGGGGCAGTTGTATGGTTCCGACGGTGGTGCCCTCCGATGGACGTTCCGGCTGGTCATTCAAAGCCAGTCGATTTCCGTTCAGTCGGTAACCCATGCGATCTGAAGCTGAGGAAATCTGAAAGGACGAGCCCAGAAAGCGTTCCTGACTGTCGTGCGTCAGTTGCTCAAATTCAGATCCTGGGAGAATACGGATCGGACACTCCACGTAATCGGATGACGGCGGAAGATCGACGGGTCTGACAAACCATTCCGGAAATCGGAGTGCCGTGTGATCTGCAGATTCAGAAATGTGTGGCTGATCCGTGTTCCCTCTGCGAACCGACAGGACATCTCCGGCCTGCAGACGCCGACCCTGATGACCACCCAATGCAGCGCGGGTCAGCGTGGAGCGGCTCCCGAGAATCTCGGGAACTTCGAGTCCTCCAGCCACGGCGAGGTAGCACCGACAACCCCGTCGTGCTGATCGGAAGTGAATGGTTGTACCGGCTGGGATCAACACTGGTCGATGGCATGGAACCGCTGTGGCCATGATCTTTGCGTTGGTGTCTGATGTGGACGTGGCGAGTTCCGCCAGCGGGTCCATTTCGGCCCCGGTGATCGCAATGATGCTGTCGAAGGTCCAGTGAAGTTCATCCCCGTTGAGTGTCATCTCGAGTGTGGCGTCCGCTGGAGAATTGCCCGCAAGTCGATTGGCCAACTCGTGAGAGACTCGATCCATGGCACCACCGATGGAAACACCAAGGTGCCGCGTGTGGAAGCGGCCAAAATCCTGAACTGTGGTCGACAGGCCGGCTCGACGGACATGGATTGTTCGCTCAGAAGTCATTCCGCCGCGTCCGAGAAGTTGTCGAAGGCTGAACGCTCGATCTGAGTGAAGCGTACTCGATCTCCTGCCGTGAGGAGGCATGGTTCGAGGCGAGCGGGTGCGAACAATCGAACGGGAGTTCGTCCTATGACATTCCATCCGCCTGGAGTGGCCTGAGGATAGATGCCGGTTTGCGGTCCTCCAATTGCAACAGATCCCGCCGGGACCGTCATTCGAGGCGTTTCTCGGCGTGGGCAGTGAATGGCTGGTGGCAGGCCTGAAAGATAAGGAAACCCTGGCGAGAACCCGATCATGCGAACCGTATAGCTGGCTTCCGTGTGAAGTCGCACCACGTCGGCAGTCGAGACTCCGCAACGCTCCGCCACATGCTCCAGATCCGGTGCCAGGCTGGTGTCGTAGCAGACGGGAATCTCGACAACTCGGGGCAGCACCTCGCGCATGGTCGAAGTTGAGGAAAGCACGAACTGCACCCTCCGAGTCGCGTCAGTGACGTGCACCTGAGTCGGATCAAAATGGACGGTGAGGGTGTCAAATGCCGGGACCGTGGCATACTGGTCCACGGGCAACCCTTGCTTCAGAGCTTCTGAAGCACATCGGATTCGCTCTGCGACCTCATCGTCTCTGAGGCTCCATCGAACGATCAGAGCGGAATCTCCCATGGGCTCCACGCTGACGACAGATTCGGGCATGTCGGTAGAACCTTCTGATTGTCCCGGTTACTTTTGATACACGGCTTTCGGATCAAATACGCGTTCCCCCTCAACCGCACACTGCTGTGTTGCAGGATCTATCTTCCGGAAGAAGCAGCTGCGATATCCCTCGTGGCAAGCCGCGCCGCCGATCTGGTTGACTTTGACAAGCAGTGTGTCACCATCGCAATCAAAATAGATGGCATGCAGCTCCTGCACGTTACCGCTCTCTTCTCCCTTGCGCCAGAGTTTTCTGCGACTGCGGCTGTAGTAGCAGACTCGACCGGTTCGGAGAGTTTCTTCGTAGGCTTCCCGATTCATCCATGCCATCATCAGCACATCACCCGTTGCGCAATCCTGAGCGATTGCCGGGATCAGCTCATTCTTTGAAAAATCCGGGCCGTTTAGCTGAGCCATGTCGCGAGTACCCAAAACAACGAAGATGGTAGAATTTGCCCCCGTGTCATATCGCGGTCAAACTGTCGATCCGCGAACCAGACCAGAATCAAGGTGCGTCAGGGTCATCAGGAACTTCGGGTGATGCCTGATCGGCCCGGCACCGCCGGACTCGTTTTGTCACACGAAGCAGGGTTGATCCTGAAAAGCGATCAGCGTGACACCGCTGAGTGGCTTCGCCGCAGCCCATCGCCTCAGTGCTTGCCTCGAGATCGCACGACTCGGGTGAGGAACATCGCTCCGAAGACGATCAGAGCCGCCCCGATCATGATCGGCAACGCATGAGATGGATTGACCACGTAGTGACTGACACCAGTCTCATGGTCCGGATGTCCATGTCCCTCATGGGCTGAAAGGAGAGCCGCGTGTGCACAGAGTCCAGTCACAATCAGGGTGGAAACAGCAAAAGTTCTGAGCATCCGGGGCATGGGTGCGATCTTCTCAGGAGGTTCATTTCTCAGTCGGTCGGCCAGATTCTTTTTTGGCCCTCAACGACCGCAGATTAGCAGGCAATCGAATTCAATTCTACGGCGTGACCGTTTCGGAATCCCATTTCCCGGCCCTGCAGAGGGTCTCGCGGGGAGGTTGCTGTAAAGTCCCTGATGGAAACGGTATCCTGACAACAGTGGCGTGTCGCAGCATGAACGATCAGCGACATCCGTGGTATTGTTCTCGCGAAAACCTGTGCGTAAAGCTCGAGCGATGAAAACACTTTCGATCAAACTTCTGGCCATTATGCTGACCACTGTTGCCCTCCTTCCCACTTCCCCGATTGCACAATCCGATGAAGGGATGTGGCTGTTCAACGACTTGCCTTTGAAGATGCTGAAGGAACGCTACGGTTTTGAGCCGCCTGAGGGTTGGGCGGAGCATCTGATGAAGTCCAGCGTTCGATTTAACGTGGGCGGATCAGCCTCGTTTATTTCCAGCACCGGGCTCGTTCTGACCAACCACCACGTGGGGTCTGATACCCTGTTCAAGCTGTCGACCCCCGAGCGAAACATTATCGAACAGGGATTTCTTGCAAAGACGCAGTCCGAGGAATTGAAAGCGCCCGACCTGGAGTTAAATCAGTTGCTGAAGATTGTGGATGTCACTGCCGAAGTCAAAGGAGCTGTCAGCAGCGAGATGAAGCCGGAGCAGGCCGTTGCTGCCCGCAGGGCTGTGATTGCGAAGATTGAAAAAGAGGCTCTGGACAAGACCGGGCTGAAAAGCACGGTTGTCACGTTGTACGGTGGTGGACTCTATCACCTCTATCAGTTCAAGAAGTACACCGACGTTCGACTCGTCTGGGCGCCAGAAACGGCCATTGCCTTCTTTGGTGGTGACGCGGACAACTTCGAATATCCTCGATACTGTCTGGATGCGTGCATTTTCCGGGTTTATGAAGATGGTAAGCCGGCGAAAATTGAGCACTTCCTGAAGTGGTCTCCGAATGGTCCGGAAGAGGGGGACATTACGTTTGTCTCGGGAAATCCGGGCCGAACAAGTCGCATCTTCACGGTGGCTGCGTTGAAGTTTCAACGCGATGTGATGATGCCGTACACGCTGAGTTCTCTGCGTCGTCAGGAGATTCTGCTGCAGCAGTTTGCTCTCCGCGGGAAGGAAAATGCTCGTCGTGCACGCGATGACATGTTTGGTGTTCAGAACTCACGAAAGGCTCGCCTCGGCATGCTTGGTGGTCTCCAGGATCCGTCAGCCATGGCTGACAAGATCAAGGCAGAGGAGACTCTTCTCAAGGCCGTCAATGCAGATCCGAAACTGAAGCCGCTGGCTTCCGCATGGAATACCATTTCGGAAACCTGCGAGAAGCGAAAGGCTCTTGTGGGCAAGGGGGTCGCCGTCAATTCCCAGTTGTATGGGATCGCCCTTGAACTGGTGCAGATGGCGGAAGAAGACCAAAAGCCATCCGGTGAACGTCTGCCGGAATTCTCTGATGCTGGACGCGAGTCACTGCTGCAGCAGTTGTATTCCGAAGCTCCGATTTACACGGATCTGGAACAGGTCATTCTGGCAGATTCGATTGCTCGAACGCTCGAGCAGCGTGGAGCGGATGATCCGATCTGTGTGGAGATTCTGGCAGGCAAGAGCCCGACAGATCGCGCGGCCGAACTGATCAGAGGGACTGAATTACTGAGTGTTGATGCTCGTAAAAAAGTTGCGGCTGGCGGTCTTGAAGCGATCAGTAACAGCAAGGATCCGATGATTCTGCTGGCAAAGATCATCAACCCGGAAGTACGTCGCATTCGGAAGATCACTGACGAACTGGATGAACTCGACAAGCAGGCTTATGCCAGGATTGCAGAAGCCAGGTTTGCGACGGAAGGCACGTCGGTCTACCCCGACGCGACCTTCAGCCTGCGACTCGCCTTCGGGCCCGTCAAAGGATACGAGCAGGATGGTCAGCAGATTCCTGCATGGACAAAGATCGGTGGAACCTATGAACACGAAAAGGCACATGCCGGCCAGATCGATTATTCGCTGCCAAAGTCGTGGAAGGATGCAGAAGCATCTCTGAATAAGAATGTTCCATTCAACTTCGTAAGCACTGCAGACATTATCGGTGGCAACTCGGGAAGTCCGGTTGTGAATCGTGCCGGCGAATTGGTTGGCCTGATATTTGACGGCAATATTCAGTCACTGCCAGGCAATTACGTCTACACCGATCGTCAGGCCCGCTGTGTCTCTGTGCATTCGAGTGCGATTCGGGAAGCCCTCAGCGTTGTGTACGGCGCAGAGAATATCGTCAAGGAACTGGGGAGGTAGTTCAGCGGCGATCGACCACGGGGCGACTGCTCGTTCGCAATCAGGACGAGCAGTCGTCCCTTCTTTCGCAGAGAATCGGACCTTTGCCGACTGTGCCCGATCGGGAGAGTTGCCAAGGCTTTTTCTGAAGGCTTCTCAGATCTTCATCGTCCTTTGAACACGTCATCGCAGGATCGTTCATGCGTCCGTGGATTCTGGCTGAAACCAACTATGCTCATGTGAAGCACTGCCAATATGAGGTGGCCGTGCTGCCGATGGGCGCCACGGAGCCTCATAATCTGCACCTGCCGTATGGAACCGACACGCTGGAAGCAGAAGCCATCGGGTCTCGGATTTGTGAAGTCGCGTGGAGCCGAGGCGCCAGGGTCGTTTTGCTGCCGACGATTCCCTACGGCACGGAGACGAATCAGTCCGCATGTCGACTTTCGATGAATCTGAATCCTTCGACGCTGGCCCGTGTGATTCAGGATCTTGTGGAATCTCTTGAAGGGCACGGTGTGCGAAAGCTACTGATCCTGAACAGCCATGGCGGGAATGAATTCAAGCCGCTGCTGAGAGAGCTCAATGGACAGACGACCGTGCAATTGTTCCTGTGCGACTGGTTTCGCGGTCTGACGGCTGACGTCAGGAAAACAATCTTTCAGGAAACGGACGATCATGCGGGAGAAGTCGAAACGTCACTGGCTCTCGCCTATTTTGAACATCTGGTTCGAAAGAATCCCGATGGAACTCTCGCCGCTGATGATGGTGCCACGGCAGAGACCCGGCTGGAGGGAGTCAATCAGGGCTGGGTTTCGATCACACGTCCGTGGCACCTGCTGACGACCAACACCGGAGCCGGATATCCTCATTTCGCTTCCGCGGAAAAAGGTCGGAAACTGATGGACATTATGGTGGATCGGCTTTCGGCATTCCTGGTGGATCTGGCAACCGCGGAAATCGACGCGAAGTTTCCATTTTAAGAGACTCGTGCGCGAGAAGTCCGGCGTCGCGTGAAGTCGGGTCCGCGAGTCGAGATGGCCATGATGACCGCGGCTGGACGCAGCCTCGCGATGATGCGTCTTCGTTTCCAGATCTGCACATTGCCAGGCCCCTGATTGATCGTGATCCGGCGACGTGCAGGTTTTCTGCTCGTTCTGCAAATCATTGTCGATCTGGGGCACAAAGCCACGGCGGCCGGATCGTCGAGACCGGGATTGTGCGGGTGTCCGGGGCTCAGAGCGCTCTCGCAGACAAATGGTCGTTATCAACTGGTCCGCATCTCATGCCAGATACGAACGTCCTGCTGTGACAGCCATGAAATAAAAAAAGGCATCGAATGGGTCGACGCCTTCAGATGAATCAGTCGTTGCCGTCTGTGTTGAGACGACATCAGTGCATCTGCAGAGCAGCGATCTGCTTCAATGCCTGAGAAGCGGCATCGGCATTGCCGTGACACAGTTGCAGCAAAGCCTTTGCGGCCTGAAGTACAGTCAGATCTATGACGACTGTCGTGGCCGTTGTTGCTGCTGCGGCTGCTGGTCTGCCTGCTTTGCGGAAGACCGGGCCGCTGGTTCCAATCGGCTTGCGGGCAACAGTCTTGGAAAGTCCCAGCTTCTTGCGAGCGTTTGCGAAGGCAACCTGGCAGCTGGCGTTATTAAACTTTACCTTTGGGAA
>JBKDRW010000067.1:0-4448 GCA_046341255.1 Planctomycetota bacterium
AACCGTCTGCACAGCCGATAGTGAATACTCCCGCGGACTCGGTGAGTAATCCACGAACGTCTCGGGAATCTCCACGTTCTCGGCGAACCCCGAAACCAGATCGATATTCCGCTCACCGTAACGATTCACTTCAGACTTCAATTCCAAATGGTCAGCAATCGCCTGATCGAAGTCGCTGCGAAAGTTTGGGAGTTCAGCCAACACCGCATCGAGATCGCGTCGCGACAAAGTCAATAGCGTACAAGGAGTCAGCGTTCGAATCGTGACATCAGACGGCTTGTCAGAGACGACATCGGTCTCGCCGAAGAATTCGCCCTCGGACAGCAACGCGATACGAAGATCGCTGCCATGAATGCCTTTGCTCAGGACTTCGACCTGTCCCTGCGCAATGATGAAAAACTTGTTACCGTCTTCACCCTCGACGACCAGTGTGTTCCCCATCGAAACCTGCTCGGTTCGAAAGCGAATCGCCATACGCGAGGTGATGGTGGAAGGCAGACCAGAGAACAACGGAACGCTGCGTAGAGCCTCCGGTTCCAGAACGGCAAGCCCATCGCTCAAGTCGACTGCAATGCGTTCAGCCTTGCTGAGTTCTACCTTCGTTCGATTGACGCGATACGTTCCGCCCTCCACATTCACCCACGGCAGCAGACTCAACAGATACCGCGGAGTGATCGACATCATCTTCGGTGATGTCTTGGTCGTATTCGCAAGATTGCGTGCAACGGCTGTTGTCACACTGCGCTGCAGAAGATTGTCTGACATCAACGCTACCTTCAGGATCTGAAGTCGCAATTGAGGGAGCTGCTGCTCCGTCACTCATCGCAACTTCAATGCAAGTCCGCAAATGTCACCCAACAGAGACAAGACCTGCACCGCGTTTCCTGTCGACATCAACCAGCATCAGGCCCCTGCCAGTCGCAAGAGGGCAGGGGAGCTGGAACCTTGTCAGCGCAAGCAGGCCATGGCCCATGGAGGACGTGATTGCGGCTCGCAGCGTTGACGCCTCGCCGCCTGCAAATTTCTGAGCCCGTACCAACCGGGATTGAGTTGAGGGCTGTTCAGTCAGTGAGTTTCGTGACCAGTGGCAGCGACTTCCGCGCAAGACAGAATCGGCCACGTTCGGTCAGCCAAACCACAGTGAATTTCTCGTCACATGACGATCGAGGCGACTTGGAAACACCTCTTCGACGAGCGAGTTGTACTTTCAGGAACCGTGTTTCTTCAAGGAACGCAGCCACAAAGACTTCGCTGATTCCCCGAATTCCAGAAACCCCCTGCAACTACCAGCCCCCCTCGACCATCGCCGTACGCGGCCAGGAGGTACTTGCGGTCCATCGTTACCGTGCTGGATCTTTCGACTATTTCGACGTCAGTTCAAAGTGAATCGTCGTGTCTTCAGACCGCACTTCCGCCGTCAGCGCGCCAGGCGTCAGGAACTTTTTCGGGAGCTTCACGGAAGGCGGCCCAACGCGGTTTCCGGCTTCATCGAATTGCGCCTCCAGTGGCTGAACTTCAACGTTGTACATACCCGGCATCGCGCCGGTTCGATTGGCCGAGTACAAAAGTTTGTACCGACCATCGGCATCTGTCACTCCGTATGCCGGCGATGCCTTTTCGAACGTCGGAGAAAACTGAACGCCAAGTCGCGGCACTGGAACTCCATCGAGCGTGATGACTCCGGAGACCTCAACAAGGTTTGGACCAGACTCACCACATCCGATCGATGCAAGCAGAGTCAGCAACCCGGGCAGCGCCGGCAGACGAGCTCGAACAGAGATCATTCTTCACAACCTCAGCAACATGTTAAAGACGGGACGGGTTGGCGAAACGAAAGGGGAAAAAGCGGGATACTTCCATTCCCAAGCGGGCCTGTCCTGGATTTTCAAACGTCTGTCGGGAATGGATCAACGTCGAACGACTGTCCAGATCGTTCATGAGCAGTTGAGATGATTGCTCGATAGGGGCTTCGAGCCTCAGAACTCGCCCAGAAGCTGACCATCGTCAATCGCGGCAAGTCGTTGATACATTCCATACGGACCGTTCAAAGTCACCGCTGTGTAGCTGGTGTTTGTGTGCTCGATGTTCTCGCTGAGGAATCTTACTGAGCCGTCGCCGAGCAGAAACTGCGCGCCGCCGGTGTGGCGGCTATGGAATGCGCGGTGCAGAACGGACGTACTCAGCAGGGGGCCATTCAGTTTGTGACGAGTCGCACGAAGGTGGTTGTGTGCTCCGTTGTTGTTGTACGCATTGTTTGAGCACTGCGGTCCACCCTGATTGGTGATGCTGCCATAGATGAACTGACGAGTCGAACCTATGTCGTTGCCCGCAATATCGATGGTGTTCGGAATCTCTCGCACTTCCCCGACGACAATCACGTTGGATGTTCCGTCCGTGATGTCTCGAAATCGACGCGAGCCATTGACGATCAGAAGGCCGTTGTTACGAGGATCAACAACAATCGACGAGCCACTCGCCGCACATGGAGCACCGTCGAAGGCGCCCATGACGCCCTGATAACTGGCCTGAGCGACCATTGCTGCACCGGCACCGTTCGCAGCCGCTCCGGCGTTGTTGGCGATGCCTTCTTTACGAGCATCGCTGGGGCAGTTGTAAACCGACAGTGGTCTCGCCACCAATTGCTGATTCTGAACGGCCGTGCCACCAGGAGTTTGCAGAGCGTACGGAGTCGTATTGAAGTTGAACTGGCTGTACAACGCTGCCTGTTCGATGTACGGCAGCAGATACGCTGACCACGCCCAGCCACCGGAGATGCGTTCGCTGTTTCCCGCGATGGTATCTGTGAAGCCCGGCGGGAAAACGTTGTTCACATCGTGATAATTATGAAGAGCGATGCCCATCTGCTTCAGATTGTTCTTGCACTGCGTCCGCCTTGCCGCTTCGCGTGCCTGCTGGACTGCAGGAAGCAAGAGTGAAACCAGAATCGCAATGACCGCAATCACGACCAGCAATTCGATAAGTGTGAAGCCCGATCTGCGTTTTGGAATGTTCACTTTGGTACCTGAAGTCTTTCCACTGGAGTGAAGAGACGAGCGTTTGGGATTTGAATGGAGAAGATGCAACTACTTGTTGGGCCGTTTGTTGCGAAACTGTCGCGTGTGTTCAGAGCGATCAATCTGGGTGACCTGTCCCTCCTGCACAGTGATCGTGATCTGGCCATACTTCAGCCCTCGAAGAGCTCGAAGGATGGTCTGCTCCATCTCCGCAGAAACCGGGTGGGCAGATTGCGGCAGTGAGGAGTCTGAAGAGCCTCGTTGAGTCATACTGGCCTCGCTTGAAATGGATGACTCGGAAACCATGAAGTGGATGACGTTGGTTCCGCGTCTGGCACAGTTCTCTGCTGTGTCTCCGACGCCTCGATCGCCGCATTGGATACGTCGCAGAACGCAACCGGGCTGAGCAGGAACTCCAGCACGGAATCTGCCGTTCGAGATGCTCCGCAGCACTGGCACTCGATCAGCCACCAGCACTCCTGCTGTTGAGGAGCACTGAACTGATGGCCGTTTGCGATACAGCGGATTCGATTGATGAGCGACATGGTGGAGGTCCTGATTGGTGGAAGTGCGGACGAGCTGATGGCTCAACAGTACGCCAGGTGGATCACGCAAAGATCTCTTTGACGACGTTGCCTTCAACGTCCGTGAGTCCGAAGTTGCGGCCGCCGTAGTGGTAGGTGATCTGCTCGTGGTCCAGTCTCATCAATGCCAGCAGCGTAGCGTGCGGATCGGACGTAAAATTCTTGCGAGGTGCGGACGTGACGTCTCTTGAACGACATCTCGCTTCACAACAGACCGGAGCTGCATCAGCCTGAGAAACAATCAAAGAGCAGGGCTGTGGCCAGGATACTGAGTCGCCAAAAGTGCGCACTGTGCTTTGTGACACAGAACGATCCCCCCGCGATTCGACGAGACAGGTCCAGGATCGGCCCAGCGCGTGGATGAATCGTCCGACAAATTCACCGGCATGTGGTCCACAGCAACAGGACTCAAACATGTTCAACTCTATGAGATTGCGTGCCTGCCTCTAAGGATGTAGTCAGCATTCGCACAAGATTGAAATCGGTTCAAGGGACGAGCCCTGATCCATCGGCGACACCCCGCCGGCGAACATCGCCAGAATGCATAAACCCAGCGATCGCACATGCGGGACCACAAGCGACCAAATCGTCTGGTGATCAGAACGCCGCGTCCAAATCTCCGATCAACGCTCTGCTCCCGAAGACGCGAGGCTGCTTTGGGCTGAACTCGAGTCAACGGATTGGAGGTTGAAAGCTGTTTCGACGTAAAAGCCCTCGCGGGGCTCTTGTCAGTCCGCCGCGAAATGAATTCCCTAGATTCAGACATATATAAGCATGATCTGCTCGTGTATTGTTATCGGCAGGACGGAATGCTGTCAATAGCAAATTTTGACATTTCCCCACCATCAGC
>JBKDRW010000068.1:0-14994 GCA_046341255.1 Planctomycetota bacterium
CGTGTGGGCAATCAAACGGAGTCGCCCTGAACATATTCGTGAACCTCTCTTTCCGCCTGCATTCCTCATCCCGATCAGGCAATCGCTGCCAACAGAACACCGAGAGCGAAGTCCTTGACGAGCAGAAATTCGGCTGTCAGCACATCAGCCGATGTTGATCCACGATGACCTGACAAGCCTTCCAGACCTGCCCCCTGATTCTTTCGCTGACTTTCCCTCAAGCCGTGATTCACGCCGACCTTTTGCCAATTGCAAGATGACTGAGTAAACTCATCCGCATCCTGTGTCTGCTGTGAGTCTGCGTCGGCTTCGTCTGAATCCGAATCAGGCGTGCGAGACTCTGAGTTTTCCGTACTTCATCCGGAGCGTTTCATGTTTTCAGATCCGACTCGCAACTTCTGGGGACTCGGGCTGATCCTGATGCATGTGCTGCTGGCACCATGCAGAGCAGACGAAGGTGTGGCTTTGCCCTCGACCCCGCCTGCTGTTCCGATACCGGAGCCAGTCGCTTCGCTCAGCGGTCTTGATTTTTACGCGCCGCAGCAGGAAGTTGAAGGAGACGTGTTCTTTTTTGGATCACAGACCCTGCAGCAGGTGGCGACGATCTGGTCGGACAGCTTTCGCGAACTGCACCCGAATGTGGCGTTTAATATCGACTGCCAGGGCTCAGAAACTGCTCTGCCGGTGATTCCGGATCAGCGGCGGATGATTGGACTGATGAGCCGCCCGCTGACGAGCGAGGAACACACCGCACTGGAACAAAAAAAGGGATGTCGAATTGCAGAGATCCTGATCTGTCATGATGCCATGGGAATCATTGTTCACAAATCCAATCCCATCGCCGGATTCACAGACGCCTCAGAGTCTGCCATCCTGACGAAGACGGGGACAACAGACGTCGCTTCGATCTGGTCGGAACTGAACGTCGCAGAGCCCCTTGGAACGCAGCCGATCAGCATTCTGGGGCCAAACAAAACGTCCGGCACACGTCGTTATCTGGAAAGCAGGCTGCTGGGCTCTCAAGCTGGAAGTCGGCCTGTGAAAGAATACTCGACTCGGGATGAACTGATCGAAGCTGTCTCTCAGGATCCGGCAGGCATCTCTCTTGTGAGTCTATCCCACGGAGAACCAGACGGTACCCGAGTCGTACCAGTCGCCGGTGTCGACGGTGTTCTGATTTCACCCAGTGAAGCAAATCTTCTGTCCCGTCGCTACCCGTTCATTCGACCACTCTATCTTGTGGTGGCCCTCAACGGTGAGACTCTTGACGACCCTCTGATGATGGAACTGCTGTCTTATGTCCTGAGTCGATCCGGGCAGGAGGATGTCATGAAAGACGGCTTTCTGCCACTGACGCACGGAGAAGCGGTAGCCCAGAAAGAGAAGCTGGGCTGGAATGAAGTCCGTTAATCAGACTGTTTTGCGATCACGCTTCCCGGGAGCCGGTTGGAATCATGGCACATAAATTCTTTGATCTAAAGAACTCTGTCACATTGATAGTTCTGTTGGCGTGCCTCGCCGGCAATGGACTCGCTGAGGCTCAGGAATCACGAGATCGTGATAGTGGTCCGCTTCAGACAGTTCCTGTTCCTGGAGATGTTCAGTCGCGCTACCTGCCTCCCGGAGGTCAGCCAACAGGAACTTACAAACTCGGGATTACCCCACGTAATACAGAGACCGGAGTGCAGATTCTGCAGGTCGCAGTCGGCTCCGTGGCACAACGATCGGGACTTGAAGCCAATGATGTGATTGTCAACGTTGCGGGCTATCAGGTCGGAGTGGTGGGTGGCCGACTTTACGACATTGGTGACGAACTGGCGAAACGCGTGGACTCACGCGGCAGAGTCTCTTTGCTGGTGCGTAACAGTCGAGATGGGAAGTTAATCAACGTGCCCGTTCAGTTTACCTCGTCCCTGTGGAGTATCAGCGGTGAAATTTCATCCGCCGATCGTTTCAATCCCGGACCAAATGCCGTCGTCACAGTCCGACTGATCGATATCACGCGGCCGCAATGGGCAACCAACTCCATCGCCGAAGTCAGCTTCTCTGCTCAGGGCCGCTGGCCTCTCGTATACCGGCTGGATTTCGATCCTGGTCTGGTGAGATCCGGTCACCAGTATGCAATGGAAGCCAGAGTCATTGACCGTGGGCTGATTCTGATGCAGACGATTCCGGCGGCGAAGGTCAATCTGAATACGAACAGTGTGCGCAGTAATCTCAGGGTCAAATCAACAGGCGTTCGTCCCAACAGCAATGGTTTATCACCGTCCGTTCAGATCTCACAATGGTATCAGCAGTATCTCGGTCGCCCGGCCTCTCCGCGTGAAATCGCCGTCTGGGAATCCGATCTGAAGAGCGGCGGATCTCTGCAAAAGATCCAGGCCAATCTGCTGAGCAGCAGCGAGTTCTATGACCAGCAGAATCAGAATCCGGAAAGATACATCAACGAGGTCTATGAAGCTGTGGAGGGTGTTCCACCATCTGCGGAAGTCAGTCAGTCGCTGCGGAATGATCTGGAAAAGAAGCCGTCATCGCGTCAGCAGATGGTGCTCGATTTGCTGAAGAAATACGAAAACAAACCAAAGTAACCGAAAGCGCTGGTCGTGTTGCTTTGCCTGCAGTCCGCCCGGGTATTGACTGTTTGAATTCCCCAGCCCGCCGGCGATGATCCTGCAGACGGCGGAATTGATCACAGACGCCCGGGGAATTCCGGTCGTTTCCTCACACGGAGTGCTACGTCGGTGAACAGGGTAAACTTTTGAGTCTTTAATCCAGCCCAGATCAAGCAAAGTGACTCAACGCGGAAACTCAGCTGTCGTGCGAGATTGGTGGTTGAGTTTCACAATCAGGTCTGAAGGATATTCGCGGGCATTGACGTACTTTGGTCGTTGAATTGATCCGGTGTTCGGCAGGCCAGCGATTCTGCGGCAGTTTCCTCACTGCAATTTCTCGACGGGACGGCGGACGATCGTGTACCAGCAGAAATAGTCTTTTGCGAATTCCTCACGCGACTTGCCTTCGGCATATCCAAGCGAAGCAAAGCAGTCCAGCACCCACGCCTGGTCTTCAACATCGAAGGCGAGAACTTCAAATCCCGCACGCTCTAAATCGTCGCGAGAGAAGGGTGATTTTCCGTCAGCCCACGGCAGGTAAGGCTGGTCGGGCGGATTCTGAGGCGGGCAAATGTTGTAGATCAGGAAGATGCCACCGGGGAGGAGTGTCGAACGAACATGTTCGAGGAACTCCTGATCGCTCACACCGAGATGAAGCAGTCGACTCGGATCCACCGTCTGTCCTTGCGGCGGGGAAGGATGCAGATACCCGGATTTCAGAGTGTTTTTGCTCGTGATCACGGAGTAACCATCGCCGATTGCTTTCTGAAGTTCAGGGATCGCCGGCCATTGGCCAGTATGAATGGTCACTTTCCCCGAACCGATCGCCCCTGTATCACCGGGTTCGCTGTAAAGCGGCTGGAAGACAGGTTCGACATCAACACCATGAGCGTCGAATCCGCAATGAGCCAGAAGTTGAAGATGACCAATCGTCCCATAACCAAAGTCGAGCAGCTTGCGAGGCTGACCAGAGGTCCAGTGCGGCTGAAGCAGATCCAGCAGACGCGTATAGACCAGCGGCGAACCGTAGGCGGTTTCAAAATAAAATTCGGGCGGAAACTCACGGGCTGTCCAGCCCTTCTGCTGATCAGCAGGCAATTCATCATAAGCTCGACTTGTCATCGCCTTGGTCTTGTCAGCGTTGCGGTAAACCACGCGAACTGTTGGTTCTTTCAGCATTGTTGTTGCCTCAAGAAAATCCTTCGCCAGAGGCGAACGAACGAGGGACGCCACCTGAGCAGCATCTTTCTGCAATCGATCGATCACCCGCTCTGATGGAGCCGGATCTGTTTCCTGCCCCTGCACACCGCTCAACACAAAAATGGTCAGGCAGCACCCACAGATCAGATCTGATCGCCACATCGAAAACCTAGTTGTCTGAAGAAACAAAGTCTGCCTGGGCACGCTGAGAACAACTCACGACTCGTGTTGCAGGGCTACTGTCGAAGATCGTGTTTTCTGAAGGATGACATGGGCAGCATTTTTCGAGCTGAGTTGATATCTCACAAATCCCATGCTCTTCTCAAAGGGTTGCCGCCTGCTGAGAACGGTACCAGAATTCTGAAATCCAGGACAAGTGATCAGACCAACGAGCGGACCTGATGCCAGGCTGCCGATGGACGGACCCACGCACGTGATGTTCTGACTCCGATTTTCTGCGATAGAGCACAGAAGATGCTGCAGGCACTCCAGAGGCTCGACAGGAGCGTTGCCCTCCCTGTTTCAACAGGCTGTTAAGCACCATCCCCGATCTCGCTGCAGCATCGTTCAAGATCAAGGACGCTGGCTGTGATCTGAAATGATTCTATTTCCGAATGCGCACTGATCACGGGATCGGACCGCGTTGCAATCAGTCAGCCTCCCGTAGGCAACAAACGGCCCGAGGCCAAAGTGCAGTATGAACGTCTGCGATTCTTCCAGAGCCACTGCTCGAGACCAAATCCATGACGGAGCGGATCTCAGGACGATTCTGCAGGGATCTGCACGAAAGATTTTCCGCAAGCGGCTCGACAGTGGAAGCCTGTCGTTTAAACTACAGCCTCGGAAGGGGATGCTTGCTTATATTGCCACGATTTATGTCGCATTCAGAAACGGCGACCGTCTGATGGCGCAGCATTCGATGATCGAAAACTTTTCAGAGGCTGAAGATCTGCTGAACATCAACCGGCGGCCAGCCATTTGTGCAGGGAGATGATGCATGTTGGTCAAACGCTATCCAGTGGCCGCCGTGACAGCTGTTGTCATTGCAGTTCTGCAGACGCAGTCTCTATGGGCACAGGCACCAAAAGCGGTTGTTCAGGGCTCGGCGAATGAGGGTGGCGAAACCGAAATACGAGCGATGTTTGATGCACTCGGAAGCGCCTTCAATTCCGGGAAGTCTGCCGATGTTGCTGGTTTTTTTCTGACCGGCGGCGAGTTGATCGACGAGGCTGGCAATGTTTATCAGGGTCCGACCGAGATCAAGGAACTCCTGGATCAGTATTTTCAGAAGTTTGCCGGTGCGAAGGTCACGATTGAGCTGGAGTCCGTGAGATTTCTTGGGCCGGTCGTGATTCAGGAAGGAACGAGATCAACAACTTTGGGTGATGCTACTTCGAAAGTTCAATTCACCTGCGTGGTTTCGAAGACTGATCAGGGCTATCGCATCGTATCGCTCCGTGATTTTCCGGAAGAAACACTGCCGACTCCGGGTGAGCAGCTGCAGACTCTGGACTGGCTGGTGGGTGACTGGGTGAACGAAGGAGCTGATGCTCGAGTTCGGATCAGCTATCAGTGGTCTGAAGACAGAAATTTTCTGCTCGGCGAATTCCACGTCATTGATGACGGTCAGGTGGTGAGCAAATCATCTCATCGAATTGGCTGGGACCCGGTTTTGGGTAAGCCACGCTCATGGTTGTTTGATTCCGACGGGGGATTCTCAGAAGCAGTCTGGACGTTGCTTGGAGATGGTCGATGGATCGTGCGATCTTCGGCAGTCTTGCCGGACGGCCTGACCGGCTCGGCCACTCTGACCATAACCCCGGCTGACCCCGGTCGTTTTATCTACGCAGGGAGCAGCCGTCTGATTGGTCACGCACTGGAGGATGATTTTGAGTTGACTGTTGTTCGGAAAGCTCCGGCTGCCGGCATCAGCAAATAATTTCAACTCAACATCAAGGAGCAGTTTCATGCGATTCCAGAATCCTTTCCGAGCCAATGCCATCCTGATGATTGTGTTTGTCCTGCTGTCCCCTGCGGCTGAGCAAGCCCTCGCCCAGCGAGGCAGAGGTGGTGCTGGAGCTCGTCCATCGATGGGGCGAGTCGGGGGCAGTGGTCTTCGTCCGAGCATGCCAGCCGCTCGGCCGAATATGACACGTCCCGGCACTATGGGACCATCAACGCGGCCTGCTTTGCCGGGAAACAGCACTCGACCGACTCTGCAGAAGCCAACGTTTGGGAATGCCAGTCAGCGTCCCTCGCTTCAACGTCCGTCGACGGGGCTGCCGGGTCAGCCGTCCCTTGGAGGATCTCGACCTTCTCTCGGAGGCGCTGGTACAAAACCCAAACCCACGATCCCTTCAACTCGTCCTGGAGGCCTGACGGGAACGACGCGTCCAGCATTGCCGGGGAACACAAAACCTTCAATCAGGCCTCCGGTCACCAAGCCTTCCCTGACACGTCCGACTCCGGGGCAGCCGAGCGTGACTCGTCCGGTTCCACTCCCTGGTACGCCCACGCGTCCGAACATCAACCGTCCCAGCCTCGGGAACACCCGTCCTTCACCCTGGCCTGGGGGGATCAATCGTCCCGAAACATTGCCGGGCCTTGCCAATCGTCCGACGACATTACCCAGCCGACCAGACCGGCCGGGAACTCTCCCGGGCATTGCGAATCGTCCCACAACACTCCCGAGCTTTCCGAACCGTCCGACAACTCTTCCAAACATCGGAAATCGTCCGGGGTTTGGCAGTAATACCCGACCACTGCCTGGCTTCAATACAAAGCCGGCACTGCCGAATCGCCCTGGCCTCGGAAACGGGAGCATCAACCGCCCGGTCATCGGTGGATTGCGTCCGAGTATTGGAAACAACACGGATATCAACATCGGCCAGCTGGGCAATAATGTGACGATCAACCGCCCAAACTGGGACATTGTGGATCCAGGATTCTCACGGCCGAATTGGGGCCTTAACGATGACTGGCATCATCACTGGTATGACAACGGAATCAATCACCATCATCACGGCTGGTACAATGGTTGCTGGCATGGACACTGGGACAGCAACTGGTACGCCCCGCTGGCCTGGGGGGCCGTGTATTGGGGTCTCGATACGATCACGTCGTCGTGGGCCAGTCCGCCGGTGTATTACAATCCCTACTATGCGGAACCGGTGATCGCGCAATCTGTCCCTTACGATTACTCGCAGCCTGTCATCATCAACAACACAGTGAACTCGACCGGGGGCGACGGGGGAGATGCTGCAGCTGAGGCCAACTCAACCAGCCAACAGGGACTGGAGGCGTTTGACGCCGGGTTAGCCGCATTCAGGACGGGAGCATACGACGACGCGCTTTCCAGACTTGATTCTGCACTGAAGCTGATCCCCAATGATCCTGTCGTGCACGAAGTGCGCAGTCTGGCGCTGTTTGCCACGGGAGACTACAAGAAGGCTGCAGCCGGCCTGAATTCCCTGCTCGCCTCGGCTCCCGGGATGGACTGGACCACGATGAGCGGTCTTTATGGAAATCCGGATGACTACACGACACAGTTGCGAAAACTCGAGGCATTCTGTCAAGCGAATCCTGAAGACGCCTCGTCGCACTTTGTTCTTGCTTATCATTACCTGGTCATGGATGCCAAAGATGAGGCCATTGATGCACTGCAGGTGGTTGTGAAGAATCAGCCCAAAGACGTGACGGCCCGAAGAATGCTCGAAGCGATGACTCCCGAAGAAAAACCTCCGACTCCTCCGGAAACCGAAACGCCACCTGCGGCTCCCGCGGCAACTCCTGCAGAGGAGCGAACAGCCACCACGACGGATCTTGTCGGAGCATGGAGTGCGAAATCCGGTAACTCTCAGGTGGAATTGACGATTACTGAGGACTCTTTATTCACGTGGAAAGTCACCACGGACGGTCGTCCACCAGTGCAGCTTTCCGGCAACCTGTCCGGAAATGCGGACGCCATTGAACTGGTCACTGCCGACCAGGGCACGATGGGTGGCACCGTGGAATCCAAAGGGCCGGATGCCTGGATCTTCCTGCTGACCGGAGCACCGAAATCAGATCCGGGATTGTCGTTCAGCCGTGTCAAATAGGGCACAGCGTGGCGATCCGGCACAGCCGACACAAAGTCCATTCACTATGTGTTTTGCGGAAGAAACCGTGGAATCTGTTCAGTGTCAGATATTCCTCCTGCCTCAACCTGCGATAGAGCATTCCTATGGCCTGCATGAACGTGTTCATTAGAAGACAATCGATTCAAGCGAAAAAACATCACCCGATTCTGAGTCTCGCGATCCTTGTGATGCTTGCAGCGACCGGAGTGGCCGGCGAGCCGGCCGTTGAGACATCATCCGACAGTGGGGAACAACATCCGAGGCCCAACATACTGGTCATCATGCCCGACGATGTCGGGTATTGGAATGTTGGAGCTTACAGCCACGGCATGATGGTTCCGACGCCGAACATTGACCGGATTGCCAAAGAAGGAATGTTGTTTACGGACCATTATTCTCAGCCTACCTGCACGCCCGGGCGGGCCGCCTTTATTACCGGTCAGCTTCCAATCCGCACGGGCCTGACAACGGTCGGGATGGCGGGGTCTCCGATCGGCCTCGATGGTCGTGATCCCACGCTGGCAGAGATCCTGAAGAAGCAGGGATATCGCACAGGTCAGTTCGGCAAGAACCATCTCGGTGATCGGAACGAGCATCTTCCCACCGTGCATGGATTCGATGAGTTTTATGGCAACCTGTATCATCTCAATACGGAAGAAGAACCTGAGCTGGGCGACTGGCCGAAGGATAAAGAATTCGACGAGCGATATCGACCCCGTGGTGTGCTTGACTGCAAGGCGTCCGATCAGGACGACGACACCGTCGACGGTCGATTTGGCCGCGTCGGTCGACAAACCATCAAAGACACCGGCCCGCTGAGTCGCGAACGAATGGAGACGGTCGACGACGAGTTTCTGGAGCGTACGAAAACATTCATGGGAGACGCCTCCAGAGCGGGCGAGCCATTCTTTGCATGGTACGCTCCGACTCGCATGCACATCTACACGCATCTGCGTCCGGGACGGGAAAAGCTGGCAGCTCCATACTCGTCCGAACTGGATGTTTACGGCAGCGGCATGATCGAGCACGATATGCAGGTTGGCGAACTGTTGAAGACTCTGGACGAACTCAAGATCAGCGAGAACACCATCGTCATCTACACGACCGACAATGGTGCCATGGTGTCCTGGTGGCCGGATGGCGGGGCGACTCCGTTTCGAAGTGAAAAAGCCACCACGTGGGAGGGTGGAGTGCGAGTTCCATTTTTGGTGCGATGGCCAGCAAAGATCCATGCGGGCAGGGTGTCGAACGGGATTCAGGAACACCACGACGTCTTTGCCACGCTGGCAGCAGCAGCAGGAGTAGCGGATGTCGGCGCACAGTTGCGTCAATCACACAATGTTCATATCGATGGTGTGAATAATCTGGCGCACTGGACGGGTAGCGAGCCGTCGGCCCGAAACGTTGTCTACTATTACAATGAAGCCGAGTTGTGCGCGATTCGCATCGGGAACTGGAAGTCGCATTTCCAGAATCGTGACGGTTTCTTTGACTATAACAAGCCGGCTGCACTGGTGTTCAACCTCCGCATGGATCCGTTTGAGCATCATGACGGCCAGAAGAACAATGATATTGCCATGAAGCTCGGTGTCGCATGGGGTGGCCAGGTCCAGGATGCACTGGCGGCCCATTCCGCGACGCTTCGCGATTTTCCCCCTCGACAGAAGGGCGGAACACTCACCCCCCGTCCGGAGAAATAATGGGGACACCGCGTGGCTGCCGAACTCTTGTGTCCTGACGTGATCGGAACAGACTGTGCCAACAATTCCGCCTGTTGATCCGGCCGCATCGACTGCCAATCGGTTTTCAGGACGAGTGCTGCTCGTCACGGGAGCTGCCATTGGCAGTATTGGTGGCTGCACAGCCATTCGCGCAGCACGCGAGGGTGCCTCAGTCTTTTGCGTGGATCGCAAGGGCCCGGAACTCGACCACACCGTGGCCGTCATCAGGGCAGCCGGCGGACAGGCAGTCGCTCTGATCGCAGACGTTGCGAAAGCTTCTGAGGCCAACCAAATGGTCTCAGAATGCGTTCGTCACTTTGGCAGAATGGATCTCGCCCTGAACGCAGCCGGCGTGATGGACGGCACTGATCCGGCAGCTCCACCGGACTTTGCGAACAACAAATCGCTGCTGCCCTCAGCGATCCATGAGGCAAGCGACGAGTACTGGGACACGGTGATGTCCTGCAACATCACCAGCATGTTTTATTCGATGCGTGCCGAATTACGACAGCTGGTCGCGCAGGGGCAGGGGGGAGCGATCGTCAACATTGGCTCCATCGCCGGACTGACCGGGCTTCCGGGAAATCCGGCTTATTCCGCAAGCAAACATGCCGTCATTGGACTGACTCGCAACGCATCGATTGATTACGCACCGCACGGGATTCGTGTGAACTCCGTGAACATGGTACAAACCGACACTCCGATGGTGACTCGGGCTTATGAGTTTGTGAAGTGGGCGATGGAGCAGGGCGCCGGCGCTTCGATGGCCGGTGCAAAGTCCCAAAGTCTTCTGCAGATGGCGGACTCCGAACATCGCGGGTCGACACCATGGGAACAGGCCGCAGTGATTCTTTTTCTTCTGTCCGCTGATGCTGCGAATCTGACCGGCCTCGCGATGGCCACGGATGGTGGATGGACAGCATACTGAAACTGTCCAACGGCCTTGTCAGGAACTCAAACGAATGGCGGCCATTCTGCAACTGCTCGGCGGAATCGCCTGTGCGTTTATCGGCGGGGAACTGTTCCTCAAGGGCGTTGTGGGCATGTCGGAATGGTTCCGCATCCCGAAGGCCGTCACGGCCGCGACTCTTGCCGCGTTCGCGACCTCCAGTCCGGAAATCTCCGTAGCAGTTACCTCCGCCACAACGGGGCAGCCGCAGATTGCTCTCGGAGATGCTCTCGGCAGCAATGTCGTCAATATCGGGCTGGTGATTGGTGTCCTGCTGTTACTGGGTCCGGTGCGATTTGACTGGGTGAAGTACAAGAGAGAATTCATCACCGCATTGTTCACACCCTTGCTGTTGCTGGGGCTGCTGGCGGATGGAGTCTTGTCTCGCATGGATGCCACGATCATGCTCGCGGTATTCGCCGTCTGGATGGTCCGGGTGATCGTGGATGCGATCCGGGAAAGAGACAAGTCGGAAACGACGGTGACCGGTCATGGGGCCATGACGGCAGGCATCCAGTCGTGTGTTGGGCTGACCGCACTGATTCTGGCCGGCCGACTGATTGTCTCCGGAGGTGTCTCTCTGGGTGAAGCGATGGGTGTGAGCCCCTTTCTCGTCGGTGTAACTGTAGTCGCCTTTGGAACATCGGCCCCTGAACTGGCCACGGCAGTCATCTCGAAACTGCGAGGACACGAGGAAGTTGGGATTGGCACCGTTCTCGGCAGCAACATCTTCAACTGTCTGTTTATCGTCGGACTTGCCGGCGCGATTCATCCGATCGTCCAGTCGGTGACCAGCCTGCTTCCGAGTCTTGGCTTCGGGATTCTAACCGTCCTGGCACTGACTCCCTTCGGAAGCTCCGAACTCGGGCGCGGTCGGGCATTCATCCTGCTGGCCCTTTACATCGGCTCGATCCTCGCCGCAGCCTCGGGCGGAGCGTCTCACAGTTTGCACAACGAAGAACAGAACGGCCCGGAAAAACCGTCTGACGGGACCGCCACATCATCGACGGGCGCACAGAGTACTGCACCCGACACCGAATCCGGACTGGATTCATCCGACCAGGCGATCGAAGAAGAGGCCTTCGCCATGTCGCTGGAGGCGTATCTTTACGGCTATCCTCGAGTTGAACTCGCGCGGCGCATGCATCAGGAAACTCACTGGATCTCGGAGGAACAGACGATCTGCGCGCCGGTGAATCAGTTTTATTTTTTTGGTCGTCTTGCTCGTCCTGGTGACGGACGTGCCATCAAAGCCCCGAATAACGACACCTTGTATGCCTCCGCTTATCTCGATCTCATGGAAGGCCCGATTGTGCTGCGTGTACCGGACATGGGGCAGCGGGTTTATGTCGCCTTGCTGGTCGATGCAATGGGATCAGTCGTACAGCGTCTCAGCTCAAGCGCGTCAGGGCCCGGAGGAGTAGATTATGTGTTTTTCGGTCCTGAAGCAGGAACCGCACCTCCGGCAACCATGCGACCGATTCCTGTGGCGGGCCATGATCTCTGGATGCTGATGCGTGTCGCCACCAACGGAACACCTGAGGACGAAAAGATGGCTGACGCGTTGTTACGAGAATTCCGGCTGGCACCACTGTCGCAAATGGATCAGCTGGAGGTTCCGCAGGCCGAATTCTTGCGTCACGACAAGGTGCCCCTTTCAGAGCCCCTCAAACCATTCGGTAAGGTGACCTATTTTCATGTGCTGGCAAAAATGCTCGAACGAAACCCCGTGCCTGCAACAGACCTTGGCCTGCTGGCACGCTGGGAACGGATCGGGCTTCGTCCCGGTCATTTTGATGAAGCGGGCCTGACATCTCCCGTACAGCGTGGTCTCGAGCGGGCGCTATCACAGGGTGAGAAGATCGTTGTCGCTGCGCAGTTCGGCATGGCAACGACACGTCATGGCTGGAACTACTCACTGAACGTCGGACGAACTGGTTCCGACTGGGCTCTCGTTGCGGCGATCGCTCGAGGTGGGTATGGAAATCTTCCGGAGGATTCCGTCTACTACCAGAGAACGCTCGATGCAGAAGATGTCGTGCTCACGGGGCAGAATCGTTACGCCATGACGTTTCCCGCCGGGAAACTGCCGCCTGTTGGTGCATTCTGGTCATTGACGGCTTACGACATGGCGACATCGGATCTGATTGAGAATTCCGTGCGACGCTACTCGATCGGAGACCGCACGGCAGGCCTGAAGAAGAACGCCGACGGCTCTCTGACGATTTTCCTTCAGCGAGACCCGCCTGCCGACGATCTGGCACGGGCGAACTGGCTTCCGATCGGTGACGGTCCATTTTACCTGATCATTCGCACCTACGATCCCGCTCCCGAAATCATCAATGGCACGTGGGCACCGCCTCAGCTTCTTGTCCGCTGACCCACGGTTCGAGTTCATCAGTCGCGACACCAGCCCGCCATCCGTGGCGACGTGGCCAGACACATTTGCCTGCGACTCAGAAGACGAATCTCAGACCACATTCCAGTCCCCATTCGCGATTGAATTCATCCGGCGCAATGCCAATACCAGGCTTGACGTAAAACACTGTTCCATTCCTGAACGCACGTCCGAGTTCCAGCCGCTGGAAGGCATCGATGTCATTGTCATTCGCATAATTGATCAGCATCTGTGTTTCCGATGACGCATAGTAGCCGCCGTCAAAACTGTAATTCACAAACAGACGAGCTGATCCTCGATTCACAGGCCCAGCTTCAGATTTGCCAGCGATCGATACATCATGCGCATAAAAGGGGATCACAAACAGGTTCTGGTTGACGAAGATCACACTTCCGATCAATGGTTCCAGTCGAAACTTTCCGGTTCCCAGATCCACGTCAGTATAAGACCCGGAGTCGGGCAGCTCGAGCAGTTGTTGTTCCGCCGTTGGCAGCCACAGATTGGAACCAAAGATCATCGTCATCGTTTCATTGACTGGCTTAATGAACATCAGCTGCGCCTTCATGTCTCCAACTCCGGACAATGTGGCGTCAATCGGTTGCTCAACCTCGTAGTAGTTCATCGGGACTTCGAACCCGAAATTGCTGGTCAGCGTCTCCTCCTGCAGGATCGGAAAAACCGTTTGTACTGAGGTTGTATTGACCTTAAGCCCGTTCGCGAAACTGACATAGTCATTCCGAAACGTGAATCGACGGCGAATCCTGGTAGGATCATTTCCGTTGTCGAACCCTTCAGAAGGGGCCGGCGCGTTGTCCGATGCCTGAGGCGTTTGACTCCGGAACAGCGGGTCGATGTCATCCTGAAACAGCTGATCCGCAGTGACTTCACTCCAGATCGGATCTTCGGCGCGAGATGTCACGTTCAGCACGAGGCTGATCAGGAATACGGTCAGCACAACAGAGTGTTTCATAAGAACCCCATGATGCTTCAGCCAAAGCCATCTGATCAGTACTTGACCGTAATGTTGACCAGACCACCGACCCAGGTCTTTGCATCATCGACAAGCTGCTGCAAACCATCACCCGGTACAGAAACAGCCAGTCCAGTGGTGAGAAAAATCTGCGGAGTGATGACTCGTGTGTACTCGACGTAAAAGTCATCCGAAAGATGCGGATCCGGGACTCCCGAAACCAGCTGAGGTTCGCCGCCACTGGCCGAAACGCGTCCGGCCTGTCCAAACTGAATCGGACTGTCGATCTGGTCCGCCTGAACATGCCAGTAGTAGAACGCCATGAAGTTCTGAGGATTCAAGGTCAGGTTCAGGCTGACCCGATGGGCGTGCAGATTGGAGTTCAGGAAGCTGAACGAACCATTACTTCCGGTGGCCCACAGCGGCGGTGAGCCCTCATAATACAACGGATCAAATTTCTCATACCGAGTTGTTGCCGGATCATCACCGCTGAACGACCGAAATGCATAGACCAGTCGCGGTGTCAGAGGCAGTTCCGAAAAGGAGTATCCGGTTTCGGCATTGAACGCATTGGCTGCCATCCTGATACCATCATTCCACTGATGTGCATAATCTCCGCCCACGTGCCATCCGGGATAGCTGTCCTGAAACGGTATCCAGCGGCCATAGGTGTGCAGCGTGTTGAGCCCCTCTCGTCCATCAGGAATCAGCTGCACGGGAGCTGCAACATAAGGATAGATCGATTCGAACGCATTGATGTAGGCCACACCGACGTTCTGATTTGCATCCGGAGCCCACTCAATCCGAGAACCTGCCAGTCGGGTATTGGTCTCACCGGAACGCAGTTCATTAGGGTTGAGATAAAACCCATCCACACTGAGTTTCCCCTGCGTCCAACGGACAATTCCCGCCTCTTCCCACGCACGACGAGCAAATGTCGTCGTTGCTCCGCGTTCGAAGCCGTTCATGGCCCCCACCGCGATCAGCATCCCGGAACCAATCTTGTAGGGCTGACGACCATAGGAG
>JBKDRW010000069.1:0-27345 GCA_046341255.1 Planctomycetota bacterium
CAGACAAGTACTGCGGTACAACGCGCCGTGGGCTGCGAGAGACGAAGCAACGCCAGTCCGATCACCGACAGAACAAGAGACCCGATCGGAATCCACCACAACGGCTTTTCCGGAATTCCGGATGTCACCAACTGCACAGGCTTCGGCAGGTCTTCTGCTCGTGACTTCCATGTCAGAATATTGTCTTCAGCCTTGTTGAATCGAGAAAACTCAAATCGATCCATCCGGTCAGGGAAGCCAATGACGACAGCCGGGATCTTTGTCAGTGTCGAGTAAAACAGGTTCCATGACACCGTCGCATCATGAATAACATCATCGGGTGTACGATACGTCATAATAATCCCGATTCGCCCACTCGCGAGACTGACTCGCTGCGGCTTCGCCTGTGTTGCAAAGTCCGAAAGGTTCAACGAATAAAAATCAATTCGGGTAAACTCCGGAGCAACCGGAGATCCATTGATGGTGACGGGATTTTCATTCTTCAGCCAGTCACGAATCAGTGCTCGTATCGCGTCCTGCTCTTCAATCTCCACGAACGCCGGATCCTGATGCTTCACAGGCAGGATTGTTTTCAGAGTCGCCAGTGGAATCAGAATTTCATGCCGAATCTCGGCCGGATCAATGTAGATGAACGAATAAACGCTGCTGTAACTGGTTATCCCCAGAGTGGCCTCGCGCTGCTTTTCAAACCATGAATCCCATTCGGCATCAGTGGCGTCTTCCGAAAGAGTCTGGTTCCAGTCAAATCGGATGGTCGTTGATCCACCCGGCATCAGGCGTTCCGTAAAGTTCAGTCCCGTTCCCGACTGATGAACAGTCAGACTCATTTCGCTGGGAATGATAAAATTGGCGTCGGCAATATCCTGCTGGAAGGTGAGAAACTCAGGCGGCGAGAGTAGAGGGTATTCCAGTTCATATGTGGCAGAATGCTGCATCATTTCGTTGGAAGGAATTCCGTTCTCGGGGATCTCGAATGGCTTCAGATCGGTAATCTCACCCTTGAGAGGTTCGCCGGCCGCATCACGGATGGTGAACTTCTCAAGCAAAAACGCTTTGTGATCCTCGAGACCTCGGCGGAGATCATCCGGCAGAATTCGATCCTGATCGTTCGGCTCCAGTCCCTGGAACAGGACAAGGTCTTCGGCAAACATCTGGATCCGAACGATCGCCTTCGTTCGCGTGACGAAGACGCTGGCTTCCGTAATCGAAATCGGATGCTGTGCCAACCTCTCGGACGACGCCCATGCTTCGCAATAGAGAGCCGTCGCCAACAGACCTGAAACGATAGCGAGAATTCGAACTTCCAGACGGGATTTCACAACTGTTGTCCTGAAATTCAGAGCATCACATTCAACTTTTGTCCGCAGAATCATCAGATCAGCCGGCTAAGAAATCACCCCCAGCGATTTGCCGACTTTCATAAATGCCGCCACGGCCGTTTCCAACTGCTCACGCGTATGAGCAGCCGACATCTGCGTGCGAATACGAGCCTCGCCTCGAGGAACGACCGGGAATGAAAACCCGATCACATAAATGCCTTCCTGAAGCAACGCGTCGGCCATCCGAGTCGCGAGAGCGGCATCGCCGATCATCACCGGTGCGATCGGATGCTCGCCGGGAAGAATTCGGAACCCTGCGGCCGTCATCGCCGATCGGAAGTACTCGGTGTTTTGTCTGAGCTGCGTCCGCAGAGCATCGGATTCAGACAAGAGCTCCAGAGCTCGCACTGAAGTGGAGGCAATGGGAGGTGCCAGCGTGTTCGAAAACAAATACGGACGCGAACGCTGGCGCAGCAGATCAATCAGCGGCTTGCGACCACTCGTGTAGCCCCCACTGGCACCGCCCAGAGCCTTGCCAAGCGTCCCGGTAAGTATGTCGATGCGCTCTGCAACACCGAAGTGTTCCGGAGTTCCACGACCAGTCGGGCCCATGAAACCAACCGCGTGAGAGTCATCGACCATCACGATCGCATCGTATCGGTCGGCCAGCTCACATACGGCCGGAAGATTGGCGAGGTATCCGTCCATGGAAAACACACCATCCGTGGCAATCATTCGAAATCGACATTTTGCGGCAGCCTTCAGCTGCTCCTCCAGATCCGTCATATCGTTGTTGCGATATCGAAATCTCTGAGCCTTGCAGAGCCGAATGCCGTCAATAATGCTCGCGTGATTCAACGAGTCCGAAATGATCGCATCCTGGTCACCCAGCAGTGTTTCAAACAAACCGCCATTCGCATCGAAACATGAACTGTACAGGATCGTATCGTCCGTTCCCAGAAATCCGCTCAGCTTCGATTCCAGTGTTCGATGGATCGTCTGTGTGCCACAGATGAATCGCACCGAAGCCATACCATAGCCCCACCGATCCAGACCCTCATGAGCCGCCCTGATGATGTCCGGATGATCGGCAAGCCCCAGATAGTTGTTGGCACAGAGATTGATGACTTCGCGATGGTCGCCAAGACGGATTTCAGTGTCCTGAGTGGAATCAATGACTCGTTCCGATTTGAACAAACCCTGCTGACGGATCGATTCAAGCTCTGCAACTGCATGTTCGAGAAGTGATGGCATGAAGGAAGTCCGCAACGGAATTGATGGACGTCGGAAACACCGGAGTGCGTCCGGTTGCCCGACTGTGGCTGTGGTATTCAATGCTCGGCGATTCGTCAGGTTCCGACCGAATGCAGAACCACTGTTCAGACCCGGTATCGCCCCCTGGAACCCAGTTCGTATAGGATGGTCACCCTGTTTTCAGAACGCAACCATCTGCAGGCACAGCCCCAGGAATGCCGTGGCAGTATTATGGTCAGGAAATTGACCGACCTTGTGGAATCCGTTGATCCACGGGTTCACAATAGGCACAAGAAATTCACGCTCACTGATGAACCCATCGGAAATTCGGCATGAAGTACACCATCGGGCTTCTCCTGCAATTCTCCGCACTGGCCATGCTGCCATCGATCATTGTTTTTCAGCTGTTCTACGGATTCAAGCTGATCGTCATGCCGATTTCATTGCTCTGCGGTATCTGCGTGTTCAGCCTTGGAACAGCACTTCGCGAATCCAACTGACTCGAAAATCTCCCGCCACATCCTGTGTCATTTGCCGATGCAGAAATTGCTGAAGATGTGATCAAGAATATCATCGGTGTAGACCTCGCCTGAAATCGTGCCAAGCTCGTGCAGAGCCTGTCGAATTTCAAACGAAATAATTTCATCCCCCGCTTCTGACAGCGCGGCCTCGCGGGCGTTTCGGAGTGCGTCAATCGCTCGGAGAAGACTGTCCCGACAGCGAATCGTCGTCGTTCCCAGCAACTCACTCCGCGCTGACCCCACCGTCGTCAGTCGGCGTGACAATTCGGCTTCCAGCCGATCCATATTCCACCCGGACTTCGCACTGATCGCGATCCGATCGCCGTCGTGAGGTCCGAGATCCGCCCGAGTGACAATCTCCAGCAGTGCTGCCGATGACTGGCTCGCGGATTCCAGCAGTCGCGTGTTGGATGCCGCATCATCCTCCGAAAGTCCTGAAGAAGTACACCAGATCACAAGATCAGACGCGCAAAGCTGCTCTCGCCGCAACTCCTGTGCCTTCGACATGATCACGTCCGAAGTGATTTCCCAGCCGGCTGTATCAATCAGATCGACGTCCATCCCATGGATCTGCAGCACTGCGGTCACATAATCTCGAGTTGTCCCGGCCGCCGGTGACACCAGCGCCCTGTGACTGCCAGTCAGTCGATTGAACAAAGTGCTTTTCCCGGCGTTGGGCAATCCCGCCAGCACAATTCGCCGTCGATACCCCGCAGGAAGCCTTTCAGCAGACTCCGATGCCAGTCGCTGAAGAAAATCCAGTCCTTCAGTCACGCGCCGAATAATCTCGGTTCGCGTGATAAATTCGATATCTTCTTCGACAAAATCCAGCCCGGCTTCCAGATCTCCCAGAATGGCAATGAGCCCCTGCCGAATCTGCCCCAGTCTTGTTGTCATACCTCCGCCCAGTTGACGAAGTGCCTTCTGCAATTCCTCGTGATCGGCCTCTTCAATGACCCCAAGAACGGCCTCGGCCTGCAGCAGATCAATTCGCCCTGACAGGAACGCCCGCATCGTGAATTCGCCGCGTCGTGCCAGCCTCGCCCCCCTTCGCGACAGCATCTCCAGCACGGCTTCCAGTATCGGCGGACTTCCGATCAGGTGGAGCTCCGCCATCGGCTGGCCAGTAAAGCTGCGCCGGGTCGGCCACCACATCAGATAAACGGGCACCGGAATCGCAAATTCTTCCAGCAGCAGGCTGCCCGCAAATCGACGAGGAATCCTCGTTTCGCGCCAGGAGCAACTGTCTTCTGAAGCAAAAAAAACGGCATCGAGAACATCTCGAGTTCCCTGACCGCTGATTCGAATCAGGCCACGATGCCCCGATCCCGGAGCTGAAGCAAGGGCTGCAATCGTATCTTCAAGGTCAATCGCCATGCGATCGCTGCCCTCAGTTATGGAATTGCAGGCTCTCGCAATCGCAAGGCAGATGCCCTGAAGAATTGCTCATCACCCATCGCGGAATCAATCCCTCACGATCAACCTACATTTTTCCGGGATCGTCTTCGAGGTCGTCGAAGTCATCATCGTCGTCGTCAAACTCGTCGTCATCGAATTCAGCATCGGGATGCAGCGGATCGTCAGGCGAGAAAAAGAAATCACCCAGCCCCATGGGCACCACGTTACCCCCAAGTGATTGATTCTTTTTGTCGGCCAGTGATTTCAGATCCACCGCATCCTGCCCCAGACAACGCTCCAGCGATTCACGCCACGCATCGTCGCGGGCAATCGGATGAGATGGATCCTGAGCAATTCGCTTCAGTGCAAAACGCAGAATATTGATCCCATCACGAGTCGAAAAATCCAGATTCAGCGAATGAGCCTCCTGAAGAAAACTGACCGTGAGGCTGAGCATCTGATCGTCCGCAAACGGCAGGTGATACTTCAGAATCGCCAGCTCATCCTCCCGAGACGGATGACCGAGTGTCAGTGTCGGCTGAAGTCGACTGAGAATGTAATCCGGGATCTCAAAGGTGGACTCGTCCTCGTTCATCGTGACTGCGCAACGAAAGTCGGGATGAGCCTTGATCGAAATGCCGGCCACAATCGATTCCACATAGCGACGATGATCCAGCAACGGCGCGAGACTGGCCCATGACTTCTCGTTCATGCGATTGCCTTCGTCCAGTATGCAGATTCCGCCGCGAATCATGGCGGTGACCAGTGGTGACGCGTGGTACGCAATCTTGCCGCTCTCGGCCAGTACCGGAGTCACCAGCAGGTCCTCAGGGCGCGTATCGGCCGTGCACTGGTAGATGTAGAGCTCCTGACCACGCTGGCGCGCACCGGAAATTGCCAGCGTTGTCTTGCCGATACCAGGCGTACCGACAAGCCGCGGCGTCAGCGGGAGATCACGCGGATCCACGACAAGCCAGCAGGCCAGCAACTGCTTCAGAACCTCTCGCTGTCCGATCCATTCCCCTTCCGTCGGGTCTGGCGTTCCAAGATGCAGAGTGATTCCATCAATACTGTGCGTTTTACTCATAGTCTTTCAATTGTCGTCTGTGACAGAACTTCCCCGGACAACCACGACGCGCACTCGCGCCTGGCGGAGACTCATAGGCATCGGCATGCGGCAGGGATACCACCCCGCGATTCCTCACAACAGAGTTCCGACGAATCGGGACCAAAAACACCATTTTCGAGCCTGCTCCGGTTTCTGGTCCCTTCGCAGCCCCCCCGGAACAGGCCGACGGTCTGACAACCCGGATCAAATCCCCTGCATGTTTTCGAATCAACGAACGTCGCCGGACGAAATCAGACGGATGCCAGCTGATCGAGGGGATTTATCCTGGCAGCGAGAGGCATTGCAACCGGGGCATTGACACGGTGTGATTCGAAGACCGCAAGGATCATTTCGATCGCATTGCGACCATCATACATGGAACATTTCGGCTGGCGATCCTGCTCAATGGATTCGATCAGATCTCGCGCCGCAGCCGGATTGCCTCCTGCATAACCCCTCGCGCTGATCGGCTCCGGCTGGTCCACCCCTGCGGACGAGATCAGACGCCATTGCCCCGTCCTGCCCGAATTGCACCACGAGGAGTCGTTCATCAGATACGCCGGATCCGCATAGCCGGAAACGAGATCAATCATTCCCCTCGTCCCCAGAATGCGCAAGCCGAAGCGGCTGGGGGTTCCGGCCGCTCCACGCTGAGATGAAAAATATCCTGTGATGCCCGATTTGAAACGATACATCGCGTCAACCCGATCACCGGCCAGCGAGCCGAGACCTTCGTTGCCCGGCTTCACATGTTCACGAGCCACTCGCCTGCCCTGCTGATGCATCATCGCAAAACATGATTCCGGCTCTCCCCCAAAAGCTCGCATCAGATCGAGCACATGCGATCCAAGAACCCACAAATCCTCGCCACCTCCGCGTGCATCCTCTTTGCCTCTCGCACGGATCTCCAGAACATCTCCGATTTCGCCGGCCTGGATCAGGCTGCGAACCTGATTCAGCTGTGGCGAATATCGACTGATATGTGCAACAGCCAGCCTGAGATGTTTTGATTCAAAGGCCTGAATGATCTCGTCCGCCTCGCCCAGAGTCCGACAAAACGGCTTTTCCATATACACGTGGCAGCCAGACTCGGCGCACGCGAGGGCCATGTCGCGGTGCTGATCGATCCAGCGAGGCGACACGACAACGATGTCAGGACGCTCCTGATCCAGCATCCTGCGGTAGTCCGCATATCCCCGCGCTGCTCCATTGCGAGTCATCGCCTTTGCGCGACCGGCCTCCACAGGATCAGCCGTCGCGACGACCTCGCAGTTGTCCAGCGTCTTCCACGGCTCATCGAGGCCGTGCCCATAATCGCCTCGTCCGGTACTCCCGATGATCGCAACTTTGTATCCGGGCATGAAGTCAGCTCCTGAATTCTGTCACAAAAGCCCTTCAGGCTTCCGAGAATCGTGCCATACGCCAACAACACCATTCATTGCGATGTCAGGAGGCATAGAAGAACCATGACCGCAGAGCAATCGGCCGGGCTCGCTGCGGCCAGACCGGACTGGATTCATATTTCACGGGATACGATCCTGCAACTGCCAGCCCTCGCGAAGAGCCGAGAACAGGATCGCCGCGACCAGGTCGGCCGTCGTTCCAGGATTGCGACGATGACCGTCCGCACGCAGGAATTGATCGAATTGATCATAGACACGACGTGACTCCGGTCGCACAAGCCAGTCCGCACTGAGCAGATCTTTTGCCATGTCGCGAACCTGATCCGACATGTCTCGACCACACTTTCGCTCAATCAGGCTGTCTCCATATTCTGCCAGCAGACGAACGGCCAGCCATTGGATCTGAAGAGCAAGCGTTTTCTGATGCTTCTGCGATTCCCGCAACCACTCCAGCCCGCGATTCAGAACATCGTGAAAACCATTCGCATACTGCCGAGCAATCATGTCTCGATCGGCCGCAATTTCCATGCAACCCCTCAGGGCAATCGTCGGCGCTTCGTTCAGATCCTGTTCCTGAGCATTCCCCAGACCAGCAGGCTGAGCCAACCGAATCGCTGCATAAACATCACGGCTGTCTTCCACCGTAGTCGCCTGAAGGATCGGCCCGATCCCGTCAAAGAGTGACTGCTCGGGCGGAATCGCTGCGAGCGGACTGAGCAGCAGAACAATCCCGAGGTTCGTATTGTGACCGACAGCACGCTGCGTGGCTGTCACCGCCGCAAGAATCGTTTCGCCGAGCGATCGTTCGCCCGCCAGCGCCAACTCGGGTGAGATCTCTGCAGCGGATTTGAGAAAGTCCGACACCGACGCATTTGAGAACTCACAACCCGGACTGACATTGCCCGGCTTTGGGCTGTTCACTTCCAGTTCACAGGCCCGAAATACCCATTTCGCAAGTTGAGTTTGCCAGAGAAGATCGGACATGGGCTCGGTTGCTGGCGGACAGGTTCATCAATCTCAGACAGAAGTGATCATACTGCACAGGTCGCAACAACTGTCATCCGGATCCGCCTGCGGTCACGGGCTTTGTTGTCCAGCGAAGCAGCAATGGAAGCAGCACCAGATCGCTGATCAGACCGCCGATCATCGACAGGCTCAGAATCGCTCCGAAGTAGACGAGGGGAATGAACTCAGAAACCGTCAGGACAAGGAATCCCGCGACGAGAGCAATATGGGCCAGAACCACCGCTTTCCCGGCACTGGCCTGCGCGATCTGCAGGGCTTTGCTCATGCCATGAACAGGCAAGGCTTTTTCGAACGCAGCGATGTAGTGCACCGAACATGTAAAACCCATGGAGACACTTGCAATCATCGCTGTCCCGATGTTGACCGGAACATTCAGAAGCCCCAGCGCGCCAGTGACAAGGATGATGGGAAAGACATTGGGAACCAGCGAAATCAGTCCGATCCGAAGACTGCGGAAAGCAATCGCCATACACGCCACCGTCCCCACACACGCCCAGAGAAAACTTTTCATCTGGTCTTCCAGCAGACTGTCGATAATTCGAGCCATCAGCACAAACAATCCGGACGCGGTCGGCTTGCCACGCTGTCGGCCTGCCATGGCTGCGGTATCTGAGTCCCCATCAACTGAAGATCCAGAATGGCTGGCCGCATCGCTGCCGCCACTCTGATCGACGACAGAAGACGCAGCGTCCGCAAAATGCGATTCGACGATGGTCCGCACACGCTGGATCTGCTCCAACTTGGCTTCGGTCGTCTGCTGTTCCGGCGATCGCAGCACAATTCGCATCCTCTGTCGTTCAGTATTGTAAAAACTTTCGACAAGGTCACCCTGCCGCTTCTGAAGTCGCTCCAGACGTGCGACCGCACTGGTGGGCACCCGAGGGGGTATATCGATGGCATCGTTCAAAGACAAAACGTCCAGCGTGATGCCTTCATCCTGCAGTGCCTTGAGCAGGTTGGTCAGCTCACGAGTCCTGATCAGAAACGAGTTATTGATCGGGTCGGGAACGTCAAATGACACATCCCACGATCCGGCCGGCCCCAGTCTGGCTTCGACGAATTTCAATGACTGAACGATCGGACTGGATTCGCGGAAGTTCTTGCTGAAGTCAGTTTCCACCTGCATGATCCACAGCCCGGGCAACGTGGCCAGCGTCAGCAGTCCGCAGACCATCGAGGTCGCCAGCGGATGGCGATCCACCGTCAGGGCCATGCGGTCCAGCAACGCATCGAGTTGATCTTCCATGCGAACTCGTCCCGGCACAGGAACATTTCCGGAAGCAAATGCAGCGGGTAAAATCAGCAGCGTAATCAACGGCACCATCAGCGTACCCAGCGACATCATGATGGCAAAACTTCGCACCGGAACGATTTCAGACACCAGCAGGGCAGCAAAACCCACCGCAACGGTGGCGATCGTCCAGAACACAGGCGAAGCCAGCTCGCGAATCGTGGCGATTGCGGCCGTACGGCCGTCCATCATTGAACGCAGTTCCCGATAATGCACGATGATGTGAGTCGTTGTGCCAATTGAGATGATGGTGACCAGTGAGTTCAGCATGGAACTGACCATGCTCAGCCTCGCTCCGGCCAGAACAAACATGGCTCGAGTGGTAATGACCGAAAGAATCACAATACCAACCGATGCCAGAACCCACCGCACATTGTGAAAAATGACCCACAAAACAAGCGACAGCACAATGATTGATGCCAGATACAACAGGTTGCCATCGCGTTCAACAAGATCAAACATGTCCTGAATCTGAACGGCTTCACCCGCCACCGAAGCATCGGGACGCAACTCACGAACGATCGCCCGTATGCTCTGAATGGTTGCCACTCGCGGAATCGGTGCATCACTTTCCGGAACCAGTTGCAGCACAATCGATGTGGTTTCCTGTTCGGCATTCAATAGCACGCCTTCAAATAACCTGAGCATCGCTCGGCGCGTGTTGAGATTCCGCGGTGTCTTCGTCAGGATTCGGTGAAGGTCGCGAGTCCTCCTGCCGTCCACTCCGGGAAGCTCGCTCAGCCGGGTGGACAGTTCTTCGATGGCCTTTCCAGCAGCGGGTGAAAGTTCCGGAAAATCACCGTCGGGATGGGTCTGAATCAGACCCGCCTGCTTCCAGGCGACAATCACGAATTCATCCCCGCCAAAATCCTTTCGAGACTGTTTCAGAATCTGTATGTCTGGATTGTCGGGCCTGAAGAATGAGTCGATCGTCTGATCAAAGCTGAGCTCCCGCGCGATCGGAATGCAGACCACCAGAAGCACAACGGCCAGTGCCAGAAGAAGGTTACGATTTCGAACGAACGAATCCATGATGTGTCTTCATTCGAAGGAGCCAACAGGCCGCAACTTCGAAAACGCTCTCTTGGTTCACTTAAAAAACAACACGCTTTCTGCCATCACGATTGTGATCAAGATTGTCGCGTGTGTCTTATGCAGCCAACGAATTCTCTTCGCGGAATTCGCGGAAATTCCCCGCTTGAATTCCTGGTTCCTGCAAACCTGGAAACGGGCAAAACGCGGTTGATCACGATGCAGGCGAGATCCCGGCCAGTTCAGTCTGAATGAATGCCCGTGATTTTAGAGCAAAGTTGCCCAGGAGAAAGCCGAGCAATGCTAATCCATGCCGATCCCTGTGCTTGACACAGAAACTGCCGGCGTTTTTCGTCGGACGGTTGATTCACATGGTGAGCAGCCTGCCGTTCATTTGTCACGTCGCATGCATCAGACCACGCATGTATCCGTACGCAAAGAGTCGCCCCAGCATCGTATATCCGGGCTCGCCGTCGTCCTCACCGAACAGTTGCGGCACATGATCGGGCCGTATCGGCCCGTCAAATCCAATCTCTTTGTAGGCTCGCATCGCAGCAGCCATGTCTGTCGGACCGTTGTCGTGAAACGTTTCTGCAAACGCCTCCGGAGTCCCCGCGACATCCCGAAAATGGACATATCTGATGTCAGGTCCGAGCTTTCGAATCGTCGCCGGAATATCCACATTCATGGTGGCAAATGATCCCTGGCAAAAACAAATGCCGTTTGAAGAACTGGGAGCCAGCCTGATCAGACGCTCAAATCCCTCCACGTTGTACATGATTCTTGGCTTGCCCAGCAGAGATGGAAGCGGCGGGTCGTCAGGATGCATCGCCAGCACGACCCCCGAAGCCTCCGCAACCGGCAAAAGATCGTGAAGCAGACGTTCGAGATGCTCCCAGAGTTTCTCCGGAGTCAGCGACCGAGCAATCTCTTCCGTCTCCGGACTCGTCGGCCGATATCCCAGTTTCACATTGCGTTCCACATCGGCCAGGTGAAACGCCGTGACCTTTGCACCCGCTCGCTCCGGAGCATCCAGTCGGGTCCGACACCAGTCTGTGCCTGACATAAAGTTGTAACACAAAATTCGAATATCCAGCTCAGCCATCTGTTGAATCAGCAGCTTCAGCGATGCGATCTCGGTTCCGTCATCGATGCCCAGCTTGATATTCTCGATCGGCAGATACCCTTCCACGACCGACAACTTCATACCGTACGACTCGATCCGTTTCCGCGACGTTCTGAGAACCTCGATATCAGACCCCGGATATCGATGCACAACATCCGTCACCCCGCACTGTGCCGCCAGTTGCAGGTTTTCGTCAGACATCGGAGTGAGCACAGTCCCCAGTCGCATACAACAGGTCTCGTGCGGGATTGAAAAACAGGATCGGGCAGACAGACGACGGACCGCAGATCGGAACAGTTCAGGCAGTCGCAAGCGCATCTTCTTTGACGTCAGCGAGCAGTTTCTGCAGGACATCATCGGAAGAAATGCCTTCCGCCTGACCCTCAAAGTTCAGGATCATCCGATGCCTCAGGACGGGAAACGCCATCTGGCGCAGATCTTCACGAGCCACATAGTAACGTTGATCCAGAATCGCTCGAATCTTTGCACCGAGAATCAGCGACTGCAAACCTCGGGGACTGGAGCCGAACCGAACGTACTTCTTTGCAACCACAGATGCGAGCTCATGTTCGGGGTGCGTGGCCACGACGATCGCAATGCCGTACCGACGAACATCCGGAGCAATCGGAATCAGTCGAGCCAGCTGCGACATCTGCAGAATTCGATCGCCGGTCAGAACTGCCTCGGCTTTGGGCTTCAGGTTCTCTGTCGTGCGATCAAGAATCGTCTCCAGATCAGCCACTCCCGGATACTTCACCAGCAGCTTGACAAAGAACCTGTCCAGCTGCGCTTCGGGAAGCGGATACGTTCCCTCCATTTCCAGTGGATTCTGGGTGGCCATCACGAAGAAGGGTTCTGACAAGCGATGGGTCACACCGGCAACCGTAACGCTGTGTTCCTGCATCGCTTCCAGCAGCGCGGACTGGGTCTTGGGGGTCGCTCGGTTGATTTCATCGGCCAGAAGCACATTGGAAAAAATGGGCCCCCTCTGAAACTCGAAGACTTTCCGACCATCTGCGCCTTCAGCAATCACCTGAGTCCCCACAAGATCCGCGGGCATCAGATCCGGCGTGAACTGAATGCGGTGGAACTCGAGGTGCAGCGCGTCCGCAAGAGTTCGAACCGTCAGCGTTTTACCGAGTCCAGGCACTCCTTCAAGAAGCACATGTCCGCCGGCGATCAGAGCGATGAGCGTATCATCAAGGATTTCCTGCTGCCCTACAATGACCTTCGAAATCTCGGACCGCAGACGATGAAAGTCACGTCGAAAATCATCAAGTTGCTGTCGAAGCTGTTCGTCGACTGCCATGTTTCTTCTTTCTTTACAACCAGACCGCGTTCGACGCGTCAGTCTCTGACACCAGATTCCTCAGGTCGAACTATGGCAAACTGTCATCGCAGGGGAAAGCTATTCCGACTGTTTTGCCAGAGCTGTGAACTCGTCCGTGATTCGCTGCCATTCATTCCTGAGTTCCAGCAGCCGATCGGCGGAGGAGCTGGCAAGGTTGTTCTGCTCTCCCCGATCAGTGGCAAGATTGTACAATTCCCAGGGCTGATCTTTGGCCGCAACGATCTTCCAGTCCCCCCGCCGGAGAGCGCGGTTGCCTTCGTGGAGCCACCAGAGATTTCGATTCGATTCCGATGAATCCGCTTGCGAAAACTGCCGGACCAGACTGACCCCGGGCGACTCCGGGCCTTCGTCACCGACAACCATCTCGCGAGAGAGTCCGGCAAGTTCCAGAATTGTCGGAACAAGATCAATCACATGACCTGGCGAGGAACGATATTCTCCTCGCGACGCAATTCCCTTCGGCCAGTGGGCGATCAATGGCGTCGAGATTCCTCCTTCGTGAACCCATGTCTTGTGACGACGAAACGGAGTGTTGCTCACGGTCGACCAGCCCGGACCAAGACACAAATGAGTCGCAGCAGATCCCATCGGCGCTCCGGGATCATGTCCATCGTCGCGCACCATAATCTCGGCCGACGCACCGTTGTCCGACAGGAAAAACACAAGCGTATTGTCCATGGCGTTCATCTCGCGAAGCTGTCCGAGAATGCGACCAATCTCCCGGTCCATCCGGTCCACCATTGCGGCATGAATCGCCATCTTCGACGCCTGAAACGCCTGCTGATCCGCATGGAGTTCCTGCCACGCCACCGGCAGGATCACTTCGTTGGGCCCTAGCTTTGCAACATCCTCAGGAAACGCATACGGAGGCCCCAGTTGTCGCTCAGCCAGAGACAACGTCCCCGTCGTCGCAAGACCAAGTGACCGCATGCGTTCCCATCGCTGCCGTCGGACGTTTTCCCAGCCGTCGACATACTTTCTCGTGTACTTTTCAATATCTTCAGGAAGGGCCTGCAGTGGAAAGTGCGGAGCCGTAAATGCCACATACTGAAAGAACGGTTTGTCAGGATGTCCAACTGCATGATCCTTCAGGACTTTGATCGCATGGTCAGCCACGGCAATCGTGGAATAATACGATTCCCCGTCCTTGATCGGTGGCAGTTCCTTGCCGTCTTCAAGATGACGCTTCGGCCGAAAAAAACGTCCCTGATCGGCCAGTTCATAACTGCGGTCAAAACCTCCGTCAGCCGGAGAGCCGTCAATGTGCCACTTGCCGGAGTAATAACTTCGATAACCCGCAGATTTCAGCATCTGAGGCAACAACGGGGCCCATCCGGGACGACGAAACTTCGGGGCTCCTCCGCCAGGAACGCCCGGCAAGGCGTCTCGATGTACCTGCTGAGGATAATATCCGGTCAGCAATGACGCCCGTGTCGGCCAACATCGCGCGGTGTTATAGAACGACGTGAACCGCAGACCGCCAGCCGCCAGCGAGTCCAGATTCGGAGTCTCTATCTCACTGCCGTAACAACCGAGATCTGAATAGCCAAGATCATCTGCGAGGATGACCAGAACATTTGGCCGTTTCAGGGATTCGTCGGCAGAAGTCGCCACAGGCGGATTCAGTGTGATGTCGGCGATCAGCAGCATCACGGCAGCTGAAGAATTCCGCGGTATCAGATCCAGAAACATTCTCAACATGGAACATCGCTCACGCATGTAAAATGACCTCGGGCACAAACGTGGTCCGTACAATTCAATACAATGGCGGTCGCGGCAGTCAACGCACTCAGAGTCGAACTCCAGCGACTGTCCTGCCGGCCGACATTCGCACGGACGGCCCTTCAGACTCACGCGATTCTATGGTCCCACAGCAACAGGACACAACCACGCCGACGATCAGGCTCTGGCGAACGGAGCGTGGAACGCTCCCGCCCGTGATTCCGCGATTTCATGACGGAACCAGTGCGGTAATTCTCGCGGTCATGGCGGAGTTGAGAAATTCTGTAAGCTTTTCCAGCTCCAATCGTTTACTAACCCAGATCGGCTCCGTCGAACGGATCGCGTCAACGCTGAAGCGTGCGATGCTTCATTTTGTGGTCCGTTTTTGGATCATGTTTTGAGACTTGTCGCGATGGTTTGATACCGGCGGGTTCACACCCGTCGCTCGCCGATTGGATGGGGATCGGGTGATTTTCTCGACAACATCCTCCGGTCATTCAGAATCACCGTCCGACAAAACCTGAAAATTCCGGGAAGACAGGACCCGGCTTATCGTTCTCGCCAATGTGGAGATTCCTGTTGGCCTGCTTTACACTCGTCAGAAATCCATGCCGACGTTGCTGCACCCTCGTCTTCAAGGCGTCACATCATGCAAGTCTCAATCAGACTCTTCATCACGGCTCTTACGTTCTGCATGTCGCTTCCCGCCACTGCGGCCGAAAAATACGCACTGCTGATCGCCGTCGCAAAGTACGAATACGCCGACATGAACAAGCCGGCTCCGCTGGAATTTCCCGAAGACGATGCTAAGGCCATCGGACAACTTCTTGAAGCCGGCGGATACACGGTAGATCTTCTGCTCGGTCAGGCGGCGACGAAGGCCGCCATCAACAGCAAACTCCAGACGTTGCAGAGCAAGGCCGACGCTGACGGCGTTGTCCTCGTCGGGCTCTTCGGACATGGTATCGAAGTCGATACCGTGGACTCTCATGGTGATCTCATCAAAGACGGCTGCTTCTGTCCCTACGACACTTCCATTCGTGAAGCACTCGACTTCAAGGGCAGACCCGTGCTGGATTCGAGAGGAAACCCGCAGGTCGAGCCCGATCCGGACACACTGATCAGACTTGGGGATCTGATGCGGACACTCAAACTCGCCAAAGCCGGCAACCGCATTGTGCTGGCGGACTGTTGCCGAACGACTCCCAACGCCGCCCGTGGACGGTCATCGTTTGGAGCCAACTTCAGCGTTCAGGATCTGCCCGACAACACCTCACTGCTCTTTGGATGTTCGCCGAATGAGCAGGCTTTTGAACACAAAGACTGGGGCCACGGTGCGTTCACAAAATGCCTGTTGGAGACCATCGGCGAACTCTCTGCCGCGGGGCCCGTCGATACCGCACAACTCGCCAGCCAGATGAAGAAACGCGTCCCCGCACTCGTCGCCAGCGTATCGCCTCGTGACCGCCAGACACCAAAGCCATTTATCACCGATGTCGTCGACCTGCAGTTGGAGAACCATCCTGACAACCGCCCGCAGAAGCTCACCAACAGCATCGGCCAGGAACTGGTACTGATCCCGGCCGGAACTTTCCTGATGGGGTCACCGGCCAGTGAGAAGGACCGGAGTGAAGACGAAACCCAGCATCAGGTGACGCTCAGCACAGGGTTCTACATGGGACGCACCGAGGTGACTCAGGGGCAGTGGAGGGCAGTCATGGGGACGGAACCATGGAAGGGCTACGCCGAAGCAGATGATCAGAATGCCGCCAGTTACATCAGATGGGACGAAGCCACTGAGTTCTGCAATCAACTGAGTCAGAAGGAAGGCAAAACATATCGCCTGCCGACGGAAGCGGAATGGGAATACGCGTGTCGGGCCGGGACGACGACTCGGTTTTATTTTGGGGATGACGAGAGTCTTCTGGGAGAGTACGAGTGGTTTATTGGGAATGCATGGGACAAGGACGAGAAATACGCGCACCGCGTAGGGCAGAAGAAGCCGAACCCGGTTGGTTTGTATGATATGCATGGGAATCAGAACGAATGGTGCTCAGATCAATATGCTTTCTTCAACAACGATGGTCCATTGAATGACCGAGTGTTGCGAGGTGGAAGTTGGGCGTCCTCAGAACAGTTGTGCAGGTCCGCATACCGGTACAAGTTCTCTCGGGCCGATCGGGAAGACACCTCTGATTACGCATGGCGAGGCTTCCGCGTTGCCTTGAGCCACGACCCCATCGCCGAATGAGCGCCTCCGGATGGGCAACAAGATGCCACTCAAATGCGTTCCGGTGAGCGGAGCATGTCAACGCTCTGGTATGGAATGCGTATTCGGACATTTGTCGTGAAGCCGGGCGACGCTGTGGCATTAAACGATTGTGCTGCGAACCGGCATATTGGACCGGCGGGTCTACACCACACCGCTCGCCTGGCCGCGTGCGTTCCGGCGAGCGGAGCGTGTCGACGCTCCGGTATGCGATTCCGCGATTCCGTGATGCTCTCAAGCCGGTGAACGCCACAACTCTCTGCGGCGCTGCGGCTTGGCTCCGCCCTTCGTTTTCCCGGCGGTGCTTGATGGAAACGTCGTGAATTTCAGCAAAATCTGCCGGTGTCTGTGAAAACTGTTCAGATCCGATCTGCAGTTATCTCCGAACGACCGAATCATGCGTCTCTGCAACGAATCAACCTCGGAAGTCCGCGCTGGCAAAATGATCAACTGTCACCATAGTTCGCGATCGGCAATTCATCGCCGGGTTGATTGCACGCGGTGGTTCGACGGTATCCGCTTTGATCAGGACAAAATCGGTGCCTATTCTTCATCATTTGAAACTTGCATCCAATCGCCGGCCGCACAGAACGACCACATGGTTCGTTGCGGTGTTCGCAACCGCGTTCCTGATGCAATTCAGCGGCGACCAGCTTCCTGCGGAGGAAGTTTCCGAGCATACGAACAGACGCAGCGATTCGTCGGACGAGTTTGATTTCTCAGACTTTTCCCAATCACCTTCGCCGAAGTTTCAAACGACAGAGCCGCATGAACTCTTCGACAGTCAGCAGTGGAGCGTTCGTTCAGCATCGCATCAAATGCAGCACAGCGGAGGAATTGAGGCTGCGGAAGATGGGGAATTGGTTGAGCCGCAGTCGGATCTGAATGTGCCACTGGAATCGGTGCCTCCAACCGATGTGCCCGTCGTGATTCCCGATGCTTCGACAGACGGAAGACTCTACGATCCCAACCGTGTTGAAAGTTTGAAAGATCTGAAGAAAGGTCGCGATCGGCTGAATCTGGAACGATTGGCGGAGTCTCCATATGAGAACTATCGCGTCGACGAATCGATGTGGTCATGGATTCCGGGTACCGGTGATGACTTTGGCTGGTTCAGTATGCAGAGCACGACCTACGAAGCTCGTGGCAAGAGAACAAGCTTTGGCGGCATGATCAACATTCACTGGCTCGGCGGACCGACGACGGCTCCACTGAATCCCAGACTGTACGAGATCGCACTGTGATGGCACACTCGCGATTCCCTCTCCCCTCGATTCAGCTACGACCTGTCGGCCAGCATTGGAGCGTACAGCGACTTTGAAGGCAGCGCGAGTGAAGGAATCCGCTTTCCGGCACATGCGGTCGGCATGATCCACGTTGACCAGGGGATGGATGTCGTCTTCGGAGTCGACTATCTTGATCGCGATGATTACCCGATACTCCCGGTCTTCGGGCTGTCACTTCACAATCTGGAAATCCCCGGTCTGAGAATTGATCTGATCTTTCCGCGGCCTCGCATTGAGTACGCCCTGAGTCCGGATTCCAGAGCCTATCTCAGCGGCTCACTCGGAGGAGGCACGTGGGCCGTCGAGTTTTCTGATCAGCAGGACCACGTCATGACGTACGGCGATTATCGTCTGATGCTCGGTTTCGAATCGGTCGCCAGCGACGACACACTCGGAGCGCTGGAGTTTGGATATGTGTTTCACCGAAGACTTGAGTTTCGCGACATTCCGCAACAGTCTTTTGATGACGCATTTTTGCTTCAATGGGTCATGCGACGCTAGGCGCGTCGGATGTCCGGCGGTTTCTGCCGTTGCAGCCATTTCGGGTATTCTGACCTCGGGAATGATTTTGCCGCCGGCAGGGCTCGTATCAAGTTTGCCTGCGTTTCCGTCGATGTCGACGAGGTGAAGTGATCCTTCGCCTTCGCGCGCACCATGCGTTTCGACTGCATTGAGTCGGGCGAAGCCAGCGAGGAGATCTGAAGTCGGCAGGGATCGCCTGATTCAGAAGGCCTGGCAGGTCCGGTTGCAGGGAGGCAGATATGGCAGATGTCCTGGGAGACGCGTTGCAGAAACTCGCAGTCACCCGCGCGTTGACACCCCCCGAAAGCAATTCAGACATGTCGCTCGTTCATGCGACGAACACCCCGGAACGACGACCTGCGGACCTGTCAATCGTGTTGGATGGTGCATTGATCCCGGAGGTCACCGATCTCGAGAACTCGTCACTGCCGGTTGGCACGACGACATGCTCGGCGTATGAGTCGCTCGCAGTCAGTGACGAACCATGTCCACCGGATACGAAACGATCGCTCGACACTCCCTCACCAATGTCTCACAAGAACTCCGAAACGAAAAGTTTCGCTGCGGAACCGGTCGGCGGTCGCTCGGAAGAAGCCGAGTCTGAGGCTGCTGAATTCGTAACAAACACCCCTTCGTCATCTCAAACATCGCGATGGGCGAAGATGAGTCGTCTTGTCTCGGAAAGGCGTCGCCAGCTCGCTGCGGTGGTTGTCATCATCTGTATGGTCGGGCTGTGGTTTGACGAATCCGGTTCATCAGAGCCAGCTCTTTCGCAGGCTGACACATTGTCAGAAGATTTCGCCGATGTTGAAGCGGCCCTGAGTGAATTTGATGTGAAGTCCGCTCCGCCGATGAGAGAACCGGCAGAGCCGGTTGATGCAGCCGGAACACCGGAACTGGATCTCACCATCCCGGGTGACCACGTCTTTTCTGAATCCGTTTCCGGAACACAAAACGCTGCAAAGACCATCGCGACATCTCCGAATGCGTCGGGCCGCACGGAAATCCCGGCCACCACCAATCCGATTCATCAACCAGAATCCGCAGGATTCTCCGCCGCTCCAGTATCTGTTCCTTCGGGTAAGGGTCGCAGTGTCAGGGCGAGACTTTCGCGTTCGATTCAACCAGTCCACTGACGCCACAGTTCGTGCCGAGAGATGTCAAGTTATGTACGAATCATACTGGAATCTGAATCACAAACCGTTTCCTTCCCGGCACGAGCCGGGTCGATTTTACCGCAGCAAGTCGCACCATTCCGCGTTATTACGGCTGAAGTACAGCATCGACAATCTTTCCGGGCCGAATGTCATTCTGGGATTGTCCGGAACAGGAAAATCGAGCCTCGTCAGACAGCTTCCTGAACAGGATTCATTGCTCAATCCTTTTGTTCAGGTCGTCTTTCCGACACTCACCCCTGGTGAACTGCTGCGACTGATTGCAGTCGAGTTGTCCAGCACAGCCAATACCGAATCCACTGGCACAGATTCTGTACTGAAAGACATTCAGACAGCGTTGCATCGGCATGCGGCGAAGGGATTACTGCCAGTGATCTGCTTCGACGATGCTCAGTTGTTGTCGGAGGCTGCCATTCATTCCGTGGTGCTGCCACTTCTGAATCTCGTGGAAGCCGACCGATCGTGTAAACTATCAATCCTGCTGGTCGGACAGCCCGCCCTGGCATCACAACTTCGCCGCATCGGATCCCTGGCCGAACGAATCGCTGTGACCACCGCCATTCAGGGATTCACCGCTTCTGAAACAGCGGATTATGTCAAATCGAGTCTTTGTGCGGTCGGCGGGGCTCCAGACATTTTCACCCCGGGAGCACTCGAACGCCTGTTCGAAGTCACCAGCGGTAACCCTCGACGGATCAATCGTCTGTGTGAAATGGCGTTGCTGGTGGGATACGCAGAGCAACTTCAGCATCTGACAGAAACGCAGATCGATTCAGTCGCAGGTGAACTGCTGCCGAATGCTGCCTAGCAATCTGCTGAACAACATGATTCGGGAGAGCGAAGGTCCTCCGGAGCCTTCAGTCGCTCAGGGTTTTGAAAGCTCTGGCGGCTCGGAGGGCACCATGGCCTCCCTTTTGCACAAGGCTGTCGGCTGGCACGGCAGACAGTGTCCGCAATCAGCGTCAAGGACTTCGTCTGAGACGAGTCAGCGTCCCTGAGCATGTTCAATTCACATCGCGGCCGGTCAGCATCTGCTCGACTTTATCCGCACGGGTACCAAGCTCAATACAACTTCTTCGTATATCTTCACCGGAGACGGTAGCACGCGGATAAGTGTCGACCATGACAAAGTACGGCTTACCACCGATATCGCGAATCGAAATTCCTCCATGATGCATCACAGCGTTGAGTCGCAGGGCGTCTTCATAAAAGGAAGACCGAGCTTCACAGCAGATACTGTAGATCATGAGCAATCGTTCGCCTGCAGAGTGCTCGCTGTTTTCAACATAGACCGTCTGCCCACGCTCACCGCGAAGATCGAGATGCACTTTGAAGCCACTGTCCTCGTCGCGAGTCCATGAGATATTCGGCAGGCCGTTGAAAGCATCATAAATCAGATTATCGAGGTCTCGAGAAGAGCCAAGAACAGCCTGGAGCAGTTGCGAAGCCGCGCCGGCATCTCGCGGACGATTCGTTGGCTCCCGATTCAGCATCAGAGAAACGCACTCGGCCATATCCAGTGGTATCTCGTCTTTGATCCGCCGAACACTGGTATAATCAGCGGTCAGAATGGCTTTCATCAGTGTGCTGATGGAATCACCTTCGAAGGGAAATCGTCCCGTCAGCATCAGGTAATAGCAAACACCGAGCGCGTAGACATCACTGGCCGGAGTTGCCACGCCTCCCTCGAACAGTTCAGGGGCCATAAAATACGGAGTGCCAGCGAGATTGCCAGACGGCAGATCATCTCCGACCACACGTTTCGCAAGCCCGAAATCTACAATCTTGGGAACCCCGCCCGGAGTCACAAGGACGTTGTCCGGCTTGAGGTCTCGATGCACAATACCAAGCCGATGCGCGATCGACAGTCCGCTGGCCATGCCGACAGCCATTGCAGTGGATCGAATCGGGCCGATATCACCCTCACTATCGATTTCCTGCTGCAGCGAGTGACCGGGAACGTATTCCATCTCAAGAAAATGAAAGTCTCCCGTGCGACCGATTGCATGAGTCGTCACGACATTCGGATGGACCAGTGCCGCGGCCGCTCGCCCCTCGTTTTCGAAACGCTCGACATAGTCGACTTCTTCGGAGACTCGCCGGGGTGACAGGAGTTTCAGCGCGCACAGACGCTGGAGGCTTGTGTTGCGTGCGAGATAGACGACACCCATGCCGCCGCGGCCCAGCGTTTTCTGGCATTGGTAAATGTCAATCACCTGACCGGGCAGCAGGAGTTGATCGAGTTCCAGATCGGTTTTCTCCGTCGAATTCTCGATCGTCCCCTCTGACAGAATGACGGTTTCCTTCTGCAGCGGATTGTCTCGAAACGACAAACTCATCCCGCATCGAGGACATTTCTGAAAATCGCTCGCGAACGTCTGGTTGCATGCGGAACAGAACAGGCTGGCCAAGCGATGGATACCTCGGGAGGAACTCACGAATCAAGTCATCGTACCACAACGACAGCACTCAACATCGTACATCGATCAGCGTCAGAACTGTTGGTTAACCCGCCATAACAACAGGCGGTGCAGCGTATGCCGACCTGACACCCTGCATTCCAGACACAATCGGAAAGCTATGTCGTGGCAGGCGGAGGCGTGGTGACGGCTTTTTCGACTTCATCCAGCATCTGAGCGCGACGAAACGGCTTGTACAGAACCGACTTCAACCCTTCCTGTCGCGCCTTGACGATCGAATGAGACACATCATAGCCGAAGGCCGTCATCATAATGATCGGGACATGGCTGTTGATTTCTCGCAGCCGTCGAAAACACTCATAGCCATTCGCATCAGACAACCGAATATCAGTCAAAACCACATCGTAATGATAATTTCGCAGCATCGCACAGGCGTCGTGAGCCGTGGGAACGGCTTCGACCAGACAGCCCATCTGTCCCAGCAGATTGTGGGCATCTTCCCGGGCCGTGGCATCCTGATCGACAACAAGTATCCGCTTGCCCTGCAGCGCTTTGCGCGGGGGGCGACTGACCTGAGGTGTCGCGAGTCCGCCCGTTGATTCGGGCACGGAGACTTCCTTACCCACGACCGCACAGATTTTTCGCATGCGATCGGTGATCAGGTGCAGACGGTCACACACATCGGGATCATGACCGATGTAACGTTCCAGAATCCATGTTGCCGCATTGAGAATATCGTCTGAAGGTTCGGCCACAGCACGACGGAGTCGATCGGCATTCTCTGTTGCGGCCGTGACCTTCTCAGCAGCCAGCAGCTGCAGCTGATTCAGAGAACTCGCCACAACTCGACCAAACAGCGTGAGGAAGTCGAGGTCTTTCTGATCAAACGCCAGCGTCCCGGGACTTTCCACATTAAACGTGCCCAGCACCGTATCACGAATCATCAGCGGCACTGTCAGCGAACTTCGGGCATCCGTGGCACCGCACAGATACAGCTTGTCGTTTTTCGTATCCGCGCAGAGGTAACTCTTTTTCGAAAAGGCAACAAAGCCGGTTACACCATTGCCACTCTCCGCCGCAAACAGTCGCCGATGGGCAGCCTCCGGATCCATGCCGAATTCGAGCAACGGCAGGAGCTCGTGACTTTCATTGTTCAGCAGACGAATCTCGAACGTATCGTAACCCAGCACTTCCTGAGTCAGTTGCAGAATCTGATCCTTCAGCAGACTGACTCGCTCCTCGTGCGTCATCGCCGTGACTTCTTCCGGCGACAGATTCCCCATCTCCAGACCCGCTCGATAAATCGCATCCTGCTTCTGCTTTGCGGCCACCTGCCGTGACACATCACGCACCGTCAGGATCATGGCATTGCTGCTTTTTCCGCCCAGGGGAATTGTTGTCCGGGCAAGTCGAAGTCCAAGCACAGACTTATCTTCACGTTTGACATTCAGCGACGCGGCTTCATTGGAATTCGCCGGTACGCTGATGCGATGCAGATCCGTGCCGTCAGCCGGACTGATCACATCCTGAAGAGATCGGCCAATGATCCGACCCTCGGCTTTGAGGATCGATCGAAACGTCGCGTTGTGCCAGAGAACGGTGAGCGTCTCATCCAGCAACACAACTCCATCCGGAAGAACATCGAACAGGCCCATCGAACAGACCTGAAGATCAGACATCATCTGCGGATTCGAGTTATCCAGAACGACGAAATCCACCGAGGCATCCGGCAATGATGTGTCTTCGCTTGAGACCACATCAAGTCGATCACCCGCCAACTCTTTCAGCAGAGGAACCGAACCATGATCCCGCCCGAGGACCACCATTTTCTGTCGCGTCGCGCCCACGTGTTATCCCTCTGCAAAAACCGGCCGCCTCATTCGAGCCGCCTGCGGAATTCTGCCTTTTCCTCAAAATTGTCGCAAGGAGCTTTCCTGCCACCACGCTCAGAAGAACGCTGTTTTCCCAAAACACTGAACGTGTCAGACAGAGCATCTCAGGGATTTCTTCAGACGCAGACTGCCACCGTCAACAGATCGGATTCAGCCCGCATTTTCCATTTCCCACCTCGATTTGAATACCTCGCAGCACGAATCAGCAGGCCAGCGCATGGTGCGACGGGCAGAGAGAATTGTCAGCGGCCACGACCCTGTCGCTCTGATCGATTGAATTCCTGCCTCGGGCTGATGAAGATCCGTACTTCGAATGTGGGCCACATGGTCTTCAGAACGCAGCCTGCGGCGCCCGATTTCCTCGTCATACTGCGACAGGCCGGTGTGAACTTCCGAAATCAGCCTGCCCCCTGGTCATGATAGGACAACGGAATTGATTGAATGCCTGCGGCTGCCAATGAAGATGCCTTCGTCACATGCGTGGCGTGCAGCCGCTCCGATGCTTCTCCAAGCCGTTTTCATCATGGCTTTCCTGTCCGGCTTGTCCTTGTCTTCGACACCCTTATGCGGCCAGAGCAACGATGGTCTGGCAGAGATTCAATCGAGGGGTGTCCTGATCTGGGGAGCTGATCAGGAAGGCGGCGGACCATTCATTTTCCCGGACGATGCTGATCCTACTCGACTGATCGGTTTTGAAGTCGAACTTGCCGATCTGATTGCCAGGCATCTGGGAGTGACGGCTCGATTTCAACAGGGCCAATGGGATAAGCTGCCTGACCTGCTGGATCGACGGGACATCGACATTGTGCTGAATGGCTTCGAATGGAATCCCGTACGGGCCGAACGTTATGGCACATCGATCCCCTATTACATCTATGAACTTCAGCTTCTCGCACGGACAAATGATGACTCAATCCGTTCGTGGGATGACCTCGTCAGCGATCCGGCAATTCGGCGACGCATTTCACTGCTCGGAGGCGCAGCGGCGGAAGACTACGCACGAACGTTTGCCGAGGATCGCGCTGATCTTGTTCTATTCGAAGGCGTCACCGATGCGATGCGGGCCACAGAACTCGGAACGGACGGCATTTCTGCAAATGTTCAGGATCTTCCCATCTGGCAGTTTTATCGCAAGGACTTTCCGAACCTTCGAGCCGTGGGACCACCCGTTGGTCGGGGCTTTTATGTCGCTCTTGTTCGAAAACAGGATGTCGGACTGCTTCGGAAAGTCAATGAAGCCCTGACGCTTTCATTGCAGGATGGACGTCTGCGGACCATCTTTGAGCGATACGGGCTCTGGAACGAAACTCAGGCGATCAGAGCGATTGAGATCACGGCTGATGGTGGCTTTGCCGGAATGCCGGGGCAGGATTCCGCCAGTCAGGCCACGGCCGATGGTCACGCACGTGCTGAACCCGATCATGCCCAATCCAGTTCGCTGCGCGGCCTGCCCGTTCTTCGCCAGCGTGGCGGGTTTCTGGTTCGGGCGGCGGGAATGACGATTCTGCTTTCGTGTGTCGCCATGCCGCTGGCCATCATCATCGGGCTCAGCATGGCTCTGATTCGGCTGTATGGCCCGCGGTATCTCTCCATCATTGCCACATTTTATGTTGAACTTGTTCGAGGCACTCCGCTGGTGCTGCAGTTGTACGTGATTTACTTTCTGATCCCAGAGATGCTGCAGTTCGTGATGCCAGACTCCCGATTTTCCATCTCAGCGTTCTGGTCGGCGGTTGCGGGACTGGCCATCAACTACTCAGCGTACGAAGCCGAGATTTATCGAGCGGGACTGCAGGCCATTCCGAAAGGCCAGATGGAAGCCGCGTTGTCGCTGGGCATGACCCGCAATCTGGCGCTTCGCAGGATCATTGTGCCACAAGCCACCCGCATTGTGATTCCACCGGTGACAAATGATTTTATCGCCCTGTTCAAGGACACCGCCGTCTGCAGCGTCATCACGGTGGTGGAGCTTTCCAAAGAGTACTACATTCAGGCGCGCAACACCGGAGCAATCATTGAACTTGGGATACTGACGGCTGTGCTGTATCTTGCCATGAGCTATCCTCTGTCGGTCCTTGCCGGACGACTCGAAAAGCGACTCAGCCGGGAGTCACCTCCATGATTTCACTGAACAACGTGGTGAAACGGTTCGGAGCAAATGAGATTCTGAGCAATGTGAACCTCGACGTCGCACGGGGAGAAGTCTGCGTACTGCTTGGGCCGTCAGGTGGCGGCAAGAGTACGCTTCTGCGCACCATCAACGGACTTGAAACATACGACAGCGGATCGATCCATGTCGCGGGCACACAGCTTCCGGCCTCCCCCGGTCCCGCGAGGGAGGCTGCTTTACTGCACATTCGCCGCCGTGTTGGAATGGTGTTTCAGCAGTTTCATCTTTTCCCTCATCGCACCGTGCTTCAGAACGTCACAGAAGCACCCATTCATGTCCTTGGACAACCTGTCGATTCCGCAATTGCATCGGCCCGAAGACTTCTCGAACGAGTGGGAATGCTGCACAAGTGCGATGCCCGTCCTGCATCACTGTCCGGCGGCCAGCAGCAGCGAGTCGCCATTGCCCGGACCCTTGCGATGAATCCCGAAGCCATTCTGTTTGACGAACCGACCAGCGCGCTGGATCCGAATACAACCTCGGAAGTGATTGCCGTCATGCAGGATCTGGCTCGCAGTGGTCAGGGGATGATCGTCGTGACTCACGGGATGCACTTTGCAAAGAACGTGGCTCACTCTGTTCACATCCTGCATTCCGGACGGATCATTGAATCCGGTACTCCTCAGCAGGTCTTTCACGCCCCGCAGCATTCGATAACCAGATCATTTCTGATGGATGCCGGACGCTGAACGTCGCGAGGTACGGCTGTACCCTGCTTCGATGTGGCCGTTGACTGAATATTGTCTTACGTTCGCCAGCCTCACGGCTTGCGAATGAAATGCTCCGCAAAGGATCTCACATGGTGCCCGTTGAGGACGTGAAACATCCGAAGTTTCTCGATCGTCGCGGCTCCGAATCGACTCAGTGGCACATGGACAATCTTCTTGTGATAACGGCTCGCCAGCCGCCTCCATCCAGCACCGGGCGGCTGGTGACTCATCAGGGCAATGTGGCGTTCGTTGGAATAATGCAGACCGGCAGCGATCAATCGTTCCTCGAGGGTATCCACAAAATCAAACTGTGGATCTCGCCAGATGTCCTGAATCGGACGCGGCGGAAA
>JBKDRW010000070.1:0-18689 GCA_046341255.1 Planctomycetota bacterium
TCTAAAACCTACAATTCACACCTTACATATGATATATTCAACGGCCAACGAAGCTGACAGGAACTTTCTGGAGCACGGGCAATTTTTTCTGAATCGCGAGCCAAGCCCGATCGGCTCCGAGTGACCGAAAAATCTGCCTGACCGGCTGAGCATCACTCATTTCTGCGACAGAGACCGGCGGGACAGGTCGCTCAATAGTCGCTGGTCGCAGTCGTCACTATCCTTCCTGCGCAACGTTTTCTTCCAACAGCCAAGACTTCGCGGCGTCGTGATGACCCTGTTTGATCTGACCCGACCACACTTTCTCTGGCTACTACTGCCTGCAATGGCAGTTTTGTGGTTCGCGTCTGCGCGAAGTCTGAGTGACTTTTCAAAACCGCAGCGTCGAGCATCGCTTGCAGTTCGCGGCACGATGGTGCTGCTGTTGATCCTGAGCCTTGCCGGGCTGACATGGAATCAGTCAACTCGCGAGCGATTTCTCGTTGTTGCAGTGGATCAAAGCCTGAGTATTGATGGATCCGTCGCGGAAATATCCCGTGAGTTGCTCGAAGAAATCAGTGCCTCACGCGGACGCGCCGAGGTGGTTTACATGCCCTTTGCGACCATTCCGGGTATGATTTCATCGGAACCACTGTCGTTGTTGAAGAGTTCGACGCGTCTGCCGATGACACCGGAATCGCAGCCTCGCGAACTTCCATTCGATCGGAGCGGAACAAATCTTGAAGCAGCGATTGAAACCGCATCGGGATTGATTCCCCCCGGTTACATACCTGAGATCATTCTGCTGACCGACGGGAATGAGACAGAAGGCGATGCAGTGGCAGCAGCAACTCGAAGCCACATTCCGATTTCAACTCTGGCACTTCCATCAAAAAGTGAGCCGGAAGTTCAGGTTGCCGATGTGAAAGTGCCGACTGAGGTTCGCGAGGGTGAACCATTTTATGTCGAGGCGACAATCATTTCGAACCACGACGATGAGGGGCTCGTCGAAATTTATCAGGGAGACCACAAGGTTGTCAGCGAGCGAAAAGCACTTGCCACCGGCTTCAATACAATTCGCATTCAGCAGTCGATTGAGCGAGATCGGATGGCGACGTTTAAGATTCGGGTTTCCGGACTGAAACAGGACACACTGCTTGACAATAATGCTGACTCGGGCCTCGTCTACACATCCGGCAAACCGCGGGTGCTGATCGTGGAAAGCGATGTGACACTCATTCAGGAACTTCGATACGCACTGGAAGACGAGGGCATTCTTGTTGAAGTTCGTCCACCTCAGGGCATGCCGGATACTGTTGCCGCACTGCAGAATTTTGAGCTTGTCATTCTCTCGGATGTTCCCGCAAACGAGCTGACATTGCAGCAGATGGAAGTAATCCGATCATGGGTTCAGGATCTGGGCGGAGGCTTTCTCATGCTGGGTGGTCAGCAGTCATTCGGCCCCGGCGGTTACTACAAGTCGACACTCGAGGATGTTCTTCCGGTTCGCAGTGATTTCGACAAAGAGAAAGAGAAGCCGTCACTCGGGATTGTTCTGGTGATCGACAAGTCCGGTTCCATGCAGGGTGAAAAGCTCGACATGGCGAGAGCGGCGGCTCAGTCAACCGTCGAGCTTCTGGGGCCACGCGATCAGATTGCTGTCGTCGCGTTCGATGGCGAAACGTTTGTGATCAGTGACATGCAGACGGCCACGAACAAAGGCCAGATCTCTGAACAGATTGCCGGCATCCAGCAGGGCGGCGGAACGGAAATGTATCCCGCAATGCGGCGGGCGTTTGAGATGCTCAGCGGGACGACCGCACGCCTCAAGCATGTGATTATGCTGACCGACGGCATTTCCAATTCCGGCGACTTCGAAGGACTCGCCCAGCAGATGGCTGCCGCAAAGATCACACTTTCAACAGTCGCTGTGGGGGAGGAAGGTGAAACGGACACACAGGTTCTGCAGTCCATCGCAAGAATCGGCAAGGGTCGTTTCTACGCAACTGCAGATCCATCTCAGGTGCCTCAGATTTTTGCAAAGGAAACCATCACAGCAGGTAAATCCGCGGTGGACGAACAACCCTTTATTCCTCAGGTTGTGCGAGCCACTCAGGCACTCGCGGAAATCGACTTCGAGTCTGCCCCGATGCTGCTCGGATACGTGACCACCCGCCCAAAGCCAACCTGCGAATTGATCCTTGCAACGGAGAAGGGAGACCCCTTGCTGGCATGGTGGCGATACGGGCTCGGCATGACGGCGGCTTTCACGTCTGACGCCAAGAGTCGCTGGTCTGCTGAATGGCTGACATGGCCAGGCTATGGAAAATTCTGGACGCAGGTCGTTCGTCACCTGATGAGAAAAAACGACCAGCAGGGACTTGAAATCTCAACTGTTCGTTTCGGCAGGGAGACTCGAATCATCATTGATGCCGCGACCGAGCGTGGGGCGCATATCAACCATGGACTTGTCGAGGTCACCGTGATTGATCCTCAACTTCGTCGCATCAGACAGACAGCCCCGCAGGTCGCTCCCGGACGATACGAAACCACAATCGCAACCCCCCTGACCGGAGCCTACAACATCGACGCTGCAATCACCGCGTCAGCTGAATCAGAGGCCGATGCCGATCTGAAACGTCTGCAGCAGTCGCGAGGCCTGATGATCGGTTACAGCGATGAACTCCGCATCCGTCCGACGAATGAATCCTTACTGCGACAGATCTCAACCAGTTCCGGCGGACGATTCAATCCGGCAATCCTGTCGTTGTTCGAGCGACCAAAGTTCACCGCTCCCCGGGCAAAGCCACTCTGGCCCATGCTGTTGATGCTCGCGGCGATCCTCATCATCATCGACGTCGCCCTCCGTCGAATTGATCTGCGTTCGACTTCTCAGTCGCTGCTGTCAAAAGTTCGAACGGCAACTCGTTGACTGAGATCAGATCGACCAACCTGCAGGCCCCGAGCAACCCTCGCGAAAGACTCCACAACGTGACGTATTCCGGGCCGCTCATGCACAAGGTTCTGCAGTCACGTCACTTTGCGACTGAAGCCGATTGATGCTGCGGGCTGTGGCGGAACCTTTATCGATTTCTCCAGATCAATTCACCCGGAATATCAAGCCGTTCGAGATGCTCGGTGATCTGGTCCAGGAAACGTCTGTCATCCACGGGATATCCCTGTGTTGGCTTCAGCCCCGGCACGCGTGCCAGCCAGAATGCGTTGAACTGATGCATCAGCACTTCGCGGAGATACTTTGCGACCATCGATGCCAGAGCCACAGGCAAAAGCTCCTCGGCTTTCGTTCGAAAGCAGAACTCCAACGAGCCCAGACGATAACGAGACAACTCTCGCGATTCCTGAATCCGAAACACAAACTGATCGTCGAAGCGAGATGCAATCAGTTCGTCATATCGATTTCGGCCACCATGCTTGTCACATACGACCAATGCCGGACTCGGCTGCCTTCCCGAATTTTCCGGCGCGACAAAGAGATCGTACAGCGATCTGACCAGATCCAGTGTCGCTTCCGAGAGCACAACACCCTTTGAATCGAAGTGGTCCGTCTGTCGGTTGAACTCTGCCGGAAACAGCAATCGGCTTTGAACTCCCAGCAGTCGAATTCCGGTCGAATTCATTTCGTTTTGAAGCGAGTCCGCCCATTCCGAGACATGGTCGACACTCGCCTCGACCGGCAACCGCAATCCCGGTGTTGCATTCCAGGGTTCCCGTGCATATTCCGAGTCAAATGTTGTGCCACCCAGATGTCGCCCGAGTTCATCAATGGAATTCGGCTGCAACCCCAGCGTGGAAAGAAAGGACAGCACCGGCACCTCGAGATCTTCGAGACAGCGGTCTGCCGAATAAACGGCTTTCGAGTCCGCTACGAACAGTCGCTGATCACCCCGTCTCGGTGAGTTTGTAAGGACCTGCGTGAGTTCGTCCCAGAGATTTTCCGGCTTCAGTCCTGCCGGAACAGACCATGCTGTAGCGGTGATCACCAGAGGCCCGAGATTGGGACCGTAGCCCGCCTCGTCTGTTCCGATCAGAATCCGAGAAGTCATGGGCCATCCGAAGAAAGACGATAAAGAAGGAGAGCATGGTCAGCTTGATGAGGATTTCACCGGGATTCGACCGTGCAGTCTTGCGACGGAGCGGCATTTCATCAGAATCCACGTTCCTCGCAAGCGACGAGGGTCCGGAGGAAACCGGTGTTTCCCGTTTCGTGAAGCCTTGCGAAGTCGGAGTTGTTCATGGCGGTTCGTGGTGTTCGTGGTGCCATTTCTGTTGATGCCGATGATCCTGCGCAGATTCGAAGTGCCGCTCGGGAACTGATGGAAGAGATTCTTCGACGCAATGCCATCACGAATTTTGACGATGTCATTTCGGCCGTCTTTACAACGACCGAAGATCTGATTTCCGCATTTCCCGCCGAGGCGGCTCGACTGATGGGTATGAGTCAGGTACCGCTGCTCTGTGCGCGCGAGATTCCGGTGCCGAATTCATTGCCTCGCTGCATCCGCATTCTGCTGCACATCAATACGGATCGGACACCGAAAGAAATTGAACACATCTACCTCCGCGATGCTCAGAAACTCCGACCGGACATCAAGAGCGCTCAGTAGCTCATCACAATTGTCGGGTGTGCATTAAGGCGTGCAGCATCGTCGGACTCTGCATGGCTCTAGCGGTTCGGCACCTGCAATGGACTTTCCTTAAGAACCTCAAATTGCCGCGTCAGGCGTTCCTTTTCGGCGGTGATCTTCCGTTGAAGCAGCCAGCGATGCGCCGTACGCCATGACTCCGGCAATTGCTCCTCAGGCAGATACAGACTGAAGCTGTGTGCCTCCGTATCGGACAGGCGAAAATCACTGTTGGCTTCGTCGATCATGATCCCGGGGCTTTTCTGGATCGTTCCAATCAACCATGCAAACGTCGACCCGCGCGGGACGTTGCTGGTCGCCTGCAGCCGATCGCGATCAGGGTTTCCATCAGACGGATTCCCGGGCGATGAACGAAATTTCCATGACATTCGCTGCGTCTCTTCATCTCGCTCTGCTTGAAGTACGATCGCCCGAGATGACGTCAAAATCTTAACCAGATCAAATTCAGACTTGTTCAGATCGCTCAGGTCAAGGTTTGGATTTCCTCGTCCGGTATTCTCGGCAACGACGCTGGTGGAAATCACGAATGTCATCGAGTAGATCTCCAGCCCGGTGTTGTTCTGTACGTCGACCGACCAGGTCCCGCGAAGCACGTCATCGTCAGGAATGGCATTGGTTCTGACCAGTTCCAGAACTTGTTCTTCCGAAGCCAGTTGCTGATCATGCTGATTGGCAAGGACTTGATACCCGAGATCCACTTTCATGCCGGTCAGCGAAGGAAGACAACTTGTTGCCATGCAGCGTCTGCGACCCCACGGCTGAACGGGCACACGAATCTGGAACTTGTCTTCTTTCCTGTCACTCAGATTATTCATGATCGAAAACGCCGGCGCGAATGCGGACGTATCGTAGTAGTCGTACATCGGACTGTAGCTGTACGCAGGGGCCCCGGAGCGATCCGACGTGTCAGAAAGCTGCAGATCCGGATTGATGCCGCTGATGCCAAGGTCAAAGTTTCGTCCGCCTGCTGATTGCACCTCAATCTTTGCCACCTGAATGGCTCCGGATGCAGCAAGCTGCGTGACAGTGACAAGTGTTGCGTCGCCACGACTTGTCCGAAGCATCAGGCCGAGACCGGCGGCAGCGATGCTGGCGATTCCGACGACAAATGCAACAAATGTCTTCAATCGACTGCGGGACAATCGAAACAGCAACAGGGTCACACCGCCGATGATCAGCGTATAAACGCTGAAGACCATGATCACCCAATTTCGAGTCTGATACGACTTTCCCATCGCAGGAAAATCCAACTGACGCTCGCTGATCGCCCTGAACAGTCCAATGCCGGATAATTTTGATGTCTGTTTTGCCACGTTCAGAGCTGCTGAGTTATCCCCTGTGGTAAACAGTTCTCCCGGGTAGACAAAAATCGTGCCGAGACCAGCAACGTGAACCGACATTCCGTCTCGAAAGGCTGGTGGCTGAACTGCCAGCGGACAGACAGCCTTCAGTTTTTCGAGGAGTGCCGGCGAAGATTCGGGAATAAAGATGTGCCCGCCAAAGGAAATCCAGCGTCCGACAGCCTCCCATTGAGCGTCACCAAAAGACTCCACTCTGGCCGTGTCAGAAAAAGCCATCGCGCGAATGGTCGTCAATGGCCCTGGATGAATCGGAATCTGCCAGTCGAGTATGGACAGTGTGACCACTCGGTTTCCCCGACCGATCTCCGGCACATAGGTCGGAATCTCATCAACAATCGCCTGATTTTCGTCTTCTGCGTTCTGCCCAGGAAAAGCGACTCGGCGACCACCAGAATCCACGACCAGCAGCACCGAATCCAGAGACGTGACGGATCGCTCACTGTCCAGAAAGATCCGGCGTTTCCAGAGTGTTGTGAACCCATCTGTGTATTCGGCCTCGACCTGCTCCCAGTCCTCAAACGACTGAACAGTGGAAATCCTCTTTTTCCCGCCGGGACCCACAGTCACGGTGCCCAGACTGATGCTCTGACCGGATTCCACATGACGAAGGATCAGTTCTCCTTCGATGATTTTCTCCGAGTGATTTGTCATGAAGAACGCGGCCGACACCGGGGCCGATCGTTCTATCAGCTTGTCAAAACCGATACTGACCTGAACATCCAGTCCGGGAAAATCGGGAGAGTCGGGCTCGGAATTCTGTGCCTTCACGATGTGACCGACCAGCAGCATGCACGTGGCCACGACAGCTGGCATGCGTCGCAGAGGAAGTACGCAGGTCATGTCGCTTCTCCTCTCGCCTGCCAGGATCTGCTGGCTTTCTCAACAGCAGCGCCGACGCGAAGAATGATCAACCAGAAGGCCGCAATCAGCAGCAGATGAACAACGTAGAATGGCAGCGTGGACTGGCCATCCATCACGTCACCTGGCATCTCTCGATAGATCACACCAAAAACCGCCACCGGAGACATCATGGCGATCCATGCCCACTCGCGGGTCATCTCGAACTCCATGGACACCAGAAATCTTACCAGCAGTGCCAGCAGAAACGGCCCCAGCAGACATACGACGCTGTATGCCACCACACCGACAAAAACTGCCAGCGTTCTCAGCCACGTCAACAGGCAGAGAGTTCGAAGAAAGACGTAGAGTGCGAGGGCAGAAACTGACACAACCACAGTCGACTCCAGATGCACATGCCAGATGTTCATATTGCCGTATTCTCTGGCATACCAGTCGTACTGTGTCTGATCCTGGAATCCCGGTCCAGGTACGCCAACGGGCTCATTCGGAAGTCGATAGACTTCGTTCATGAACGCGGGGATGCCATAGCACAGGAGAGATGACAGAGTCACGAGAAACAGAAACGAGATCCAGTCAAGCCGCGAAATGGAAACCTCTCGACCGGCAAGAAACGGGATTCTGCAGTAGACCGTATTGCGAGCGTGATTGAAAACGATTGCTGCAATGATCACGGTGAATCCGTGAATGGTTTCTGCTCGGGCATTTGCCTCCATGTAAAAGTAGGAATAGAAGGATCCCGAAGGCGATTTCCGAATGACCTGATACTGCATGAACACCATGTCGCTGTAAAGTCCCCAAGCAACACCCATCAATCCGAGCAGTACCAGCAGCGTTGTCCCCCATCGCAGAAGCCCTTCCCATGATCTGAAGACGTGGCTTCGATTCTGATAGAAGAACGCAATCTCGGATGGACGCTGGATGTGATGACGAAAACGGAACCAGCGTTTCCGCCTGCTGTCTCCCGCATGCACAACTTCGCCAAACGTGCTGTTGTCCCGCACGATGCCATAGAGAGGTCCGATGCAGATACCAGTAAAGGCTGCGACACAGACCGTCCCCATGACCAGCAGCGATGACAGAAAAATGCTGCCGTAACTGCGAAGGTATTCCGGTGGGAAGTAAGTCGACAACTGATACGAATCCATCAGCAGGGCGGGAAACGGGGTCAGCACAAACGGCTGATAGGGAATCGGCGTCGCGCCCAATAGACACACGATCGCGGCAACGCTCAGCAGAATCATGAGCGACAGAATCTCATTGAAGTACAGCGACAGCCAGATCATGACCAGAGCCAGCATCATGCAGTACAACCAGAGCAGAAGCAGGTTTCCCAGAAACGCATACCAGTCAAGACCTCCCACAACGAGAACAAGTATGAACCAGGGGAGCAGCAGGAATAACATGAGCGCGAGAAACAGATTCTGCGACGTCACTTTGCCCATGAGGAATCGCACGGGCGAGATGCCCGTAAGCACGACCTGATCAAAGTAACGCCCGATTCGCGGTCCAAGAAAAACACCAGACAAACGCAAGGGAATCAGCAGCGTTGCAAAGATTGTCGCACCAGACAGCAGCAAAATGCCGAGAAGCTGTCCGAATTCAACGCGTTTGGCCAGGCCCGAAAACTCTCGAGGATCAAACAGGAGAATCAGAACCGCCAGCAACACCGAGCCGTTCAGAACCAGCGCAGCAAAACCGATCGTGAAGCTGGAGATCAGATTTACACGATCACGAGCAAACGTCGGCGAATTCCTGAAGACAGAGACAAACTGCTGAACAGCTTTCATGTGACCCTCCCCGCGGTTGATCGCATAAAGATGTCCTCCAGGTTCAATTCGTTTTCAGAAAACTGAAGAATGCGAATATCAGCCCGCAGCAAAGCAGCCAGCAGGAAATTTTTGCTGGACTCATCACTGCTCACAATGATCTGCTGATCGCGGATTTCACATGCAGTCACCTTCGGCAAAGCACGCAACAGTTCGCACGCACGCAATGCAACCTCGCATGGCACTTTGATCCGAACCGTCCGCTGCGGCGTCTGATGCTGAGTCTGCAGTGTTGCGAGATCCCCCTGCACGACAAGATGCCCGGCTTCCAGAATCCCGATACAATCGCTGATATCCTCGATATCCGGCAGGATGTGGGAGCTGATGATGATCGCTTTATCGAGCGATGCGAGCGTCCTGATGATCGCTCGTAATTCGTTTCTGGCACGAGGATCAAGGCCGCTGGCCGGCTCATCAAGAATCAGCACTGTCGGATCATGCAGCAGCGTTTTCGCAAGCAGCAAGCGCTGTTTGTTGCCTGTTGACAAACCTTTCACAAGCACATCTTCGCGGCCCGCAAGGTCAGTCAATTCGCAAACATCACGAACTCGCTGACGACGCTCACCATCAGTCAGATCGTACATACACGCGAAGAAATCAAGATACTCCTCGATCGTAACATTTCTCGGGCAGCCGAATTCCGCCGGCATGAAGCCAAGCTTTCGTCGCACACGGCCGGGCTCCTTGTGAACCGAGCATCCTTCGATCAAAACGTCACCCTCATCAGCCTGCGACAGGGTCGACATGATTCTGAGCAACGACGTCTTTCCTGCTCCGTTCGGACCGATCAATCCAAGCGTCGCTCCTCGCGGTACGCTCAGACTGACGTGATTCACAGCAATCAGGTCATCATAAGTCTTCGTCACATTGAGAACTTCAACCGCCGCAGCCAAGGTGAATCCTCCTCATCGCATCTCGCGAACTCGAACATGGTGATCAGGTTCACAGTTTAGAATCACCTTTCAGCTGCCGCGAATTCGCCCTCGCCGCATGTCTGACTCAACATCCGCAACGCTCGAGATGGCTCGAAGTGTGCCGTTTCATCTGAGCATTTTCCATAGAGGCAACGCGTGATTGATTCGCTGACACATGCCGCTTCATCTGCCCGACAGTCCTCAGAGTCTCCGCCATCTGCTGAGACCGCAGAACAAGCTCACCGCAATTCACCAGATGCTGATACGAAGCGATCACGAACCAGGCGACTGACAGCCTTAAAGGAATCCGTTCCCGCCATTTCACACCACTCGAATGCGACGGCTTCGACCGTCGTCAGTGTCACGCCGGCCGTCTGAAGTCGTCGCAAGGCTGTGTCCTGATCAAGGCGATGGCGGCTGCCGGTGGCATCAACCGCCAGAGTCACCGGATAGCCCTGATCAAGCAGGTCGAATGCTGTCTGGAGAATACAGATGTGGGTCTCGATTCCGGTCAGAATGATGTGCCTCGCCCCGACGGACGCTTCTGAATCCGCCAATCCCGATTCTCTGATGGCGTCCGCAGCACTGAATCGAAGTTTTTCTTGAGCGGATCGAATGGCTGGATGCTGATCCAGTTCAGCAACGGTCCGACCAAGACCCTTCGGATACTGCTCCGTCACCATCGCCGGCACATTCAGAACCCGCGCGGCATCCAGAAGAAAGCGGATATTCCCGAAGATCGTATGCCCATCCGGAATCACCGGCAGCAGTTTCTCCTGAATGTCAACGAGCACAAGCAGACTGTTCTCTGCTGAATGTAGATGACGACTCCGCTGCTTCATATTCTGTCTTCTGATTGAATTCCGCCATGGCCGATGACGTCTGGTTTGCATCGGCATACTGCTGGAACAACGAGTTGGCAGCCCCACGACTCAGACGAACTGTGTGCTTCGATGCATTCACGCAATCTGCCTGACCGGTTGACCAATCAGCGTGTGAAAGGGCTCAAACCTGCTGCATGCCAGATGATGCAGTCACATGACCGCAATTTTCGAGGTGTGTTCATACGCCGGGTGATGCTCCACGATTATCGCCGTGAAAACGGAAACCGGAATCGAGACTTCTTTCGCTCCGGCTCAAGATCGAATTCCGGAACAGGGACAACATCCGGAGCGTCCGAAATCGTCTGGTGACCGATCTCTTCGATCTGAGGATTCGATCGTTCCACTCCCGTAAATGGATCCTCGATGATCCGATGGTCAGCGGCGGGTGACTCACGATCTTCAGATGCATATTCGGCCGGCCTGAAATGCTGTTCTGCAGAAGGTATACGCTCGCGGATCATTGCCCCGACATCCATCGACTGAATCTGACTGGAATGGGGAGGCTGCCACAGGCTGTCACTCAGATCACAGTCCGGCTGGATGCCGGAGAACCGTAACGTCAGCCTCGTTTTGTTCGCCGGAAAGTCAATTGCGACCGTATGTGGCAGACGATAGTGGCCACACATTTTGTGATCCTTCAACTGTGCTCTCAGTACAAAATTGCCGTTGCGATCATAAAGTGCATGCTCACGAGCCACACCATTGACCGTATCCACCTTGATCACTCGCCGCAACGAACTGCCATCCGGCGCGTTTTCAATCGCCGCCAGCCAGAGTTCTCTCGATCCTTCCGGAGGACGTGTCAGCTGATAACGTTCGAGGTCCAGTGGCTGAATTCCCAGAATTGTCAGCAGCCACTCGGGCTCAAGCCGAGGGATACCATCCGGAAGGTACTGCAGCAGATAAGCATCCTGATGCTTCCACGTCAGCACCATCGGCTCGCCCGGCTGAAAGTAGGCCCAGCAGATGTCATCGTTGGATCCGAGATTGGCCTGAATCCCGATCAGATTGCCTGCATCGAGCCGAAAATGGCTGGGCCATGAACAATGAAATGTTCCTTTCAGTCGCTGATCGGGAAGTTTCGGAAGATTGACTTCAACAACGGTATCGTTGCAGCGCCAGTTGCGAAGACCCTCAGACTGTGAATTCAGATACTGAACCAGTTCCTCACGAGTCATTTCCGCCGACAAAACCGGACGGACCGTCTGCACTTCCTTCCCGCGCTGAAACACCTGACAGCCCGTGGCAGCCAGAGTCAGAAGCAGGATGATTCGGATGTGAGACATTCGGGACTCAGTCGGTCGTTTCAGGTGGCGGCGAATTTCGGTCGATGAAGCGTGAGATCCGGAAAGTATGACCACGGTCAGAAACGACGGTCTCCGCTAGGCCGCCATAGGTCGAGACGAATCAAACAACTGCTGCTGAAGACGAGTGATCTGGTCTTCAGAAAGCTCTTCTTCACGAACATCAAATGGACCTTCTCCTCCGCTGCCGACAAGTCTCATCGTAGGGTGGTCGTCGATATCCAGAACCTCTTCCAGAATCAGACGACGCTTCCGCATGAGCAATAAAGCAAGCACGTAACGATATTGCTGCTGGATCTGATTGGGAGAATCTCCAAGCAGAACGAAGTAATCAAACAGAGAATCCGCGTCGAGCCTCGGTCGATTCGATTCGGCCGATTCCGGAATCACGCATCGCCAGTGCCCAATCGCACCCGCAGGCGGACCCGACCAGACTTCCGAACTGAAGTCCTGACGCACGAGTTGTCCGTCTTTTTCCATCAGCACCGACCAGCAACACTCTCCCGGCCGAAACGCGCGTCCAGATTTCGCACATGCTTTTGAGACTGGGCGAATATTGAAATCCATTCGTCGATCGCCTTCGATTCATCCATGCGGACAACCGTTGTTCATCCATGTCCGTACAGGGAACACACGAATCCCCTCCGCGCATCCCCCCAACGGCCGCCCAAGCTTTCTGGCCGAATACTATGCGTGCACAACGAAATCGACCAAGAGGAACTCCCTTGACACCTCCAAACGTCTCCCGAAGACAACGCAGATATCCCACATTACGCCAACTACCATTGCAGACGGGCATTCTGCAGAGGAATTGCGTATCCGTCGTTCCCGTTGGGATGGCCAACCAGAGTTGCGACAGGGCTCCCCGCAGACAGCGAATCTGTCTCAGGTCAGAATTTCCCAACTCACTTCGGCGGAATCAGTCTCACGGCGCGCAGATCCAGCAAGGCAAACGGCGGCTTCTCCACGGGCGTGATCATCAGTTGGCATCGGCCACGGTGGATGTCGATCGTTCCGGCTTTATAGATTTGATAGTGATCCCAGTTGCCCGTGCCGGGGACTCGAGCAGTCAGCAAACGGTTGCCTGTCGAGAACCGAATCAGACTTCCCGCCGTGCTGTCATCGCAGGCAAAATCGAGTTCGACCTCCCAATGTCCCGACTTCGGAACCTCAAACGTCCACTTCGCGTAGTCCTCGGTCGATGTCCAGAAGCCAAGGTTACCGTACCTCGACTCAAAGACCAGATTCGGACCGTAGATCTCAGCGGCAGCAGCAGGCAGCGTGATCGTCCCATCAGAGGCCGGCTTCACAGTTGTGGGCAGGTTTCCATCAAAACGTTTCCAGGGAGTTCCCGTAGACTGCACGAACGCGATGACGCTGGCAAGATCCTGAACCGTCAGATCCTTCTCAAGACCTTCGGGCATCAAAGACCGTTTGGTGCTGACGAGTTCTTCGATCTTGGCTCGCGGAATCGTGCTGGCCACACCATCACTGCCTATCAGAGTCATGCTGCCACCCGTTTCACTTTTCAGCATTCCGGAGTACTGCAGGCCCTCCTTCGTGACCACCGAGTATGTCAGAAACTTTGCTTCAACCGCTTTGTTCGGATCAAGGATTGCGGTCAGCAACGAGTCTGTCGATCGATCCTTCAGCGCCGCCAGATCGGCTCCGACTTCCCTGCCAACATCCTGCAGACGGTGACACGTCGCGCATCGTTTTTCGAACACACGTTTTCCCGCTGCCACTTGCTCGTCTCTTGACATCTCCAATTTCAAATCTGAAATCTGAGATCTGAAGTCATCGACGACGGCGGAACGGACTGTCAGATGATCTTCGCCAAACAGCTCCCGAGCCAGCGTCTTGACATTTTCACTGCGGTGATTCAACAGCAGATCTCGCTGGGCCGCATTGAAGTCCTGCGACGTCATGGTTTCCTTCGCAGACAACAACAGCGCGATGGCTGCTTCACGCGACTCCGCAATCTCAATCACGTTCTGACGCAACTCGGGTGTCAGGGTCGGCCAGAGCTGAATCAGCTGACGCATTGAACTTTCATCGCTTCGCAGAGCCAGAATCGTTGTAGCCGCCTTTTGGAGAGTCGGCGGCATTTGTGGTGATGTGAATTCCGTCACATCGATCTGATCCTCTCCAGCGACGCGCATTGCTGTTTCACTGAAGCGAAGCGCGAGTCCACGGATCCGCTCCTCCGCGCCTGCATTGCGGGCTGTCTTGAGGCCGGTCTCAACGGCGTTCGCAACAGACGCGGTGAATTCGGTATCGTTTCGAAGGTCCTGCATCGCCTCGGTATGATTCATCTGCATCAGCAACGATTGGACGACGGTGTAGCGATCCTCGCTGGCGTTCTGACCAATCGATGCCAACAACGTCCTGAGCGGACCACCGATCTCAGTGATCTGACCGAACTTTGCGGCTTGTTCCACAATCGCCAGAATGAGCTGTTCACTCAGTTCTTCTGATGGAGCCTCCAGACTGGCTTTCAGAAGGCTGCGAATGTTGTTTTCTGTCAGCGACGAATACGCCGCGGCTCGAAGAGTGTCATCGGCCATGTTGTCACGAAGCGCTTTGGCCAGGATCTCCGCCACGGACTCATCCGGACACTCGCCCAGACTCAGCAGCACCTGCAGGCGAACGCCCGTGTCTGAGTCCTGTGCAAGAGCTCTCAGAATCTCCAGAGCCGGCTCATTCACCTTCCCCTGCCGCAATGTTGGCTCAAGGAGTTTGACGGCGTAGCGACGCACTTCAGGATGCGGATCGATCTGCAGATATGCAGACAAGGGCTGAAGCATCCCAGGCTGCATGTCGTGTGATTTCGTTGCCAGGTAAATGAACTCGGCCGCCTGAACTCGCACCTGCGGAGGCGAATCGCTAACCACAACTTTCCAAAGCCTCCAATCCAGCTTAGTGTTGCCTACTTTGTTCCAATCACCCAACCGGTGCGTCAGAATCCTCTGCGCCGTATCACGCCACCAGCCGTTGGGACTCTCGAGCCGCTTGACGAGAGCCTCAAGAGGGATTTCGTTCCAGGGTTTGTCGAAGAACGCGTCTCGTCGCGTAGCGACCTCAGCAGATAGCCCCGGGCCAAGGACCGGGGTTTGCAGTGCCGTCGAAACCTCAAGCTCCGAAGGGGCGACAGGCCGTTCCACGGAGTTTCGTGTGTGTCGCCCCTCCGGGGCTGATTCAATCGTCGGGGATGCGTTCCTCGGGCTAACGCCCGAGGCTATTTGCTGTCGCTGCTTCGCAGCTGAATCGCTCTCTGCAACAACCTTCGGCTTTCCGCTTTCCGCTGTCGGCGTTCCCCCACAACATTCCCCCGCCGGCACGATGCGATAAATCCGCCCCTTGTCATTGCCAGCATACAGATTCATCTTGCGCTGATATTCGGCTGGGATCCATTCCGGATGTTCGATCACAGCGCGGTACATGTCGGCCACCCAGATGGCTCCGTCGGGTCCCGTGCGAACCATGGTGGGTCTGAACCAGTTGTCACTTGAAGCAAGGAACTCTGACTGCTGCTCATCGGGTGCACGTTCGCCTTTGAAGCCGTAGCCATCGCGAGTCAGCACAAGACGCGATACAAGGTTATGGACCGGCTCACAGGTAAACGCGTTCCCGTAGAACTGCTCACCGAGATACGTGTCGCGGTAGATCATCGTACTGCACGCTGAAGTGAATCGATTGGCGTAGGCGAAGTCGTTGAACCGAGCCAGCGTGCGGCTGGTAGGATACACCGGAGCGGCTCCTGGAATCGCTGCCACCTGAGCGATCACCTGGGAAATGCTGGCATGAGGATTTCGCCGCACGTAATGATCTTCGAGCACAAACTGATAGATCGGGTTCGAGTTGTTGTTGCCGAACCAGTTACCAAAATCGTCGCGTTCCCGACCGAACTGAGTCTGTCCGGAAACAGCGTCGAGCTCATTCGTGTCCGGGTTGATTCGCAGATCGCGACCTCGAAGGCTGACGGGGGTTAAAGCCGAAAGCGGTGAGCGGAAAGCCGAAGATTCTGCGTTGTTCAGGATCCCATCTTGCGATTCGCGGCTTTCCGCTTTCGGCTCTCCGATTTCGATCGGCCCATCAACCAGTTTCCCGTCAATCCATCGCGTGCCCGTTCCCTCAACCATCCCACCACTATCCCCATTCGCCAGATACAGCCAGCCATCCAGTCCCCAGCGAAGGCCGTTGATGCGGTGCTGCTGGTTGCCTTCGACGAAACCTCGATACAGCGTCTTGCGAACATCAGCGACGTTGTCACCGTTTGTGTCTTCCGCATAGAAAACTTCAGGAGCCATCGTGACAATGACGCCGCCTCGCCAGCAATGAATGCCGTTGGGAAACGCAAGGTTGTCGAGAAACGTGGTGGCCTTGTCGTAGACGCCGTTGTGGTCGGTGTCTTCGAGAAGACGGACACGGCCGGAGTGGAAAGCGGAAAGCGGAGAGCGGAAGGCCGGCGCTGTCGCGTTGTCCACGGGTCCATCCTGCGATTGTCCGCCTTCCGCTTTCGGCTCTCCGCGTTCTGACATCTCGGTTTCCGTCCCCGGATAATCCCCCATCTCCACCACCCACAACCGTCCTCGTTCATCCCAGTCGAACGCCACCGGGTCACGGATGAGGGGCTCTGAGGCCACAAGGACGATTCGCAGATCGGGTCGAGTCGTCATGCATTTCAATGCCTCCTCGGGAGTCTTCGGCGCGGGGAAGTCTTTTTGAAGAGCCTCCGAATAGAAACTGTGAGGCAGAAGCTTCTGGACGGTATCGCAGATCAGATCTTCCGCTTCCGGAGCCAGTCGAGTCGGTCGGCGATAATACAGCATCGACGAATCACACTCGTAACCGCCTTCACGCAGCAGTCGTGCGGACGCGATATAGCAGGGCACATCATTTGAGTACGCGTTAATCCACAGACGATCACTCACAAACATGTCGTTCATGCGAATCGAATAGTCAACAACGACTTCGCCGCCCAGAAAGACCATCGCCAGGTCATCACCAAAGCACCATGTCTGAACCGGATAGTCGGGAACGGTCGCAGGAATCTCCTGACCGTCTTCAAGCATCTTCAGGAAGTAGCGTGCTCGTGACCCTTCAACGCCCGGACGTTTCGCTGCCTCTTCCCATTCCGCTCGAGCTGGAATCGGAGCCAGCGGCAGATCGATACGAGCCATGCTGCCGCGAATAGCGGGGTTGATGCGTTTCAAAGATTCCCCTCCTCCGGCGCGGGGGGGAGAGGACAACTGGGCTGTCCCGATTCCGCTCGCCATCACTCGCTTCACCTCGTCTGCCATCGTCCTTCCATGCCCCTTTGCCTGCTCATGAGTTCCCCTTGGCGAAGGATTCGCATCCGCGCCGCAGCCGATGGCGATAAGAGCCACAGCGCCGGGGAAATCTGCTTCGAGCATATCAGCCGCGAAGCCGGCCCAGTCGCCGCTGATCTGATTGAACTCCCCCGTCTCCGTCGTGCAGTGACAGGCGTAATTCGCCAGCACGGCGATCAGCTTCCCATCAGTATCATGAGCTGCCAGCACGGGAACTCGCTTGTCGGTTGGTCCTTCCGGCACTTCGCCGAAGCCAACCCATTTGCCCTCCTTCAGCGACCGACGATTCATCGCGAAGCCGGTTTCACCATAACCCAGTGAGAGATGCCCGGGCCGCTGATTCGCGATGGCCTGCTCGACGACTTCCACAAGCTTGTCCGTCAGCTCTTTTTCATACTGCGCCAGACGCGCCGCATGATCTTCCGGGACTTCCGCAAAGATATTCGGCGCGAAGCCTCGCAACCACGGCGCGGAATGCGAATGCGTTGAACAGATCGCAAAGTTCGCGCGAGGGATGTTGTGCTTCGCAGCAATTCGAGCGTAAACCGCTTCGGTCATTTCCAGCGGCACGCCGCAGTTGTCGACGGTGATCAAAGCCGAAAGCGGAGAGTGGAAAGCTGACGCTGTCGCGTTGCCCACCGTTCCGCTCTGTGATTCGCCGCTTTCGCCTCCAATCACCAACGCGCGTGCGTGGATCTTCACCGCCACACCGTCCGATTCCTTCAGACGATTGCCGTAACCCGTGAGCCGCACCGGATAGGCCGGCGTGATGTCAACCACGGCCGCACCGATGGGGATGGGATCGTATGCAGTGGGCGGGACTTTGGATTTCAAATCTGACATCTGAGATGTCGAATCCTGTTCTTCAGCTTTCCGCTCTCTGCTTTTCGCTTCTTCCTGTGCCGCCTTGAGAACGTCATCAAACGAAACTCGATACGTCAAATCCGGCAGATTTGCCGTGTCTTCGTTGATCCAGCAGAAGTGGTTTTCGTGGATAAAGAAGCCGTTGTGAGTACCATCGCGTCGACACATGGATTTCAGACCATAGGGAGCTGTTTGCGATTCTCCACGACACCACTGCTCGAACTCTTTACCCTGGCTGAGTATCTGCGCCGGAAAGCCATGCTCGGAGCCTGCCTTTTGTTCATGACGACGCTTCGACGCGACAAAATCGGCTTTCCACTTTCCGCTGTCCGCTTTGTTGAGCCTCTCCGCCACCTCCCTGAAATTCAAAAACTTCACCTTGTTGCCGTGCTTCGCCACGGCATGGTCAATCATCTCGACGACCTGTTCCGGTTTGATCCAGCCGTGAGGATGAAACACAAGGCTGAAGCACCCCTGCTTATGCACCGTCAGGTCGATCGCGGCTTTCCAGTCGTCGACGGTCATCGGATTGTCGACGCCGTGAAGGTGCTGAGCAGACCAGTCGCTGGGAGCGAGGCATGGGATTTCCCAGCATGAGTTCTTGATCACATAGGGATACGGATAATTCTTGATGTAGTTCACAAAATGATCGTGTGTATTCCCGCCGTATTTGTTGTTCCTGGGCAGGTACTTCCAGAA
>JBKDRW010000071.1:0-3677 GCA_046341255.1 Planctomycetota bacterium
ACTGAAAAGAACCCGGCTGACTGCAGGTGAAACACTGCCAGGCAAGAGCCCCAGCAAACGAGGCTGTTGGGAGGTTCGGCATTCAACCGCCCGTCTCCGCAGAGCAACATGGTTCATCAGCTCGAGGGATTCCGATGTGACGCCAGTTACAGGCAGGATGACGATTATTCAGAGAACACGGCGAATAGGGGTGAGGAGAGTTCCAGCGGCAGCAGTGAACCTCCGCGCGAACCGTCCATTCGGCGATTTCACCGGGAAGACCTGCTCTTCGGGAAATTGGACCTGAACAATCGCATCCCATTCATTGAGGCAATCGTGATGGTGAGGGGTAGTTTTCAGGAACTGCCGGAGTTTGCTTCGAGAATTGATGCAGTTTGCCGATGTTCCATTCAAGATGAGGGACCATCTTTTCTCTGGAGTCGTTGAAGGTGTCTGATCTGTTCGATCTGTCAGAATTGTCTGTCCATGTCATCGTTGATTCGACCGCAAATTCCGGCCGTTTCAATATGGCTATGGATGAGGCTCTGCTTGAACTTGGCGCTGGACGAGACTTCTGCGTTTGCCGCATCTATCAATGGGCAGAACCCACAGTGAGCCTCGGATATTTTCAAGCGAGCCAGGCAGAACAGGTTTCTCCGTTTCCAGAGCTTCCAACCGTCCGTCGACTCAGTGGCGGAGGCGCTATTCTGCATGATCACGAACTGACATATTCCTGCATTCTGCCAGCTTCGCATCCGGTTCGTCAGGACCCTTCGCAGCTTTACGGAATGGTTCATCAGGCCGTGATTCGACTTTTGAACTCCTGCGGTTGTCAAAGTCGGCTTCGCAGTGAATTCTTAGAGCAATTTCGGCAGGAGACGGTGCTCCAGCCGTCTGAGGTCCTGATGCCCGGGAGTGAAGAGTTCCTGTGTTTTCTGAGGCAGAATCCCAACGATATCGTCGAAACTGCCACCGGAAACAAGATCGTCGGAAGCGCGCAGCGCCGTCGTCGCGGCGTAATCCTGCAGCATGGCAGCTTACTTTTGCGTGCCTCAGCACTGACTCCGGCGATTCCGGGAATTACCGAGTTGTCTCCCGGATTTGATGAGCAGCGATTTCGTCAGGATCTGGCTGGGGAAATTGCGGAAACCATTGGGAAACGCGTCGAACTGCGGGGATATACGACCGAGGAACTTGCGGTTTCTCAGGGGTTTCTCCAAAGTCGGGAAGATTGATACATCGCTGGCGACTGGCGTCATGATCACTTGCAGGTCTGAATCTCAGGAATTCTACAGTCTGATCCGCCGAATTTCGGCGGAATAGCGGAGTTCGTTCCGTTTGATCCACGACCGCTGAGGACGCCCCGTTGGTGGTGTCCTGAACGGTCCCTGTGTCGCTGCTGCTGTCGGGGTGCGTGAACGGCACACGCGCCATGGATTTCTGGTCTTCGCGGAAAACGTGGGATCTTCATCGAGATTTCATGAAATTTCCCAACTTTGAGGGTAGTTTGAATCTGGCGAAGGTACAAATCACTGATACATTCCTTCAGTATTCGATTGAAAACTACGCCCGTCGTTCTTTCGATCGCTTGGTCACGTCTGTGATGTGACGGTTCGTTAGGAATCACCGTTCCTTCGGAGTTTGGCTCAGATGGTTGCAGCGGAACTGAAAGTCGTGGGTGGCAAGCATTCTGGTCAGGTGATTCCGCTGAATCGAAGGAAGTTCCTGATTGGTCGCGAGCAGGATTGTCAATTACGTCCGAACAGCGACATGGTCAGTCGCCACCACTGCGTCTTCAGTGTCGACGATTTTTCGGTGCGGCTTCGCGATCTTGGCAGCACCAATGGCACGCTTGTCAATGGAGAGAAGATTCGACGCGAGACCGTGCTGGAGGCGGGTGATCGGATTGTGATCGGAAACCTCGAATTCGAATTTTCGATTCGAACTGGGGTCGTGGTCGAATCGGATAGCAAAGTCACATCGTCCGTGTCACTCTCTGCTGAAGAAACGCAGGTGACATCACGAACAGTTCTCGAACTTCCTCAGGCTGCTCCGGTGGCCGTTCCGGAAGGGTCGCAGACACAGAACATGCCGGCAATTGCTCCAGAAGCGATTTCTACGCCTGCACAGTCGGCTGCGGTTCCGCCGATCAGCACGAATGATACAACGGTTCTCAATCCTGGTCAGATGATGCCAGGTCAATATCCTTACCAGCCGATGATGCAGCCGATGGGATTTCCCGGGGCAATGTACGGCGGTTTTCCCTATCAGCAGCCCATGATGCCCGGCTACGGACAGATGTATCCGCAGATGATGCCACAGGTCATGCCGCAGATGGGGTATCCGATGCCAGGGTATCCTCAGCAACAACCCAGTTCAGCAGCACCCGCAGCGCCAGCGGCGGGCAAAGTGGAGATTGAGGTATCGCTTCCTGATCCTGAACAAACCGGGGCGAAGGAATCTGAGGCTCCAAAGGGGAGCGGTGGTTCAAATCCGAAGGACACTGCAAAGCCAACCGGCGCTGCGGATGCGATCATTAAGCAGTACATGGGACGTCGTCCAGGGACTTGATCGTCAGCGTAGATCGTGAGATCGCGAGTAAACTGCCCCATAGGGCTTTTGATGCTGGACGGGCTTGGTACACTACCGAGCCCGTTTGTCGTTGATGGGCAGAGCTGTTCCGGCCTGGGTAATTTCTCTGACCGCCTGACGAACATTCCAGTTTGGTACCGGAAGACTGTGCAAGTCGAGGCATTCAAAGACTAAAGACTGAAGAGGAGTTCGGAATATGGCAGATCCGACCGACGTGCAGCGAAAATACCGCGAGTTCCTCGACCTGATGCCACTCACCCTGGCGCTGGCAGGATTGCCTCCGAGCGATCACGGAAAGTACTTCACTGCGGAACAGATTGAATCGCGTCTGTTCACGATCCGCCATGCGTGGCGAGCTGCTCGTCAGGTCGCTCGCGAATGCATTCAGCCCAGCGGCGCGCAGGCCAGCACGGACGGCTGAGCCGATCTGGATTGAAGTATCCGGAACAATTTTGTTTTGAAAGTTGAGTCGACGACTCGACGGTTGAATCCAAAGGACAGCATCATGGCCATTCCGAAAGTGGCGATCGTTGGTCGTCCCAATGTCGGAAAAAGCTCATTGCTGAACTGGCTTGCGGATCGTCTGATTTCCGTTGTGGACCCAACGGCTGGCGTGACTCGCGATCGAGTGACATGGATCATGCACGAGCATGATCGGTACTTTGAACTGATTGATACCGGTGGCATTGGAATCGTCGACAGCGATGATCTGTCGGATGATATCGAACGTCAGATCCAGATGGGGATCGACGAATCGGACCTCCTGTTGTTCGTCGTGGATGCAAAATCCGGGATCACTCCTCTGGATGAAGAGGTGGCGCGGCGACTCCGACGGATTGGCAAGCCGATGCTGCTTGTGGTGAACAAATGCGACTCCGATCGGCTCGAGTTGGAGGCGACATCGTTTCTCCAACTCCTCGATGTTCCGTTTGTGACGACCAGTGTGAAGGCGAACAAGAATCGCTCCGGGCTGATCGAAGCCATGATCGAACAGTTGCCGGCCCAGGCGGAAACAGAGACCGAAGAAGGCGATCGTCTCCTGATGCCGGCGGACCTTCGGGTGGCCGTTGTTGGCCGACGCAACGTCGGCAAGAGCACGTTTATCA
>JBKDRW010000072.1:0-4602 GCA_046341255.1 Planctomycetota bacterium
CTCCTACGCAGACCGTTCCGCATCTGTTGAGACTTGTCGATGCAACGCGGCCTGCCCCTGTCAAAAAATCATCGATCCTCTCAGTCCCCCGTTCGCCTTTTCACACATCCCGTCTCCTCTCGATTACTCATCTCGTTCTGAAGGAATAGAACCATGTTCCGATCTCAAACCTTGACCAAGTTTGTGTGCGCAGCGCTCAGTTTTGGAATGCTGCTTCAGGGAAATGTCGTTTCAGGATTTGAAGAAAACGAACCGAAGCCGTTGGTCCAGGACGTCGAACTGAAGGAAGGCGGAGTGCTTGAGACGAGGGTGATTGACGTCTACGGAAACTCACTGTCCGGTCAGGAAGTCGTTATTCAGTTTAAAGGGAAAGCTGTCGCCTCAGCCTTCAGCGACGACAAAGGGCTCGTGACGGTCTCTGACCTTCGACCTGGCATGCACCTGATCACCACTTCGGCCGGATCGACCCCGTGCCGTTTCTGGTCATCCGGGGACGCACCTCCGTCGGCCGTTGCGATTCCCGCTGTGATTGCAGGGACGGATGCTGAGATTGTCCGAGGCCAGTTCGGGATGTTCAATCTGCCCATGATTGTTTACGCGGGCGTGACCGCTGCTGCGATGGTGATTGCCATCGATGCCAATCAGGAAAACGACGATCTCGAGAAGCGAATTCGCAAGCTCGAAGCCAGCCCATGACAGCCGGCACTCGGAAGATTTACGGCGTTGATGATCCAGCGACAGCCCTCTTCATTGCGAAGAGGGCTGTTTCATTGTGCGGGGCCTGTGTCGCAGACTCCAAAATCAACGCCATCTTCTGCCCTGCAACCACGCAGGTACAGACCCTGTCAAAGCGTTCAGACTGAATACCACCAGACGCTCACCATGGGTACTATGGATGCGTCTTCTCGCTGAAGACTCGGGGCGTATTGAAGATCTTATCATGCTGTGCGGGGAAGTCTTGTGCTGGAAGTTGTCGGTCTTTGGCTGGTGCTGATTGGTTCCGTGCTGGTGTTGTTCGGGCTTCTGTGGCTGGTGCGTGTCGCCTGGAAAACGCACAAGGTTCTGGGCATTGTCACGTTGCTGACGATACCAATCGGGCCGCTGATGCTGGGTCTTTGCAAGTTACGCTCCGCCAGAGCTCCGTTGAGCGTCGTCCTGGTGGGCTTGATCGTCGGAGCTGTCCCCTATTGGTACGGTGGACTTCATGACCGATTGTTCGGCAGGAGCGAGCAGGTACGGGTGATTGAAGGCGATGTCCACCTGATCCTGACAGGAGCCGACCATGACAACTACGATCAATTAAAAACGGCAACAGATGTCGTTGTTCTGGAGATGGCCAATGCGGATGTGACCGACGCGACACTCGAGTTGCTGCTTCCGATGACGAGGCTGAGAGAACTGACGCTCGATGACACGCAGGTGACAGATACGGGTCTGGCTGTTCTCCGAAAGCTTCCCGCTCTTGAAACTCTCCGGCTGGCTCGCACAAAGGTCACAAAAGAAGGTGTGGAACAGTTTCTTTCTGACCCTCCTCCGAGATTGATTAACCTGAATGTCAAGGGAAATTCGATCCCGACTGCCATCCTGCGAAAATGGAAGAATGCCGAGCCCGAGACCCGTAAATACCTGAACTGACAGGCAGGTTCGCCCGGTCGGCTGGAATCACATTCCGGCTGCAAATCAGGCGATCCATGTCAGGTGACGGATGCAGGTTTCGCGGGAGACTCTCGAAAACTGGAACCGAAAAGTGTTCGGATTTTGTGGATTCTGATGTTCTCCGAACCCATCGAGGTCGAAACGGGTCTCAAAAGCAGATCGTCAACTTGAACGAGGATTTTCGCACGGCTAAACTTTAGCCGTTTGAATTCCGAGGCAGGTGTCGTACGAGCCTGTTCGGTGGATTCGATGGTGGCTATAGCTCAGTTGGTTAGAGCGCCAGATTGTGGTTCTGGAAGTCGCCGGTTCAAATCCGGTTAGCCACCCCTCTGAAGCCTCATTCGTCTTTGCAGCGAGTGAGGCTTTTTATTTGGATGTGACGACATTTGCTGTCCTTCAGGGGCCTGCATCCAGTCGTCTCGAAGATTGCTCAAAATGTCAGGAAATGACGCTGAATGACCCGGATTGCCGGACGTTGGTGCACCATCTGGTGAAACGAAACTTTGAGCGTGATTTGAAACCACTTGAGGATTTCGGCGATCTGTTCCCGTCGCTCGCAGGGACTGAGCTTCAGTCTGGGGACTCGATTTCAGATCCAGCGTTGGCGGCGCTTCCAAGGCACCATGAACATCCAGCACCTTCGGATCCGTGTGGACGTTCATCGTCAGATCGATCTTGCCGTAATGCATCGGCCCCGATGCTATGCTCGGCGATACACCGCCTTTACTGAGCAGCGTCCCGAACGAATGCGGCAACGTATGAACGTGTGCAGCCCAGGTATCACGGAAACTCAATAACCAGCGGTGCCGTGTAAATGGGCTGAGAGATACCAGTGGTCACGCCGGGCAGGCTGATGTTGGTGGCCTCAGTGTTATCGAACAGGCTTTCGATTGTGAGTGCGCCGAATTTTGGTGCGAGCGAATTTGACGCGGCGGGAATATTCTCAATCAGAATCGCCGCCGGTGCCTGCGAGCCCACAATGCTTGTGGTTGTACTGGTGATGGTTCCTGTGACATTGTCCAGATGAATCCCGTGATTCACTCCGGGGCTGTTTTCCGACTTCAGCGATCTGAAGTTCAGGGCCGTTTTTGTGCTGGTCAGATCGAGCACAGGACCAAACTGAGTTTCCATCGAGCTGAGCGTTGTGCTGCTGATCGTCAGGTTCGGTGAGTTTTCCACGTACAGACCGGGACCTTGATTGTTGAAGATCCTCGCCACACCGAGATTCAGGTCACCCGTGGAGTCCTGAATCGAGAGACCCGCCCCTTTGACATCACCGGGCACTGCACCAACGGAGAGTATGCCGGCGGAAACCGGCTCGATGGCAGGTGTCAGGGGATTGGAGTCGAATGTCGCCGTGTTGAACAGCACGCCCCCGGTCGCTGCTCTCGTAACCGAGTTTCCGGCGAATCCGCTGACCCACATCGTCCCGGCTCCGGCACTGCCGTCAACGACGATTCCGGAACCGGCAGTCGAAGAAACAGCCAGCGTGTTGAGTAGAACGACTGCGTTGCCGGTTGACCCGGCGCTGGTCGAGACATTGACTGCATCCTGCTGGACGCTGATGGAGTTCGTAGCCGGTGCGGCCCCTGGGATTGCTGAAAGACCAAGCCGCAGATTCCCAGCTCCGTTCACGTTCGCATCAATACCCCTGATGCTACCCACAGTATTTGTGATATTGAGACCCGATGCCGCGATAATACCTCCAATGTTTGTCGTATTAATCTCAAGTGCGGTATTGCCGGAATTCTGAATCGTCGCCGACGACAGGCTTGCTGACGAATCGTTCAGCAGGATCCCACGCCCCATCGGATTTGTAATCAACAGATTGTCCATGCTGACACCAATGGAGGTATTAAGCTCGAGTGCCGTGTTACCGGAATTCCGAATTGTCACCGACGACAGGCTGGCGGATGAGTTATTCAGCAGAATCCCGCGGGCTGCTGGATCTGCGATCAACAGATCATTCATACTGACCCCAGTGGACGTGTTGATCTCTACTGCGGTGCTGCCGGAATTCCGGATCGTGACTGCAGAAAGACTCGCCGACGTATCACTCAGCAGAATGCCGCGGTTTCCAGGATTTGCGATCAACAGATTATTCAGGATCACACCACTTGATGATGACAGACTGATCGCATCACCTTGAGTCGACGCAATACGGTTGTTGATCAGCGATACGTCCGTCAAGTTTGTACCCGAAATTCCACTGGGGATATCAAACCCACTCAGGACCGTGTTATTTGCCAGTGTGACATTTCCCACAATCTCTGACGGCAGCGCCGTCAGGGAGCTACTGACACCTGAGAGAGGCAATTTGACGGAACCAAAGTTGGTGCTGACGAACTGAGCCGGGCCGTTGGAAAACAGCTTCGAACCCGCTGTCATTGTCACATCTTCGTGAAACGTACCTCCATATGGAGTATAGACCACTCCCGTCGCGGCCAGCGGATCGAGCATCGCGGTTGAAATGCTTCCATAGGGATTTTCAAACGTGCCGTTGCCCGTTCCTCCTGGCACTACATGCACAAAGTTGAGGGGAGCCCCGCCGGAAGTCGCCCGACGAGGATTCTCTTCCTGCAGCACAATATTTTGCCGACGATTCACGGGATCAGCGAGGCGGTGTCGCACTGTTGCGCCATCGCCGACTCCGTCAGCGTCACGAAACTTGTGTCGCATGGATCGTCGTGCAAGTGTAACTCGATGGAAAACTGTGTGACGCAGTTCGATCATTCCATTGAAAGTCTGCCCGAAAAGGTCGTCCTCCTGAACTGAAACGCCTATGACGACAGCGTCTCGCCACCTGGCCTCAGCCCGTACACGCCATCCGGCTGCTGCAGTTGTATAGTTTGAGTCGTAATAGTAGCCGCCGCCAAACAGACTTGTTGAAATCTGAGAGAGGTTCGGTAGATGGATTCCTGCTTCCGCATCCGTACCGGAAAGCGC
>JBKDRW010000073.1:0-8520 GCA_046341255.1 Planctomycetota bacterium
CAATCGACCCTTCGGTCACGGTGTAATTCGGATGGCCAGCCAGAGCATAGGCGAGGGTGCTTTTTCCTGATCCGTTCGGCCCCATCAAGGCGTGGATTTCACCCTGGCGAATTTCCATGTTGACGCCTTTGAGGATCGGCGTCTCGCCCACAGAAACATGCAGATCAGTTATCTTCAGGAACGAATTCATCGCAGTCACACTTCCAAAATCATGCTCACAAGCCACGAACCAGCCATGGGGTGAGGCAGAGAATATTGACAGGGTTCAGTCAGAACAGATTTCAAAAACCGGTTGTGGCATCACCGGTGGGCTGTTGCCCGCAGTGGAATTCTTCAGAACTCCGGAACTTCAATCACTGAAGCTGCTTGCAGCAATTTTGCAAACGCTGCAGCACCTTCATCGACACTCACACATTCAATGCCGAAAAGCCGGAGTGATGCGGCACTGGAAGAGTCGCCTCGCCCCGGGTGATCTTTCTCGCCTTGATCTTATCCTGGATCCGCATCAATCCCTCGAGAAGAGCCTCCGGACGCGGCGGGCAGCCAGGCACGTACACATCCACAGGAACAACGAGATCCACACCCTTTACGACGTGGTAACCGTGCTTGAAGTACGGACCACCGCCGACTGTGCAGGCTCCCATCGCAATCACATATTTCGGATCTGGCATCTGCTCGTAGAGACGGCGAACACGGCTCGCCATCTTGAATGTCACTGTCCCCGCAACGATCATCAGGTCCGCCTGACGCGGCGTGGCACGAAACGCACCGGCGCCAAATCGGTCGATATCGTACTTGCTGGCACCTGCTGCCATCATCTCGATCGCGCAACACGCCAGTCCGAACGTCATCGGCCAGATCGATGATTGCTGGCCCCAATTCATGGCCTGCTCCATCGTCGTAGTAATCACGTTTTCTTCGAATCGACCTTCAATCCATGTCATGACGTTCGAACCTTTAGACTGACACTGACATATTGGTACAGCACTGACTGAACCCTGCGCTTGCCACAGACACAGGAAGTGCAGCCTGAACTCTACCAGCCACGACCGGCGTTTCAATCGCCCCCGGAAGTTTCCAAACTCTGGACACCCAGCATGACACCGGTTTCACGAGACCCATCCACTGCCGTGTCCCCAAGAACCTGAAACTCGCAGCATCGATGCCCGTCTCGACATCGCGAGCGAAACTCTACCCGTGTCCCCAGAACCTGCTCGAGCACCTGCCGCTCCACCTGACAGATCGTCTCGTCGACGTCGGCCAGCATGGGAAATGGGCAGGTTGTCTCACGCAAAATGTGAAGACCATCTGAGTGATCGCTCTCCACATTGAAGCCGCTCGACTTCATCTCGTCAGCCAGTTGATCAAGTCGCTCGTCAATCGATTCGGATGCTTCCAGCTGCTTCCGAAATCGATTTGCCAGAGAATTTTGAACACGCTGAAGCAATTTCGTGCGAACATCCTCGTCTTCGAAACCAGCAATCGCAGACCAGAAAACCACCGCCAATTCGCGATAATTTTCGCCCAACTCGTGGAATCCATCGGCCGTCACCCGGTAAATCAACCGCGGTCGGCCTCTGACCTGACCTTGCAGTTGCGAAGTGATCATTCCGGCCGATTCCAGCCGAGCGATCCGCTGCCGAACAGCCGTCCGTGTCACTCCCAGCACGTCACAGAGCGTCTGCACATCTCCTCCCGCCGAGCGGTGGAGATGCTCCAGAATTTCCCGATCGCGCAAGTCGAGCGAGGTAGACACTCACAATCCCCGAGACGTAGGACCCGTTCAATTCACCCGATGCGGCCGCCCGAGTCGGCCACGTTGATCACTGGCAGATGGTACTCGCAGGTTTCTTTTTGGCAATTATTCATGCCAAAAATGATTTAAACTGAGATCCTGTCTCAGCGTTCAGTCGCGAATCTGGGAAGAACATGTCACAGTGTTGCTATGTTGCCAATAGAACGGCGCGCGGCCCGGGGAACTCGCAGAGAAATTCGGAATGTGGATTCATCAGGAAAAATGTCGGTGAGATCCGACGGCAGGCAGTCTAAAGATCGAGTCTTTCGGTTTCAGCAGTTCGACGTGCGTCACGAACAGGCGGCGATGAAGGTTGGTACCGATGGCGTGCTGCTCGGTGCCTGGGCGGGGCAGGGTAATCCGAGGACGATCCTCGACATTGGAACCGGAAGTGGTCTGATTGCGATGATGCTTGCGCAGAGATTTCCGGAGGCAAGGATTGATGCGGTAGAAATTGATCGGGCGGCCGCTGAAGAGGCTCGTGGAAATTTTCAAAGGAATCCGTGGCACGATCGCCTGGCGGTGATTGAGGGTGATATTCGAGCCATCAGACTGGCCGAGCCATATTCTTTGATTGTTGCCAATCCACCGTGGTACGACACCGAGATGCGGTCACCGGTGGATGCTCGATCTCAGGCACGTCATTCTGAGCATCTGCCGGCAGAAGATCTGATCACGATTGCCCTCGATCATCTGGCTTTGAAGGGTCGTTTTGCTGTGATCCTTCCAGTTGACAAGTCAGAGCGATTCATCGGGTTGGGCAGAGCGGCAGGTCTTGCGCTGGTTCGGAAAACGCAGGTTCGCGCGAAAGCCTCTCTTCCAGTTCATCGATGGCTCCTGGAGTTCGCACGAGAGCCGATTGTTCCGGAGACAATCATCGACGATCAACTGACGATTGAAACCGAGGTTCGACATGTTTACACGCTCGATTTTCAAAACCTTGTTCGTGGATTCTATCTGCGATTTTCCTGAGCATTGGTTTCCGTTCAGCATCCTTGACTCTGCTCGGAGTGGTTCACGCGTTGTGAGTGAAACGCAGGGATGTCGGAAACGATGGATGGAACTCCGTCATCAGCATGGGGCTGCGAACTGACTGAATGGTGTGGCTTTATCAAGGTTGGATTGGCTTCTTGTGATCTGTGTCTGGCTCTGTGTAACGGCTGCCGGCACGCCTACTTTTTTGAAAGCGGATGGCGATGGCCAGGGACCCGATGCGTGTGACACGTCGGCATTTGATTCAGGCTGCGTCGCTTCCGCTGGCATCCATGGTTTCGTCCATTTCAACGGGGCGGCTTTTGCGGGCTTCGGGGCAAGCGAAGATCGCGATTACGATGGATCTGGAGATGGCTCGAAACTTCCCGACATGGGAGTCGACGCACTGGGACTATGAAAAAGGCAACCTGAACGAAGAGACGAGGCGATATGCTCTTGAAGCCGCGCGTCGCGTGAAACAGGCTGGCGGGCTGGTGCACTTTTTTGTGGTCGGTCAGCTGTTTGAGCAGGCGGATCTCGGATGGCTTCAGGAAATCGTGGAGATGGGCCATCCGATCGGCAATCACACCTACGATCACATCAACCTGACCGCCACAAAGCCATCTGAACTTCAGTATCGATTCCAGCGATCTCCCTGGCTGCTTCGAAAGCTGTCGGTTGTGGATGCGATCCGGGACAATGTACGCATGACCTCGGAGGCCATGCAGGAGCGGCTGGGAATCCGTCCGAGCGGCTTTCGAACTCCCGGAGGCTTTTCTGACGGATTGAATCAACATGCGGATGTGCGAGCCATCCTCAGGGAGGAAGGATTCGACTGGATCAGCAGTCTCTATCCATCTCATCCGAACAGTGAACCGATGCAGGAACCTTCAGAGGAAGTTCTGCAGGGAATTGTGGATGCTCAGGTGCGAGCGCAGCCGTTCCAGTACGTTGACGGAATGGTTGAGGTTCCGATGAGTCCGATCAGTGACATCGGGGCGTTCCGGAACGGTCGGTGGAAGCTGGACTGGTTTTTGAAATCCCTGCGGCAATGCCTTTCCTGGACGATCGATCGAGGCGCTGTCTTTGATTTTCTGGCTCATCCCGCATGTCTTTACGTGACAGACCCGGAATATCGGGCCATCGACCTGATCTGCTCGATTGTGCGGGACGCAGGGGATCGCGCGACCATCGTCGATCTGGCTACGATTGCGCGGCAGTTTCAGAGACCATCGCCACGCTGAACACACGGCTTCGGACGTAAGCTTCCGGACACATCAGCATCCATCGCTCCCGACTCCGGGATGTTCACACTGGTCGCCGGAGATGGAGTCCTGTTACAATGCCCGGGCGTTTGGTCTGCGTCTGATTCGGAGTCCACCATGTCATCGACCGCATTTCGATCTGCTGCCCGATGGTTGAGTCGTCGCCGAGTCCTTCGAATCGGGGCTGGAGCAGGAGCGATTCTCGGGGCCAGCGGATCATCGGTCATCAACGCGGATGTCACGGAGAAACTGACGGCCCGTGCCGATCATTGTATTGTCCTGTTTCTGAATGGTGGCCCAAGTCACCTCGACATGTGGGACATGAAGCCAGAAGCGCCAGCGGAGATTCGGGGTGAATTTGCTCCCATCTCCACAACAATTCCAGGCATCCCGGTGTGTGAGCATCTGCCCCGACTGGCCCGTCAGCTGCATCGTGCGGCTTTGATTCGGTCGATGCATCACAGCGTGAACAATTCGCATGCGGCGGCTGTTTATGCGGCGCTCACAGGGCATGACCGTGGCGAGCAGGGAGGCGGGGCAAAGCCGTCCGACAATCCATCGCCTGGTTCCGTGCTGGCACGACTTCGGCCCGCACATAATCGGACGTTGCCTTACATCAGCCTGCCCTACAAGACGAAAGAGGGGGCGGGAGGACCGCTGCAGCCAGGCTTCCTCGCCGGGTTTATGGGCCCGGCCTATGATCCATTCTGGGTTCTGAACAATCCGGACGCGGCCGATTTTCATGTCGACAATCTTTCGCTGCCGGACCCCGTGACGCCGCAGCGGATGTCTGATCGTTCGCAGTTGCTTGCGGACCTGGGGCTGGGCTTGAGTTCCACGGATCCGTCCCTCGCAGCAATCGACGAATTCCAGTCTCGCGCGTTCGAACTCCTGACCAGTGACGCCGCTCAGAAGGCCTTCCATCTGAATCTCGAAAGCAACGAGACAAGGGCAAGGTATGGACGCAATATTTACGGTCAAAGCGCCCTGCTGGCACGAAGACTGGTTGAAGCGGGGACTCGATTTGTCACTCTGTCATGGGCTCCGGATGCGAATGCCACGTGGGATACTCACGGAGATAACTTCAACAAGCTGAAAAAGGTTTTGTTGCCGGAGTTTGATGCCGCCTGCAGCAGTCTTCTTGAAGATCTGGCGGATCGAGGACTGCTGGAACGAACACTCGTGTGCGTACTTGGAGACTTCGGGCGGACGCCCAAGATCAACGCAAACGCCGGTCGTGATCACTGGAACAGTTGCTATACGGTCATGCTGGCCGGGGCCGGCATTCGTCCAGGAGCGATTTACGGGGCGAGTGACCGCTACGGGTCTGTTCCGGCGGAATCACCTGTCACTCCGGGCGATGTCATCGCGACCGTGTATCGTCTGCTGGGAATTCAGTCGACCACTCAGATCTATGACGCCCTCGGGCGCCCCCACGAAGTTGTTCCCCACGGGCAAGTCCTGTCCGGGATTCTTTCCTGACCGTGCCCCATACTTCGCTGAGGTGCGGTATTGCACGCTCGCCTGTCAATCTGGCGAACAGGCTGTTCTGACATCCTGATCGTGTCTGCGTTGACGGGATTCGGAGTCCGCATTCCCTGAACCATGGATTCCTGCCTGCGCAGAAATGATCCTCGGATTCAGCTCGTCTGCTCGCGACTTTTCCAGCATGCTTTCAGCAGGAGGCATGCGACCCCGTGGCACGTCGTCGATGTTGCAACTCGTGGTGGAGGTGGCGACCAGTTTGGCGCGTCTCCAAAGAAAAAAGACGCACGGGCGTTCGTGCGTCTTTTGAGATGTGCGTCTGATTTGTGAATGGCGCCGCGTGCGTCGTTGATGTTCGCAACACGCGGGGTCTTGTCAGCTATGTTCCGGTGCTGACCACCACTCCGTATCGACGCAGGCTTCCGCAAGTTGTGAGATCAGGTCAGTCTGCCCGGCTCCTGCTGAATCGCTTTCAACGGTGGCTGCGATTGTCTCAGCCTGTGGTTGAACGGGTGCTTCGGCCGAGTTTTCGGCAACCTGATGTTCTGCCACGGGAGTTTTCTCATCCCGATGCTGACTGGTCTGGGAATTTCCGTTGTTGCTGACTGATGGGAGCGAGACGAGCATGGTCGAGATCTTCAGCACGTCTGACTCGTCCTGCTGTGGCTCATCACTGACCTCAGCCACAATGAATGTGACCGGAGTGCTCCATGGAAGTTTTGTTCCGTCGGCCATTACAGCTCGGATCCACAGCCGATAACTGCCGGAATTCAATGGATTCTCGAGTGTGTAGTTCGTTGTCGTGATTCCTGTTCGCTCGATATAATTGAAGTCCGTTCCGATCCATGCAATCTGGATGTCATACGAGACGGCGTTGGTCACACCAACCCACGTCAGCATCGGCAAGGCGATCGACGTCTGATTGTCGACCGGTGATGTAATGAGCGGTCTGCCACCGGTTGCCGTAAATTTGTAAGGACTGCTCCACGGCGTCACTGTTCCGGTCGTGCTGATCGCTCTCACCCAGACCCAGTAGTTTCCGGCCGGCAGGTCGGTCGACGGTGTGTAAGAGTTCGTGCTGACGTCAGTCTGGAGATAGATCGATGAACTGGCCGTGCGGTCGATCCAGAGTTCGTATCGGGCGGTACCATCGATGGCCGTCCATTCGATTGTCGGACGAGGATCCGTCACCAGTTTGACGGCGGGATCAGATCCGACTCCCACCGGAGCCGAAACGACAGGCGCCTGAATCGTGGCGAAATCCGATCTGGCACTCCAGATGCCTATGGTTTCCGGCACGTTGGTACTGGTGACGGTCACTGTTCCCGGGCTGATTGAACTGACCGCCGTGACGGTCACAGGACCCTTGAACTGAGGAATCTGCAGCTGGTATGTCAGATTCGGGGAGGTCCCGGAGGAAGTGACAACCACTTTCTCGTAACCACTGAGATTCCGGATCGCAGTCTGAACTGCAGCCGCTGTCGCCCCGACAGGAATAGGCCCTGTCGTGATTTTTGTCGTGGTCAGCGAACCTGAGGCCGTGGTGGCGGGACTGGCGAACGTCAGTTTATACGTGCCCGATGTCGGCGTGCCAGCCAAGGCGACCTGAGTGACCTGATGCAGTCGACGGGCTCGGACCCAGAAGACATACTCGCCCGGGGACAGCAGTGACGGGAGTCGGTATGATGTCGTCGTCAGGTACTGAGGATTGTAAATCGGTGTTGACTCATTCGCAGCACCTCTGCGAGCGACAAAGACTTCATAATGAGTTGCTCCGGGAATGGCTTCCCATTCCAGCAGAATGCCCTGAGCCCGGAACGTTGATGCGGTTACAGTTCCCGGAGAGACCGTCTGGGTGCTCACCACGGTGACCGGACGCGTCATTCCATTCAAAGCAATCTTATGAGTCAGATTCGGAGTGGTACCCGTCGTTGTTACGACTGCGGCACCAAATCCCGGAAGGGCTCGGACGGCCGCCTGGACCTGATCACCTGTTGCATTGTAAAGCAACGCTGATGTGCGATACGTCCCGGTGCTCTGTCCAAGGTTCCACACACTGAATGCCAGCGTGTAAGACCCTGTGGTGGGCGCCCCCGAAATACTGACGGTGACCACCTGAACGTCCTGGAAGACAGGGCCCGATGGACGAGTGATCGTCACTTCCGGTGCGACGTCCAAATCATAGCCTGCGGTATTTGCACTGACGCGTCCAGCATCGTCCGTCGTTCGCATGAAGATGCGATATTGACCCAGAGTCAGGTCGTCCGGGATCTCAAATGAACGGATTTCCTCTCGAACAACATCACCTTTCCCATCCGGAATGGTATTACCGCTGGCGTCCAACAGCGGCGTCAGATTGGTCACTCTGTACGACTTCGAAGTTCTCTCCGTCTGGTTGCTCAACAGCACCTCAAATGAACGTGCCCCGGGAGGTGACGTCCAGGTGACGGTCGGATTGAACGTATCAATCTTCCTTGGCGTCATTGGTTTGGTGGTATTGACAGGCCCCGTGATCGTCGGAGCCACCTGCAGCACGACATCCGTCGGAGTTCCCCATCCCGTGGTCGAACCATCCCCGAAATTGGCCCGCGCCCAGATCCTCAGACGACCAACATTGAGTTCAGTGGGGACCGTGTACGAAAGAGTTGTCAAACCCTGCTGAAGGACAAGTTGCTGGCGAGTCTCGACGTCCGAGATCCACAGATCGTAGTTGGTGGCAGTATCCACTGCCTGCCACGTCACGGTCGGGGTCGAATCGGTGATCGTGCCCGTCGGGCTTAAGATCTGCGGTGCGGCGAGAAGAGTTCTCTTTTCCAGGGACTCGACGATCACTGGAGCACTCGGAGAAAACTGGCCTCGAGACCGACGGTTGCCGGAGCGTGAATCAAATTTCATGTCTGTTCTGCCAACAATCATTCGGAGAAATGTGATGCTCACCGACCAGTGATCCCGTACCTGCAGAATCGCTCGTCTCGAAAAGGTATCGCCAATCCCCAAAACACC
>JBKDRW010000074.1:0-3889 GCA_046341255.1 Planctomycetota bacterium
CACCTGATACACGCCGGTCCTGAGCCCATCCCTCACATCAAATGCGTACATCCCCCGCGGATCGCTCTTCAGCGAGTCCACCACGGAACCATCTTCAGAATTGATCAATTGCACCTGCACGTGCGAAACACCTGGCTCACCTGAAGTCAGCTTTCCGTCCCGATTGATATCCAGCACAATCTTACCTGAAATGCCGGCCTTGAAGATAAATGCATTTCGTTGAACCGAAGTCAGACTGGTATTTCGAGCGACGATTTCCGACAGCGACGTTTGCTGAAGTGTCCTCAGTTTTGGACCCGAAAACTGATTCTGGTACCAGCAGCGATCCCCATCGCGAAGTCGCTGAAACTGATCTGCAAGGATTCTCTGGAACGTCATTCCGACACTGCTGCCCTTGACGTGATCTTCCGCCAGTCCACCAACCCAAAGGTCGATCCTGTCGACAGTGCCGTACAAAGACTGCAGTTTCTCCTGCATGACTTTATTGGACGTGATCTGAGCGAAACTCTTCACTCTCGGCAGCCCGATGGCCGCTCGAGTATCGTTGTAATCGGCCAGTCCATGATCGCGGCCTCGCTGAATGTTGAGACTTGCCAGATCCAGCCCGCCGGATCCCGGAGGTCCAAACAGAAAGTTGCGCACACTGTCAACGATCAGAGTGTCAACTTCCGACGAGGGGTCAGCTGACAGGTACTTCAGCACGGGATCGATTCCCGTCTCAGCCATCAGAGTCGGATTGAAGAAGGCGTGGCTCAGCGGAACAGCATCGCGGGTCTCAAGGCCGTTGTTGTCAAGGAACTTCACATCATCGCCAAGCAGACTATGCCCGAATCGAAACGCAGCGGTCGCGAACTCATTGCTGATGTCCGGATTGACATTCGGCTTGTACCCTCTGTACGGAGTCAGCGAGCCCTGACCGAGCAATGAGGGCAACCATTCGTTATAAGTGATGACCTGGATTTCAGCGATCACAATCGCTCTTGCCATCTGATAAACCTGTTCGTCACTCAGGCTGGAATTTGCCCCTGCGATCTTTCCAGCCTGAAGATTGTGTTCGCGCACAAACAAAGTATGCAGAGCAGTCAGTTCGACATTTTCGTTTGCTCGCACGTCGCCAGCGGCGAACAATTGTTCGTTGCTGACGAACGGATTCTCATTTGCCATAGGCAGTTGACCGGCAGAGAATGTGGTCACGTTGTTCAATGGCAACATATTTCCTTCACTCGTCTTCAACCGACCACCGGACAATGTTCGCAGAGCCGCTGCGGTTTCTGCATCGGCCCCATAAACCATCGACGCGTCAAGAAATGCTGTGATCTCGTTGACCTGTTGACGAGGATTTGCCGCACTCGTTCCTGTCGCCGGATGAAATGCCGATCGCATGGTATCGATCGTCTTGCTGCCAGTGCTCATCGGATCAAAGGAAGGGTCGCCCATCGGAACGGGGATCGACATTTTTTCCGTGGCTCCGGACTGCGTCATCGTCATGTCATGGTCGATGAACTGGCCCCATGCATAGATCATGGCTGACATCATTCGATCACTGATGACATCGAGTCCGTGCCCATCGGACAGCGTATTGCTGATCATTCGAGCGCCGGGACGATCGGTTCCTCCGACACTGGAAATCGTGTCGCCGTATTCCACTTTGGCCAGTCGAAGCAATTTTTCATTTGTGCTGCCCCATTCCGGATGTTGAAGATTATTTCCGGTCCCATCGATCGGAGCCACCGACATCAGAACGCGATCTTCAACGCGTTCCGCGGCCCCCGATATTGTCATGCATGACAGATCCGCATTTCGGCGACGTGAAGATTTTCGTGAATGATCTGACATGCGAACGCTCCCCGAAAAAATGATCGAAATTTTGTCCGTTTCCAACCTTAGAACGACTGAAAGTACCTGAACCGCGTTGAGACATCTTGTCTGTTGCCCATTGTGCAACAGTGCATCATCAATTCGTAAAACGCGGGGGCATCGATCTATTCAGCCACAGAATTCGAAACATTTTCTGGCACGATTCAGGTCACCTTCAGGTTGCCTTCAGGTTGCGTGAGAATCTTCACTTTTCGCAACAAATGGTGCGAAACTGCCCAGGCGATGACAGCCGTTTTCTGAGCAGTCTCCGATCAAAATGTTCGCCACCTGATCGATGCTTGCAGTCAAAGCAATCGTGGTTTGAGACTCTGCTACAAAACACCGCCGGCGAGGTGCGCATGGATCCTTCTGGTCAGCAGATCTCGCTCGAATTCATTTCCAGCATGAAGAGGGCCACGTCAGAAGCACCATACATTTCGAGGCAACCGGGAATGCACCTGAGAACACGTCGCGCACTGGCCGCCAACGGCAGGTCATTTCAGAGTGTCGAATGGCACTCTGACACTCGGACCTTCGATTTTGCCTCGAAAGAAGGACTCGGTGAACTGTTGATCTCGATCGATCAGAACGTCTCTGCCATCACGATGCTCCGCCGATTCGCGGCCGGTGAACCATTCAAGGACGGGCTGACGAAACACCGGCCGGCCTGGTTCCGTGGAAAAAAGGGACATGCAACGCAGAAGTGGGAACTACACACGCCTTAATGCTGCCTTCAGGTTCGCACATTACAATCCGATGGCGTGGAACTCCTCCTCCGCAAGTCAGCACTCGGACTGATTGTCGGATCTGGCCGGGCGTTCTCAGGAGTTCTCATGGTAACCCAGATAGCAATCGTAGGAGGCGGTCCGGGAGGGTTGATGACCGCCTGGCTGCTTCGCAAGCTGGCAAATCAGCCGTTTGAATTGATGCTCTTCGAATCCAGCAATCGCACCGGAGGCAAAATCCTGACGCCACGTTTTCAGCGTCTGACAATGTCCTATGAAGCCGGAGCAGCCGAATTCTACGACTATTCTCCCATCGACGAGGACCCACTGAAGCAACTGGTCAGCGACCTCGGATTGTCCATCACACGCATGGGAGGCAGCTCGGTCTTTCTGGCCGGCCAGCGCTATGCAACTCTGGAGGATCTGCAGAGAGGACTCGGGACTGACGTCCGCCAGGGCTGGTGCGACTTTCACGAACAGGCACGAGCCTGCATGAGCCCCCGGGAATTCTATGAATCGGACAATTCTGAACCGCCTCGCTGTCACGCAGCTGACGGAATCACGCAGACTGCCGTTCGTTTTGATGTCATCCGAAACCAACTGGAGTCGCCACGACTGCGATCCTTCCTCGAAACGTTGATTCACAGCGATCTGGCTGCGGAATGGTCGCAGACCAACGTGGCTTATGGGCTGCAGAATTACCTGATGAATCATCCGGACTATATGGGACTTTACAGCATTGCCGGCGGCAACGAGCAACTGGTGCACAGGCTGTCAGAGAACACAGCCATGCAGGTGCAGCTGCAGCATCGGGCGATGTCCATCCAGCGCACCGAGTCACGGCAGCTGAGGCTGGCCATCGAGCATGACGCGATCATCCGTGAACAGGACTTCGACTTTGTGGTTCTGTGCCTGCCGATGCTGGCCTTGAAGTCACTGACATTCCAGGGAGATCGGCTGATCAGCGCCATGCAGCGTCACATCAGGCATTATGATCATCCCGCAAATTATCTGCGAGTCACACTCCTGTTCCAGAAGCCTTTCTGGAAAGAATGGCTGACCGATTCGTGGTGCATGCTGGATGCGTGGGGTGGCTGCTGTCTTTATGACGAAACTTCGCGGCAACCGGACTCAGTCTGCGGCATCCTCGGTTGGCTGTTCGGCGGGGATGCGGCCGCTGAACTGAGTGGGCTCAGCGATGAGCAGTTGATCCTGACGGCCCTCGAAACGCTGCCGCAGGCTCAGCATGAAGCCCGAGAACTCCTGCTCGAGGGGCATGTCCATCGCTGGATCGGAGCGGTCAGTGC
>JBKDRW010000075.1:0-7891 GCA_046341255.1 Planctomycetota bacterium
GTGGACGGAGTTCTCGGCGAGACCGAAGAAATTCTTCGATCGAAAGAATGTGATCGTTTCGTCATGTGTGGCGTCACTGGTCATAATGAACCATGGAATCCGACAGGAGTGTCTGTTTCTTCGTGCAAGGATCTGCTCGGCAAAGATCTGAAACAGACTGCGGTCCGTGACGGGCCCGATCGGAAAAAGTCCTTTTGGATGGTCAAATCCCAGCCGTGTTCCCTGTCCCCCGGCGACTGTAATGACGGCCACTCGATGATTGCGAAGTTCCTGCTCTCCCCTTGAAACGGCGTTGAGCCAGCGTGATCGGGAAGAGTCATCCTCTGGCTGGCGGACGACGGATGCCGGAGCCTTCGCGCGATTCGCTCGCGACGGCGATGTGAATTCCGAATAAGACTGGCCAGAAGCCTTAAGCCAGAGCCGACGAATCTGATCAAAATCAATGTCACGAATCTGCTGACACAACTGCCGCTGCTGGTCGGGCGAGAGCTGGTCCCAGAATCGGACAAGATGCTCCTGCCGGTGGCGATGCAGTTCTAGCAGAAGGTCGTGCGGTAGATGGCTCATGTTCAGGGACCCCCGGGCTGCGGCCTCAGGCGATGCAAATGATGGCTGGTCGTTGCGGTGCGATGAATACAGATCATGACAGGCAGAACTCAACACGACAATATGAGCTGCTGATGATGAAACGAGACCCGTGTTGCAGGATTGCAACATGTCATTACGAGCGAGACGTTCAGTCAGCCGGCCAGGCCCGATCTGCCGCGAAGGCGGTCGACAGCGTCATTCCCCCGCAGGAATCGGTGGGAAGAAGACCCGGAACTCGCTTCCTCGCCCAAGTTCACTGCGAACGGTGATTCGAGCGTCGACAGACTGGCAAAGATGCTTGACAATCGCAAGTCCGAGTCCAGAGCCGCCGCGTTCACGGGATCGGTCTTTCTCGACCCGATAAAATCGCTCAAAAATTCGACCAAGCAGTTCTTCCGGGATCCCGGTTCCGGTATCCCGAACGCAGACTGACGGCCCGGCTGGGTCATCAGAAAGCTCGACCACCACACGACCTCCGGCAAATGTATGCTTCAGAGCATTGTCGATCAGGTTGCTCAGAATCGTGTGCAGTGCCTGACGATCAGTCCTCAGCTGCAGTTGTTTCACGCCGATCACATTCAGGACAACCGACCGACTTTCCGCGACGGTGTCGAAACCTCGCACAACCTCATCGACAACGCCCCGCCCATTGAAGACTTCCATATTGAGAACCTGCTGCCCGGATTCGACGCGGGCCAGTTGCAGCATCCCCAGAATCAACTGCAGCAGTCTTTCCGACTGTTCATCAATCTGCTTGAGGAACCGTTCTGCTGTTTCAGGCTCGGACAATGCTCCGTTCAGCAGGGTGTCAGTGCACGCCTGAATGACGGTCAGGGGAGTTTTGAGTTCGTGAGACACTCCACTGACGAAATCCCTTCGCATGGCCTCGAGGCGTCTGGCTTCCGAGACATCGCGGACAACAGCGACTGCGCCGGAATGCGGACCGCTGCGAATGGGGATTGACATCAGAACCAGATCTGCCTGGTCGCGATTGGAGCGATATTCCAGGGTCTGACTCTGTCCGCTGACAAGCGATTCAGTCACGGCCTCGAGGAACGCCGGAACACGAATCGCCTCATACAAGCGATGTCCGACGCCGATGGCAGGGCTCAGATTCAGAAGACGTCTGGCGCCGCGATTGAGAAAGACAATCCGTGATTCCAGATCAATGGCAATGACACCCTCCACCATGGAATCAAGGACCGTGGTCAGCAGTTCCGCCGATGAACGAGCCATCCGCTCGGTGTTCTGAAGCTGCTGAATCTGATCCTGTCGTTCCTCTTCCATCTCATGCAGAGAATTCGCAACCTGTCCGAGTTCATCGTCGCGATCCGAAATGGTCAGCAGCATATCCTCGCGCTGAGTCCGGTCCGTTGCCTGCGTCAGATTGAGCGACATGGTTTGCAGTGGTCCGACGATGCCGCCAAAAATGACGGCCATACAAAGCACGCCGATCAGCCACGCAAAGAAGGCCGTCCGCGTCGCTGCAGAGAGAATCGGCATGACCGTTGTCTCATCCACCAGCACCGGGTACTGTGCAATCAGCACGAGTTTTCGCGAGGGGTCAGACGATCGTTGAATCAGTCGGCCGACGGCGTTCTGCTCGGGGCCGTCAGGATCGGGACGAATGCGGCGGCTGGCTCCTCCCGATCTGAGCGTCGCGTGAACGACCGAATGAATGGTGATGTCGTGAGAGATGCTCGGCCAATCGGAGATCTCGGAATTCAGATCTTCATCAATGAGCCAGAGTTGGAGTCCTTTGTCGGATGATCTCGTCATCCATGTGGATAACACGACTTCCGGAGCAAGTTCCGCCTCAAGCTGGTCACGGATTTCATCCATGAACCGCTCTGCCTCCGCTCTTTGCGCCGAGACTGTCTGAGACGTCAGTTGGTTGTGAAGCGTCAACAACAGCCCCGCCAGCGCAAGACCGGACAGCAGGGCAAACAGCCCCGTATTTCGCCAAAACAGTCTGGATCTGACCCAGCGCAACTCGCACCCGACCATGTTGATGGAAACAACTCGCGGCAAATCGGATCACTTCAGATCAAAGTTCGTCCGCGATTTCCGACCGTCACGTCAAGGTGCGATGATACCAGCAATCGGGTCGGATGTTGCCTCAGGTTGCTCTCGGTTCAGGAAGTTAACAATTCCAGGTACTGATTTTTCAGAACAGTCGCCCGATTTCGTTCTGCGGACGTCTCCTTGAATCTCTAATTCCAGATGATTCCCCCCGCCGGGAAGTCTGGAAACGAAAAGAAACGGCCGCAGGTAGATTCCCCACGGCCGTTTCGTCAGCAGTCTGGATCAGTTGGTCGTGACCGAATTCACGAGAACGAAGTGTTCATTAATGAACGACCGGGCTTACCAGTTCTTCGGGCTCAGAATCCAGTACCACTTGTCTTTTTCCTTGTTGAAGTTCAGGTTCCACTGTCCATCATCCCACTCAAGTGACACTTCACGCCACCCCAGCGGAACCTGTGGATATGGGTAGAACGGGCCGATGTATGGCCAGGCACTCGCGCTGTACTGAGTTGGGTAACTCACGGCAGCCGAGTTCGGGTACTGTGCGTAGGCCGGCCACGCATGAGCTGGCAGGTGTGGATTGTTGAAACTGGTTGGAGCATAGCCCATGGCCTGCGGAGGCACTGAACCGTCCATGCCAGGCTGCATATATCCAGCCTGCTGCATCATGGCGGGGTGCATTGCCGGACCAGCCATCATCGGAGCCGGACCCGCATTGTACGAGGTCTGGCTGATCGGACCAGAAACCTTCAACTGGTTATTCACGGACTGGACTGTCGGAATCTGAGAAACCGCTGCTGCGGCCGCCTGCCTCTGACCAACCGTTGCGACTTCGCCGGCGAGCGTTGCCACACCATTGTTGTATCGAATCTCAATGTCGTATCCGACGAGACCGGCTTGAGCTAATGAGTTGGCAATCTGCTGAGCAACAGCCTGATTGTCGACCGGAGCAGGCATCGTACCGCTCACTCGCTGAATCTTTCCAGCAGATGATCCGGCCGTTTCAAACGACGCAGCCTGAGACACTCGGTCTCCAGTCTCCGGGCGAGTGCCCGATGCTCGTTCAATCTGTCCGCCTGCCGCTGGAGTGAATCGAATCCTGTTTTCAACTCGCTGGATCCCCGGAACGGCTTCGGCAGCTCGCTGTGCAAGAGCACGCTGGCTGGGGTCCTGACAACGACCGCTGATCACAGCGACGCCGTCTTTCACTTCAATCTCAATCTCTTCACCCTGAACTCCTGCGGCCTGCATGGCGGCGACAACTTCGTTCGCCTTCGCCGTGTTGCGAGCCTTCTCCGAACCGCCGGAGAATGGCATCTGAGGCTTCAATCGCCCGCCAAGGAATCCGTCCGCACTGGCGACAGCCGGGCTGGCTGCCATAACGCCCAGTACGAGTAACCATTTACCGTACTTTCGCATGAAAGTTCTCCTCCGTGAGGTACCTTCCGTTCCGGACCGCACTCGTACTGCTGAGAAACCGTCCCGGTGGTGATGTCTACAATTCTCGGACGCTGACCACATCTGGCAGAATCGTCCGCCAGAATTCCAGACTGCTGCCACCGTCAACACCGGTCTTGAGCTCGATTCCGTTCTCACGGTGACCTGTTACGTGACGAAGCAACAGAAAAACACATTCCTTTCTTCGGTCCTGTCGTACCGTCTGGATAAACATTTCTGCCTTTTTGGGACATGACGGTTGTTTGGAAGGAGAGGGTTCTGCCGAACAATCGTTCGAGATCCTGAAGTCCGGCAATTGCTGCCGCTCGATGCTGGTCCTGACAGGCGCCCCCGTTTGCCCTGCGCCACCGACGGCTCTGGCAGAGACCTGCGAAGTCTCAGATGACGCCCGGAGGCCTGACAACGTTGGCCTCAGGCAGTTGCGATCCCACGCTGGAGTGATCGCGATGGCGGCCGCCCGTCGTGAAGAACGTCACGGGGCGGATCAACTGAGGATCTGAAAAGCAAAACCCTCGAGCGATGGCTCGAGGGTTCAGTGCTTCAATCGACCGTCGGTCTTCTGGGGGGCGGCGCTATTCCTGTTCCAGACGGTTACTCTGGTAGAGCTTTGAGGTGGCTCCGATCGACGGCGTCGGGGTGGTTCCGCGTCCGGCGTACTTGCCACTCACCGGTGTGACAGTTTCGCGGCGACCAAAGTTGGAATTGACAGACAGGCTTGCAGCACCATTGGACAGTTTTCCAGGAAACGGCTTGGTGGGTGAAAAGACAAGGCTCTTGCTGCTGTACCCGATATAGTCCAGGAAGCTGGACAGCGAAATCACATAGACGCCGTTGTACTCAGCACGCTTCACCAGTTCGGCATGACACTCTCGGATGCGATTGTTGATCTCTTTCCGAGCCGTGTCTTCTGTATTTTCATCACCGAGGTCGCCGACGAGAAGGAATCGCGTTTCCGATGTGATTCGCTTTTCGATATCAGACATACTGAGTTCTTCGTTGTTCTTGCCCTTCACCTTGCCTTCGTCGTCAATTTCAACGACGATTTCAGCTCCGGCCCCGGAGACGATCCGATGAAATTCATCTCGATCACTGCCGGGATTGCCGTCAAAGTCCAGCATTCCGACAACAGCCAGCTGGAGCGTCTGTCCGGGCCAGAACAGAGGTGAATAAACCGGATCACCTTGTCCAAGCGGATTACTTCCTTTCTGGCTGACAATATCTGCCTTGGCCAGATGGTTGCCAAGGATCTCTGTGACGACAATTTTGCCTTTCATGTCTTTGTCGCTCTGAGAACGACCGACGCCGCTGTTGTCCTTCGTGTACACAGAGAATGTGGTGCCGACTCGAAGAGAATCTGCGCTTCCCAGATTGATGAAGCACGACAGTGCATTCTGGTCAACGAAGGTCAGCTCGCCATCAGGTCGCTCGAAGGTCAGACCTTCCAGCTTCTGGCGGTCCCGTCTCAGTTCGATCAGTGCTTCTCGCTGCTGAGCGATATCTCGTTCCAGTTCTTCAATTTTGTTCTGTGACTCAGTCTGCAGTGTTACCAGTTGGTCCTGTGTCTCCAGCAACTGCTTATGTTCGCTGTCCACCTGAACCTGCAGGTTGCTGATTGTTTCTGCCGTCTCTCGCTCTTTCTTGCGGAGTTCTTCTTCCTTCGCATCCAGAGACGCTTTCATGGCAACCATTGCTTCGTTATGTGACACTTCGGCTTTCTTCAGTTCGTCAATCTTCCCCTGAAGCTGGGACATGCGGTCCGTAGCGGCCTGAGACTGGATGTCTCGATCGATCGATGCTTTCTGCAGTGCTTTGGACAGTGTTGGCTGAACGGAAGTGCCGTCGCCCGCATGCTTCGCCATTTCGGCTTTGGCGTTGGTCGCGACATCTGAAGCAAGATCGCCTGGCAGTCCTACAGTGTCTTTCAGGAGTGTCACTTCACCCGACTTTTCCTGAATGATCGCCTTCGACTTGTTTTCAGCATCGGTCGACTGTGCCAGTTGACGCTGAAGGTCTGAACTGTGGGACCATGTCATGTACCATGCGACACCGAGGCCGACGGAAAGCAGCACGAAGATCGAGAGCGAGATTACAAGGCCGTTGCCTTCTTTCCCTGCCATTGAATTGCCCCTGAAGCTGGCCCTGAAAAACGATTGGTGTCCCGGAAGTATCACGCACGCCGATTATGGGAACGGCGAAACATGTCGGATTTGCGAAACTTTTGACAGAATCCCGGACTCTATGCCCTGTCTATGGAATGAAGATACCCAGGGTGCCCTGGGAGTCAAGAAGTTCTTGTTCAGTGCGTTCCCAGCCGTCAAAAACGGCCCAAAACGCAAAATCTTTGCGCAGGAGCAGCGGTCGACGGATGATTCGTCCACTCCCTCTATCTTCGAGAGTCCAGCAGCGAAAATTGCGACTTTGATTCGAGGTTCCGTTTGGTCTGGATTTGCACATGAATTCGTGCAGGCCACCAGCGCCAGTTACAACGGTTTCAGCAGCGTTTACCGGCGGTTCGCAGACCCGGATCTGTGATGCCAGCCTGCCGTCGTCCGGAATCAGATGATTTCTGAGTGTTGGATTGCAAGAGTTCGAATTCGGCATTCGTCGACATCCACACCCAGTCCCGCCCCGCTCAGTCGTGGCCCCTTCCCTCCAAAGCGAAACGTCAGGTCCTGTTCAGTCAGTCGGTCCCGAACCAGAAACCGATCAAAGCTGCCCTCGAGATATCGAAGATCGGGCACATTGCAGGCGAAATGGCGACCGGCCGCCGACAGAATTCCTGTTTCGCCGACCTGGCATCCAAGCTGGTAGGCCAGCCGATTGTCGCGAGCGTACGCAACAATTCTGAGCGACCGGACCAGTCCTCCACATTTTGACAGGCGTACGTTGAACAGGTCACACCATCCTCCCTCTTTCGCTCGAATGGCATCTTCGATGCAGCAGAGTGACTCGTCGAGCATCACCGGCAGTCCGATCCGCTGTTTCACGTCGCGCAGCCTCGCGATCTGTGCGTGAGCAACCGGCTGTTCAATGCAGGTGGGGTGATATTTCATCAGGGGTTCAAGTCGAGCCGCAACTTCATCGACGCTCCATGCTTCGTTTGCATCCAGTCTGAGGTCGACTTCAGCCCCGACAACTCGGCGAACTCGGCGGAGGCAGTCTGCGTCATTGATGCCGCGTGTCCCTACTTTGACCTTCACCTGGCCAAAGGCAAACAATCGCATCTTCAGGGCCGCTAGCCACTGGCCCCCAGGCGACTCTGAGGTCACAGCGCCGCTGTAGGAAACCTGATCCTTGTGGATCGAGAAGTCTCGGCTGATCGGCAATTGATGAATGAGGTCTCCTATGGAGATCTTTTCGGCTCGGCAGGCTGCATCCAGAATTGCCAGTTCCACTGCGCATCGTGCCGCATTACCGAAACACTCTCTGGGCAGAATACCGGCATCCGGCGGAATCGCAGGCAACTCCCACTGATCGATTCTTTCGGCGATCTCCACAGTGCTCGCGAAGTTCTGACGCAGTGGTTCAAAGTCCGCCGCCTGCAGGTGTCGCCACACCGACTCGATCGACTCCCCTGTGACATACGTCCGTGGCAGGCCCTCTCCCCAGCCACAGCTACCATTATTGAGCACACATTTGACGATCAGCGTGTCGTTTCGGGTTCGTTCATGGGATGCATGACGCACGTTTTTTCGCATCGCAATCGGGACGTGGTATGCGGTGAGTCTGCGAATCTGCATGGAATCAAACGTTTTTCTGGAAAGATCTGTCAGGAGTGGATGACTCTCCCGGCATGACATCAGGATGAATGACAGTGACT
>JBKDRW010000076.1:0-5364 GCA_046341255.1 Planctomycetota bacterium
GCTCCGGAAGGAAGCAGACTCGGAGGTCAACACAGAGGAAATCATTGAAACAGCGTATGATCTTCAGTCGGGATCGTACGTGGCATCTCTTGCCATGCTTTCGTTTCGACAGCATAAACAGGATTACGGCGAGGCGATTGCAAAGCTCCTGAAAGGACTCCTGCCGGAGGGTGGCAGCGTGCTTGAGCCCGGAGTCGGCGAAGGGACAACGCTGTCCTTTGTGAAGAAATCCTGTGGCGTCGGCTTCGGTGAGTTTCATGGATTTGATATCTCATGGTCAAGAATTGCCACTTGCCGTGAATGGCTTGCAGCACAAAAGATGATGGATGTCTTTCTGGCCGTGGCCAGCATCTTTCATGCGCCTTATCAGGACAACTCCTTCGATGTCGTGTACACCTCGCATACCGTGGAGCCGAATGGTGGTCAGGAGTTTCCGATTCTGAAGGAGCTGTACCGAATCGCGTCTCGATATCTGGTGCTTCTGGAACCCGGTTATGAGCTGGCGTCTGACGAAGCGCAGGAGAGAATGCGACGGCTGGGTTATGTTCGCGGTCTCAAAGACAAAGCCGAGAATCTCGGCATGAGAGTGGTTCGGCACGAGCTCTTTCCGATGACGGCCAATCCACTGAATCCCACGGCACTGACGGTCATTGAAAAAAACCGGGCGGCTCGTTCAGTATCGCCGCAGCTTGCTTGTCCCCGATATGGTGATTCATTGCAGAATGGCGCGGACTCGCTGTATTCATCCGGCAGTATGAGAGCGTATCCGAAGATTCTGGGAATCCCCTGCCTGAGGGTCGAAGACGGAATCATCGCCAGCCAGTATTTCCAGCATGCGCAGTCTGCCGGTCACCCTGGACCGTCGACGTCTGCTGTTCGCCCGAAGGCTGCCTGATGGCCTCATCGGCCATGAATCGTCGCCTGAGAACTCATGGTCTGACCGGCGGAAATGCCCTTCCTGGGAGGATGTGTCCTCACGCGGCGTCCGAGAACTTCAGCTTTTCACCTGCGCGGATTCCAGTTCGATCGCGCGCCGGGCGTGTTCATCAGCCATCGGGATATCGTTGGTCGCTCGATAGGCCTTTTCCAGAAGACGATGCACTTCCGGATTGTTTTTTCGCAACTTGAGCGACTGAGTCAGATCGGCAATCGCTTCGGTCCACCGCTCCATCGCTACAAGGACTTCACCCCGAGTGGAAAGAGCATCCGGGTGATCCGGAAGAAGCGTCAGTGTCTGATTTGCAAGGTCCAGCGCACGCTGGAGTGAATCGCGTTCTTTACTGTTGGTGCGTACAAGACATGTGGCCAGATTGTTGAGTACCATCGGGTCCCGGCTGCGCAGTTGGGCGTTGGCCATCTCCAGATAATGCCGCGCCTTATCATATTGTCTGAGTACCAGAGCGTTGGTTCCGATCAGGTTCAGTACTTTCGCTCCAAAGTCTCCTTCAAGACGAAGCTGAAGAACCAGTTGATCGGCCTGTGCTGACACGGGGTGTGTCGAGAGTGTCAATCGAGCAAGTCGGTCAATCGCGAGAACTGTTACGGCAGGACACCTCAGGGCATCGGACAGCAAATCGATTGCCAGTTGTGCGTTCATGTCTGCCGGAACATTGACCCCGGCGAAACTGGCGACGGAATCTGTTGGCGAGCCCATACTATAGCCGGAGAGTCGATCGTATTCAGCGAGCGTAGCCTGACCGAAAAGTGCAGCCAGTCTCTCGTCGGAGGGAACACGGGAAGTTTCCGGCATCTCTGCGAAGCTCTGAAGCAATGCTCTGGCATCTGCGGAGCGTCCAAGAGCCAGAAGGCACTCGGCAAGGGTGACCGCCGCGTCGATGTTCTTTGGGTCGGACTGAATCGCGGCCTGAGCCTGCTGCATTCGTGAATCCAGTGACAGGGCTGCTGCATCAATCTGCTTGAGATTTGCCAGCAGTCTGGCATACGGAATGGCCAGTTCGCTGTATTTTCCCACCACCGGCTGAAGGACATCGGCTGCCTTCTGGTCATCACCGGATATGGACCAGAGCTGGCTCAGAAGAACGCGTGCCTCGAGTTCTTCAGAGTCCGCAGCAACTTCTCCTGTCCAGTAGTCGATCGCAGGCTGACAGGCCTCTGCATTGAACTCAGCGCCGATCGCTTTCAGCTGGGCCAGCATCAGCACACAGGCCTGATTTGAGGGGTCTCGTCTCAATGCCGACAGGACAACCGGAACGCACGCGTCTCGATTGAGAGGAGATGCTCGAAGTCTTCGATCGCATTGAAGCAGTTCGAGGTTACTGAGTGCAGAGCGAAGTTCAATTGCATCATTTTCTGCCAGCCCGGTGGTCAGCAGTTCGTGAGCCTGGGGTTCCTGACCAGCAAGCATAAGTGCTTCGGCCAGCCGGACGCGAATGGTCGGATTCCTGCGATCTTTCTGCAGTTGCTCCGTGAGGGCCGCGATGGCTCGGTTGGTGTATTCGAGAAGATCGTCCGGGCTGCGTTTCAGATCTCGTTTCAGGAGTGCCAGCTCGAGGTTCCGCTCGGGATTGATTCTTGCTGCTTCAGAGAGGTGATGTTCCGCCAGCTTTCCTTCCTTCTTCTGCCGGTAAAGCGATGCGAGGAGCAGATGAGCTTCGAGGTGATTGAGATTCTGGTTCAGCACAGCCTTCAGCTGCGCTTCAATCTGGTCAACACTCAATGGCACCAGTGGCTCTGGCGTCATCGCCTGCTGAACGAGCCACATACGCGCCTCGGCCATGCCGAGCGCGCTTTCCGGGGCGAGCTTTTTGATTTCGTCGAGTCCATCGTTGGTTCGGCCTTCCTTCAGCATGAACTGCGCCAGTCGAAAGCGATACTGAGGTTCAGTTGGTCGCAGGCTGTCGAGTGCACGAAGGAATGTTTCCTGACGAACCGTATCCTCGCGGATCACGGCTTCATTGTAGGCCGCTTCGTAGCGAGACAGCACAGAATCCATCGACGCATGCCGAAGCCACCAGATCAGGATCACGCTTCCAATCCCGACAAGCATGCCGGGAATCGCGGCAAGCAGCCGACGGTATCTTCGAGAGAAGAGCCAGTTTTCAGCGAGTCCCACATGAAAATGAAACAAATTGGTCGGGCGAAGCGTTTCCGCCGTCGATGGCCAGCTGCGGCGTTCCGCAACGTCGCGATCTGCTGCGGTCCGGGCTGGCGATGGAGCGAGATTGGCTGCAGCAGGTACTGTTTTCGGAACAACGGAGACGACTGCGTTCCAGAGGCGGATGAGTGGGTTGCGAAAGCCACCGGCCGCTCCCGGACGAGGTACATCCGGAACGGTATCGAAGAAAAATGACAACAGATGGTCGGTGCTCAACAGGAGCATTGCCGCAACCAGCAGGCCGCCGTAGCCCACGACATCATGCTGCCATCCGGACGACAGGTCCCATGCCCATAATTCCCATACCATAGCGATCAAGACGACGCGGACAACATTCATCACGCCCGCATAAAACAAGCCCGAAGTAAGGAGGAGCAGGCCGTGAACCAGAGAACGTCTTTTCAGACACATCACAAGGGCGGCAAGAAACAGGATCGTGAAGAGCGACTGAACTCCACTGCATGCCTCTTCGATCAGGAAAGTTTTGCCTGGGAACTGAAGCATATTCCCATCGCGATAATGCAGAAACCCCATGCGATGCAGAGACTTGCTGGCAACCGATGTCGTCACTCGCTGCAGCCAGTGAATGACGTCACCGTCGTAGTTCAGCGGCAGTCGCAATGTCAGCCATGGCAGAATAGACAGATAGGTCAGGCGACGATGATAGCCCTGATCTCGGCCAGCTGCCGACCACGCTGTCAGCAGAGTGATAAACGCGAAGGCTCCGACGATGGGCATATTTCGCTGAAGTACGAATCGCAGCACCAATGCTGAAAATGCAGTCAGTCCCCAGACGGCCAATAAGAACCTCGGAAACGCCGTCCAGCGATCCGGTTCGTCCGCACGTCGGGATGTCAGGAGTCCGGCGAATGCAATGTAGGCAAATGGAAAAAACTGATAGTGTGTGCGATCCCACAGTTGCAAATAGTATTCCGCGATCAGCGGAAGGTGGAGTGCGATGAGAGTCAGGCGAGGTCGGGCTTTGAAAAAACTGATGAGACGAGACGCCACAGACACAATCCTGGGATAAGCCATTCATTCGAATCCAAAACGGCTCGTCATTCTCAGGATCATGCGACCCTATTCAAGCTTCTTCGCTGAAGGGCAGGAAAAATCACATTTTTGGGGGGGACTGCCTGCCTGAACAGGACGACAGTTCTGATCCGCGATCGCAGACCCGAGTTGGATCAGCATGAATCTGCTGCGATCCTCATCAGGTCAGTTGTCCTGAGAGCGAGGCAAACAAACTGTCCAGAATTTTCATCGAGCCGACGCTGACGGAAAGATTCTGGCCACCGTTGATGGTTCTGGAGGCAGATACCGGGTTGAACAGCAGATTCAGGTTGAGGTAAGAAGTGCTCGACAGCTGTGCTACCTGTCGTCCTTTGACGAGGCCTCGATTTCCGCCGCTGTTCTTATCCCATTCGAATACAGTACCCTGCGGAGTGATATAGAACCACGCGTTTGTGCGGCTCTGGAACCAGCGTTCATTGCGACCACCGAAGTTAAATGAGTCCGTGGTCGCAGCCTTGAAACCAAACTGCTGCCGAAGACCCTCTGCTGATGCCAGAAAGTTGGGATCGATGACGGTCGTCTGAATCGAACCGGCCTGAGGCAGATGCCGAATGGAATATCGCCCCGGCATCAGGTCCCGAAACTCATAATAGCCGGATTCGTAAGTTGAAAGAATAAAACCGTCACCATTCAGATCCTTGTCTGCGGTGACGGTCGTCGCAATCACGTTTCCGGCTTCATCGAGAAGTTGCACCGTTGCACCATTGATCAGTTGTTCGGTCGCGAATGCATTCGCGGCAACCATGGTGACCGTGTATCCGGACTTTCCGGAAATGGTTGTCTGCAGAACCGAACCGGCAGTCACCGACCAGCGAAATACCTGACCATAGTCTTTCACATAGTAGTAGGTTTCGACATAAACGGTTCCAGAGTCTGGAACCGCGTTCGTTTCCGGAAGCAATGCCATGTACCACGGGAAATTCTGAATCTCCATCGGTGCATTCTGAGGTGCGCGAACACTGCGGATAGATGAGAACTCGGCCGGATTACGAACACCATCCGGATTGACATCGTTCCAGATGAGTCCGGAGAGAGAGGCTGACTGGAAGCTGGAAAGATTCAGGCCGCTGATTCTGGAACCCGCGGCAATCTGCTGCACTGGATTTGTTGCAGCATACAGTAACGAAAGATCCCGATAAAACGCGGGTGACAGTGTTGATAGTAATGTACCGCTC
>JBKDRW010000077.1:0-5186 GCA_046341255.1 Planctomycetota bacterium
AGAATCGAAACCCAGTCACCAGCCTCCGCATCCCAGCGACTGAACATCCGACCGCGATGCATGGCAAAGATCCTGCCACCAGCCGTCGTGATTTCCGCAATCTGCTTCGGTGGCAGATTCACGTAAGCCATGAAATCATGCACGCTGCCGGCTGTGGTGATCAGAATCCAGAACAACACAACGACGACAAGTGAAACCGTCGTGTTTCTCCAGATGACCCCCGCCAGTGAACTCACCGACGAATAAATCGCAAACAGAAAGATGTAAAGCGGAACGCACAGCAACAACTCCGGCTTCCAGAGCCCCATCCTTAACCAAAGAATCAACCAGACGCCACCAACAAGCAGAACGGCACAAATCAGCGTAAACACGCATCCGCCAAGAAACTTGGTCAGGAACAACACGGACCGGTCGATCGGCTTGCTCAACAACAGTGAAATCTCGCCGGGCTCAAGCGATCGCGGAATGATGGCCGCTGTCACAATGACGGATGTAAAAATGCCGAGAAATCCGAGAAATAAGCCAAGTACCACAATGATCGCTTCATTGATCAGTCGATCGCGTTGCTGCGGTGGCACAGGAAGTGGCCCGAAGATCTGTATCGCGCCATAATTCAATGACAATGCCGTATCAGACTGAAGGGTAATCACATCCTTGAATGCGGCTGCGAACCGCTTCAGATTTCGACCACTCAGAGCGTCTCTCGACAGCCCTGAATCCGAAGCCTTCAATTCATCCGGCAGTTCGACCGAGACAAACGCGCCTGAATTGTAAAAGTCGGGTTTCGCAAACGCCTCATTCAACGGTCGCAACAATTCGCTTCGCCCAGCGACCTGCCGACCGTTTGATCGCGCATTCTCGGTCTGCTCCGGAGAGGCAACCGTCCGGAATGCTTTGCGATGCTCTTCCGATAGCAGACTCCAGATGTGAGCTGCCGGAGTCGTCGGCTTGTCGCTCTCTTCGACCAGCCTCTCTGCCAGCTTCTGCAGATCGGGCACCTCATAGGGACGCAGCCCAGTGCTCGCTCCGATCGTCAGGCTTAATGGGCAAAGCAGGATCAGCACGACACAAATCGCGATCACTGCCACCGCCAGCACCCGCGAAGCCACTGCCTCGCGCATGGAATCCTTCAGGATTGCCCAGACGGCTCGCATATCTCATCACCTTACTTTGCGGAATGCAGAATGTCTGGCACAGAATAGCGTCTTTTGCCGTCGACAACAGCCATGAGCAAGTGAAAGCGCATCGTGCCCGAAATCATAAGGCAAGGGTCCGCGCAGCACCGCACGGTCAAAACACTGAGCAGGGCAGAATCGACAAACGGACCGGATCGGCCACAGGTTGAATGACTTCCCGCCGTCACTCGCTCGGCGTCAGCCTGAATTTTTCTGACTGGCTCAAAAATGCCCGAGGATTCTCCAGCGTCACTTTGTCAATCAGACCCATCGCATGGCCCCGACGAGACATTTCGATCCGAGCCTTGGGAACGGCCAGAGGATCACTGCAGCCCCAATCGCCCGCAGAATTCATCCAGATACGTTCCGAGCCGTACATTTCAATCACATCCGTCGCTCGCTGGGGTGTCATCTTGGTGTCCGGGTAAAGAGTCATCCCCGCCCAGAACCCACGATCCAGCACTTCCGACACCGTGTGCTCTTCGACATGATCAATCAGAATCCGACCTGGATCAATCGTACTCGCACTCAGCGCGTCCATGATCAGCCGAGTCCCCTTGCGCTTGTCTTCCAGATGAGGTGTATGAACGAGGATCAGCTGATTGAATCGCTCCGCCAGAGCAATCTGCTCCTCAAGAATGATCAGTTCATTGCGAGTATTCTTATTCAGACCGATCTCGCCGATTCCAAGGACATTGCCGCACTTCAGAAAGTCGGGAATGAGGGATACCACCTCTCTGGCAAATCCGGGATCATCCGCCTCCTTGGGATTAATGCAGAGCCATGTAAAGTGCTGGATGCCAAACATCATGGCACGACGCGGCTCGTACTCGGTCAACTGTCGAAAGTAATCGTAGAAGCCCTGAGCGGAAGACCGGTCAAACCCAGCCCAGAAGGCGGGTTCCGTAATGGCGATGCATCCGGCCAGCGCCATTCTCTGATAGTCGTCCGTCGTGCGCGACACCATGTGAACGTGCGGGTCGATGTACTTCATGGCTTCGCCTTCGCTGAAACCGGTCTCACTGCCCCCGCCGCACCTTTCGTTCCGTGTGCCGATTGAGGAATCTCAACCGAATCGTCACTGAGCAACTCAAGGATCCTGCGGGCTCGATGCGGCTGCCCATCTCCCAGAATCCTGATGGCCTTTGCCATCGCCAGTTCTCGAAAGTCCGGGTCAGCCAGATCTGAACTGGCGCGGTCAAGCCGATCGAGGTACGCAGCAATATCCAGCAACTTTGCACGATGCTCGAGAAAGTACATCGAAACAACCTGCGCCCGAGTCTGCGGGCAACTGTAGATGGGCTCAACCATTCGTCAAAACTCTCCATCATCTGATCTGGAAACGAATCGTCCGCCTGATCGATTCTCCAGAAGTTGCTTTCACCGTCAGCCGACCTGGACTCCGAGGCGTGATTGAAACGAGCGACAACTATGGCGCCAGAATTACCGTCTGTAAACCGATCCCACAACAACCCGCACGGCTCACAAAAATCAGTGCATACGCCATTCGGCAGACAGTGCCCGCCTCCCGCGACATCGATCTGCGAGCCCACGTGATTCTCCACAAGCAGGGACAAAAAAATACCGTGTTGCTCTGCAACACGGTATTTTTCCGTACTCGGCTCGATTTCCTGATCAAATCCTGGCGTAAATCACCAGAGAGCAGACCAGAGTTCAACAAAAACAATGATCAGGGCTTATCGGGAATGTCGCTCGAACTGCAACTGAGCCATGACACCTGCACAATCAAACTACGCGACCTCACCCGGATCAGAACGAACGATTGCCTTCAACCGTCTGCAGCACTACTCACTGTGCTCTTCGTTGTACGCAAAACACATGCGGATGAGATGTGAAACATTGTCCGCACGCATCTTGTCATTGATGCGTGCACGGTGGGCTTCAACAGTCTTGGTACTCACCCCAAGTTCCTGCGCGATCTCTCGGCTGGACAGACCATCTACAACATGGTCCAGCACCTGCCGTTCACGGGATGTCAGACGGTTGATGCTGTCTTCTGTGTCTTCCAGTTCTTCTTCCAGAACTTCCGGGTCGACTTCGTAGAAGTAAGAATACGCTCTCGTAACAGCGGAAATCAGTTCTTCCACCTTCACTGGCTTGCAGAGAAAATCGAATGCACCGGCCTTCATGGCACGGACAGCCATCGGGACATCCGCATGCCCAGAAATCATCACGATCGGCAGTTCGAAGCCGTCATCTGATAGTTTCTCCTGCAACTCCATCCCGGACATCCCCGGAAGGCGAAGGTCCAGAATGAGCACGCCTGGGACCGGTTCTCGGTAATCCCGATAAAACTCCATGGCGGTCATGTAGTCGCGAACATCGATCTTCTGCTCCTGGAGGGCCTCCACGAGCGAGGCACGGACCGCCTGATCATCTTCCACCAGAAAGACGGTGAAAGGTCTCCGTTTCTTGGGTTGTTCAAACTCGGTCAGCGGCGGAGACTTTTTTTCCGATCGCTTCCCTAACCTGCGTTTGCGCTGCATCAAACTATTCCTCGGAACAAAAACCTCCCTGTACAAGAAGCACTGCAACCTTCCGTAGTTTCAGCATGATGATCGACCGCCCTGATCACAACACAGTAGGGTTTCGACGCGACGACTCCTCGTCCTGTTCGCCACTCCGACTACTAACATAGTATAGACGCCTTTTGCATGAAGAGGAAGGCCACACGAGTCCCTAGGGAATGAAAAACTTTACCCGTAGGCCGTTACAGATCAACCATTCCGACATCTGACTGCACTCCATCGCATCAGACACATGATCAAAAACGGCGACGACAGAGCTCCAACACTGCAGTTCGATGAATGATGCCCGACTGGGGTCACCACTGGATATCAGCAGGAGTCCATGCTGTCGACAGACACACACTGATTCAAAAACTCCGTCAACCATGCCCGTGCCCTGTCTCCCACGACACGTGCGCCGCTTCACGCATGGAACATCACAGCACAGAACACTGCCAAATAAATCGATCAGCAGCCGACGAAATCCTCGCCCATGCCATAACTTCCACAGCGGTAACACTTCGCCCCCGCCTGACGAACGTTCGACATCAGGGCTGCCTTCGAAAAACGTCCTCAAAACATCCCGAGGACCCTGGAATCCGATGCGAATTCCCGGGAGTTGGTCCGGACGCACGGTGGATCCTCAACAACGCATCACCATTTCTGCGGCCCCCACTCAAATCAATGCCACCTCTCCAAAGACGCTGATCACAAATGCCTGAGAGAACAACCATGCCGAAAACTCACGTTGACCGATCGCAACGAATGTTTGACGATTGCACCCAGAACGAAGGCTCGTACCGCACTTCAGCAGCTTCTCAAAACCACGCGACACACACTTCAACGCCTCCGACAATTTCGGGAAACAACCCAGGGCGAACCCATGAACAAATGCCGTTTGCTTCACCTGGGCTGCCTTGTCCTCATGGGCCTTCTGACGCACGAAGTCCACGCACAGGGAAACTCGTGGGTGGTCAAAGAAAAGCGTGAAAACGTCGAACTCTTCTCTGAACACCAACTCGACACGTCACCGCTGTGGGAGCAGTTGACCCAGGTCTCCGAAGAACTCGATTCAACCCTCGGCATCCGGACCGATGGTGCAGATATCCAGGTGATTCTTTTCCGAGACCACGGAAGTTATCTGCGATATCTGTCCAGTCGACTGCCTCAGGCCCGCAATCGAAAAGCCCTGTATTACAAGAACGGTGACGTCAGCCAGATCTACGCGTTCCAGAATCGGTCACTGACTGTCGACCTTCGTCATGAGATGACGCACGTGCTGATCCATCAGCATCTCCCCTACGCGGCCTTATGGCTGGACGAGGGTTTGGCCGAATTCTTCGAGGAGAATCCTTCCTCGCGGCAGAGCAATTCTCGGATCACCACCGTTCGCTGGCGAGCCCGCACAGGACGAATTCCAACACTGAAAAACCTCGAGGCCATTCCAAAAGCGGAAGCCATGGGTGAAGACGAATATCGCGAC
>JBKDRW010000078.1:0-4550 GCA_046341255.1 Planctomycetota bacterium
AAGTGGTGGTAGTCATCCGTTCGTTCGCGCGAAAGATTCACCAGTGCAGCCTCAGGTCACTGATGCCACGTGTGAAGTCGAGCGACGGCTGCCTCGAGCTCTCTCTGAATTTCGTCCAACGGTCGCAGCGGTTGCAGAGGCTGATCAACCGGTGTGACGGAATTGGTGGCTGGATCCCAGTGGACTGGTCCGAACTTCGCCGGATCGGTACGCCCATTCAGGATCTGTGCCAGCGCATCACCTTTGTTATAATGCCAGAACTCAAATGGATAATGCATGAAGCCGTGAGACTCCATGATTTCGGTAATTGCGAGTCGATTCGCAAGTGCCTCCGGTTCCACGAATGGAGATCGCATCGAGGTACGTTCGCTCATGTCAAGATATCTGTTTCCACGCCAGATTTCATGGCCATCGTCACGGTTAAAAACCGAAACATCAATTGCTGTGCCGGACATGTGGGTACCAGCTTTCGGCACGTTGGCAACCAGAACGCATCCGCGACGAAAGATCACGTCGGATGATGGAAGTGATCCGCCGAATTCCCAGATGCATTTTTGCAGAACAGCATCAAAAATCTCCGGTCTGCTTCCGAGGTGACGCTGCATTTCGAGTGATCGAAATCCATCCTCGATCTTCAGAATCCAGCCCCGCTGATTCATCGTTCTGGCAATGGCGATCACGTCATTCACAAGACTGCGACGAATGCTGAAGACTCGATCAAGGTCCCCCGCAATTTTCGTGTTCGAAAACAACATCTCAACGCCATGCTGCTCAGCAGCTTCCTCCAGCGAGGCAAAGGGCTCACCGCATTCGATCACCGGGAATGCCTCGATTTTTTGGACCAGTGAGTAGCCCTGCTCGAGCTGATCTGTCCAGTATTGCCGACGCTGCTGATCCCCGTCTGATGAGTGAGATGTTGAATTCATTGTTCGTTGCGAATCCAGAGGATAAACCTCACAAAGATGACGAGACGTTGGTCAGGATGTCGTATCAGAATCGGTATGCCGGTTCATGTTTGTGAAAGGCACAGAATGCCGTGCACATACGTGCCGCATTGATCGCTGAGGTTCGTTGCCCTTTCGATCACCGATTTTTACAGCACGACGAGTGGAAGGAACACCATGGCACCGATGACCGCTGCCGCGATCGACGCGATCAGCACGGCTCCGGCAGCAAGATCCTTGGCCTGTGCGGCAAGCGGATGGGACTCCGGCGAAACAAGATCGGTCAGTCGTTCGATTGCGGTATTGAATGTTTCAGCAACGAACACCAGGGCAATGGCGATCATAACCAGCATGAAGTCTGTGCGAGACAAATCAACGTAGAAGCCAAGCGCAACGACGGCGACGGCAACGAGGGCATGGATCATGGCATTCGGTTCGTTGAAGAACACCAGACGAATGCCGCGACCGGCAAAAATGAAGCTTCGCAGTCGACTTCTGATAGAACGATCTTTGTGAGCCACAGCCGGCTCCCTTCTGCGGCGTGCGTTGGCGGACGGCCACGTCAAAATCGATACGGGACTTATACCTGCGATCGGAACAGGACGGCTTCAGCAGACTGAAGACTGAGAACAGCATGAACAGGTTACTTCGACTGACGAATACAGAAGACATGACTGCCAACGCGGATGAGCAGGCTGCCACTGACCGCGGCAACGCCATACTGAGTCGGACCGGAAAACATGGCATTCGCCTGCTTGCGATCCGTGCTGGTCTCGTCAACTTTTGGAGCACCGTTGTCGGACGGCGGTGTATCGGCTTCCCAGAGTTCATTCGCCGCGAGTTCCCTGAATTCCGGTCCTGCAGCCAGCACCGTCGTGATCCCGTCCTTTCCGAAGAAATAAATGCGATCGCCAAGGGCCATCGGCGTTGCCCAGCACGACTGCTTTGTCCGCTGAGCGTACTTCTGTTCTCCGGTGGCCACATCGATGCAATAAACCACTCCGACTCGATTCACCCAGTACGCATGTCCCTCGTGAACGATGGGGGACGCCCATGACGGAGTTGCCTCGTCAGCCATCCAGACTTTTTCCACGTTCCAGTTGTCGCCATCTCGAACAACTCGAATCAGGGCATTGGATTTCTTCGCCCCCTCAGCATTTTCGCCTGAACGACCTGGCGACGCGGCCACCAGGAATTGACTGTCGCCTGCTGGCAGAGGAGTCGTCGCAGTGTTACCACCGATCTCTGTGAATGTCCAAAGCTGTTGTCCTGTTGCGGTATCGTACCCATCAACGCTTCCGGCCGAGCTGATAACGATCTGCGCCTGACCAGCAAGCGTCAACAGGGATGGACTGCTCCAGCTCGTGCGGCTTGTGCGATCCGTCTTCCACTGCACAGAACCGTCGGCCTTTGCGAATGCGACAAGATACGAAGGCCCTTCATCATCGATCAGCACGATCACGGACGAATCGCTCTGGACCGGCGATCCGCTCAGGCCGAACTTGTTTGTGAACCTGCCGTATTCCCTGGACAAAGACTTTGTCCAGACTTCTTTGCCATCATGGGTCAATGCAATCAGGTCACCGCATTCGAAGAAGGCGAAGACATGCTGACCATCGACCACAGGAGTCGGGGCGGCACGACTGATGTAAACGCTGTTTGGGTCGGGAGCTGTTGATGTATGTTTGTGATCCCACACGATGGATCCGTCTTTCAGAGACAGGCACAATATGTGACAGATCTCCTTGTTGTCACCCTCGACGGTTGTGACGAAGACTTTGTCCCCCCAGATCACGGGGCTTGATTGTCCATGGCCCGGCAAAGATGCATCCCACGCCACGTTCTCCGTTGGAGACCACCTGAGTGGAATCGACGCCGGATTGATTTCCGAAGCACCAGCCCCCAGAAATCCGGGCCATGATGGCTGATCAGCAAACAGGATCGTTGAAAGCAGGCAGAGTGTGGAGAGCATCGAAATCGATTCCGATCAAAGTGGAACGCGGTCAAATCCAATCGAAGATGGTACCAGATTTCACCGTCGGAGTCGTCTCACGAGCAGCGAGTCGAAGTCGAGGGTTCAGGAATTTCCGGACGACAGGCTGCAGAGCGGGACAGGGCGTTGGCTGCCGGATGCTCGGTTGAGTTTTTGCCGTGCAGCAGGATGCCGCTCCAGTGCCCGCCCTTCGTTGGTGGTGCCGCAATTTGCCGAGTCTGATTGGCGTGGATGCAGACACGATGTGAATGCAGGCGTCAGGAGGGATTCCCGTGAGGAGACGGGAATGAGTCTCTGCGAAGGTCGGTGAACATCGCTGACTCGCGGCGTGAGCGTATTTCTTTGCCGCGGTCTGAGTGTGCGATCAGACTTGAGTTTTCGGTTGCCCGGACTGCAGCCTGAAATCTGTCACCGTTCCTGCACCGGTGAAAAACAGGAATCTGCTGGACGGCATCCGGTCTGCGCGGGATCGGCGGAATGGCCAGGTCGGGCTCGTTTGTGTGGTACATCGTAGCAGAAACAGGGGGTTTCTTATCGAAAGTGGCTGGACGCCATACCGTGAGATCTGGCATGCTGCGGATCCTCGCGACTGATTTGCCGCTTTCGTCCCGCCTCGTCTTCCTCCGGTGATTCCTCATGGGTCAACAACTCCATCGGGCCGTATTTTATGCCGGGCTGTTGCTTGTCGCGGTATTTCCGTTGATGAGTTGTTCGGGACAGGACTCCAGTGCATCGTTTGAACGTGACATCCGACCAATCCTGAAGGCTCATTGCTGGCATTGTCACGGCGAAGAGTCTGAGCTGAAAGGTGGTCTGGATGCGCGGCTCGCTCGACTCCTTCAGAAAGGCGGAGATTCTGGTCCTGCGATCGTGGCCGGAGATCACCTTGCCAGTCTCCTCTATCAAAGGGTGGCCTCCGGTGAGATGCCTCCTGGTGAGAAGAAGATGTCTCCTCAGGAACTGAAATCGCTGGCCGCATGGATTGATTCGGGGGCGAAGACGATCAGGCCTGAACCTGAAGATCTGCCGATTGGTGACGTGATCACGGAAGAAGATCGCCAGCACTGGGCCTTTCAGCCGATTGTGACGCCGGCCGTGCCGTCGACTCTCCATGGTGAGTTTGTCAGGACACCCATCGACGCGTTTCTGCTGAAAAAGCTCGAAGAAAAGGGACTGAGCTACAGCCCGGAAGCAGATCGTGAGACTCTGATTCGGCGAGTCACCTTTGATCTCACCGGGCTGCCGCCCACTCCGGAAGCGATCGACAGATTCGTGGCAGATCCTTCCCCTGAAGCGTGGGCTGCGCTGGTGGATGATCTGTTGAATTCACCGGCTTATGGTGAACGCTGGGGGCGCCATTGGCTGGATGTCGCGGGCTACGCCGACAGTGATGGCTACAACGAACAGGATGCGGAGCGTTCCTGGGCCTGGAAGTATCGTGACTACGTCATTCGATCATTCAACAGCGACAAACCGTGGAATCAGTTCGTTCTCGAACAGCTCGCGGGCGATGAACTGCTGACTCCGCCTTATGAGAATCTGACGCCGGATCAGGCCGAGGCTCTGACGGCAACCGGAGTTCTCCGCATGGTCCCTGATGGGACAGCCGCGGG
>JBKDRW010000079.1:0-4731 GCA_046341255.1 Planctomycetota bacterium
TGACAGCATTTATGTCGGCGATGCCGGCATGGCAATCATTTGACCCTCTGCCGGTGCTGCAGTCCTTCGAACGCAATAAGGAAGAGGACGACGATTCACTTCTGTCGATTGCGACTCAAAAGGCAGCGAAAGCCATCAAGAAGGTGGCTGGAGATCGCGCGGGAAATTGATGTCCCGCAAAACTCAAATTCATCCCCCCAAGTGTCATCATGCGGCGAATTTCCTCCAGTATGCGAATCGTGCTCGGGCTCGTCAGCCTGACTATCAGCGCATTGCTGGTGGCCAGCCTGCTCGGTCTGATTCCGAATGTGGGCACATCCGCGCAGAAGAATCGCTCCGCATTCTGCGAAGCAACGGCCGTCAGCTTTATGGCCCTTGCTCCACGGATGAATGAAGACCAGATCATCGCGACCTTCGACGCGATTCGCCAACGCAATCCGGAAGTTGAAACGATTGCCGTTCGCATGCTTGAGAATAACGAGCTTGTCTTTGCATCCGGCAATCATCAGCAATTGTGGGAAACGACGGGTGAGTCTCCGGTCACTGCCCGAGAGTTCATCGTACCGATCATGGCCGAGGGGAAACGCTGGGGACAGCTGGAGATTCGCTTTCAGGAAATCTCAGCGGGACCGCTGGGCCATATCATGCGGCCTGAATTCAGCCTGTCGCTGTTCCTTGGTGTTGGCCTGTCCATTTCGTTCTCCATCTATCTCAGAAAAGTTCTGCAGCATCTGAATCCATCGCAGGTGATTCCGGCTCGTGTTCGCGAAGCACTTGACGCGCTGGCGGAGGGGCTTCTGGTTCTGGATATTGACCAGCAGATTGTGCTGGCAAACCACGCTTTCGCTCAGCATATCGGCATGACGGTGGAGGCCCTGATCGGCAAGAAGGCCAGCGAGATCGGATTTAAGATTCTGGATGACTCCGGTTCTGCGGTGTCCGGGCCATGGGCTCAGACGACGAAGACCGGTGAAACGATTCGCGGCGTTCTGATGAAGCTGTCGACGAAGACCGGTGAACGCACGTTTTCGGTGAATTCGGTTCCGATCCATGATGACAAGCAGCGATGTCGCGGGGTTGTGGCCAGCTTTGAAGATGTGACAGAACTGGATCGCAAGCAGAAGGAACTGAAGGATGCACTCAGCTCGCTGAAACAGACCAGCGACGAGGTACGGCAGCAGAACCGCGAACTGGAATGGCTGGCAACGCGTGATGCGCTGACGGGCTGCGTCAATCGTCGCAGTTTCTTCAAGGACTTTGAATCCATCTGGGCCGACGCCACGTCAAGGAAAGGTCTGCTTTCCGCGGTGATGGTCGACATTGACCACTTCAAATCGATCAACGACAACCATGGTCATGCGATGGGTGACGAAGTGCTGCGCAAGGTCGCGGCATGCGTGATGAAGACGGCCGCTGAGACGGACATCGTCTGCCGCTACGGCGGGGAAGAATTCTCCGTACTGATGCCGGAAACCGGTATGGATGATGCGGAACTGCGTGCCGAACGCATTCGACTGGCCATCAAGGCCCTGCAGATCGGCGACCTGAAGATTTCAGCGAGCCTTGGGGTGTCCTGCATTACCGAAAAGGCAGACTCCCCCCAGGATATGCTCGATCAGGCAGACAAGTGTCTCTATGTGGCCAAACGCAACGGGCGAAATCAGGTTGTTCGTTTTGATAAGGCACAGAAGCAGATCGCGCAGCTCGGTGAAACACTGGCGCCTGTTCGAAAGGAAAAACACGGCTCCGACAACGTCTCCATTCCGTTTCAGGCGGTGTCGGCCCTGGTCGCTGCGATGTCGTATCGAGACCAGGCAACGGCAGCTCACAGTCGTCGCGTCGCCGACCTGTGCGTGGCGACAGCGGAAGGCCTGCTGTCGATGCGAGAATGCTACAATCTTGAAATTGCAGCTCTGATGCACGATATCGGCAAGATCGGCGTGCCGGATGCCATTCTCCAGAAAACCGGCCGACTCACGGAGGAGGAGTGGGCCGTCATGCGACGTCATCGCAATGTCAGCGTTCAACTGGTCAAGGCATCCTTCGGCTCCGAAGTGCTGACGGAGATCATCGAACAATACGGAGTGTGGTTCGACCAGAGCAATCAGTCATCGAGTCGAATCGGGCACAGGCCGAGCATTTCCTCGCGTGTCCTGGCCATTGCGGACGCCTTTGACTCGATGACGTCCGATGCGGTTTACCGGAAACGCAAGACTCGCAACGAAGCCTGTGAAGAACTGCGACGTTGTTCCGGAACTCAATTCGATCCGGAACTTGTCGAACGCTTCATTTCCGCAGTCAGGCTGAGAAACAATGACCGTGTGGAATCATTCGAGGTTTCCACGGACATTGCACTGAACATCGGGGCGCAGATCGAACGTCTTGTCGCCGCGCTGGATGATCAGGATCTTGGCGAACTTCGAGAACTCACCAAAAAGCTTCACGCGACGGCCACCCGCGCCGGAATCGACAACATGGCGGATGTGGCCGAGCAGCTTCAGGATTCTCTGGAGCACGATAAGGATATGATCGGAATCATGCAGTCTGCCAACGAACTGCTGGATATGTGCCGCCTGACGCAGGCTTCGCTGATTCACGGAGAAAGTCAGCGGCTGGCGCGAGTCTGATGATCGAAGGCACCGCTTCAGGATGGTGCCTGCTCCTCATCTTTCTGCGCGTATGCCCGATCAATCCGCAGAGCCATCCCTGAAGCGGGTCGCAAAGGTGCTGACGCGGTCTGGTCGCAACCGCACTGGTTCGGACCTTGCCGATCTGATCCCCGATCCGCTCACTGCGATTGATCAGATTTTGTGACGCACGAGCCCTGGCAGCACGTCCGCGTCCAGCGCAGCAACACGACCTGCCGCAAGCAGTTCCCAGGCAATGGCGGCCATGGCGGCATTGTCAGTACACAACGACATGGGTGCGATATACAGCGCAACCCGGTTGCGTTGCGTCATGCGGGCCAATTCTTCTCGAAGTCGCTGATTTGCAGCAACACCTCCGCCAACGCACAACCGACGATGTCCGGTCTTCTGAATTGCCTGTCGACATTTCTCCACGAGCACGTCCACCGCCGCCGCCTGAAACGAAGCCGCAAGGTCCGCCACGCGATCAGCAGGAGTTTCCGGCAATTGACCGGGTCCCGGAATACCACGGGCCGCATACAACACTGCGGTCTTCAGTCCGGAGAAACTGAAGTCGAGCTGACCGCTGTGCAGCAGAGGTCTTGGCATTCTGTATTTTTCCGGATCTCCATCCACGGCAGCTCTTTCAATCGATGGACCGCCCGGATACGACAGTCCCAGAATCCTCGCAACCTTGTCAAAGGCCTCACCGGCTGCATCATCGATGGTTCCTCCGATCGGATGGCATTCTGAAGCTGAGCGGCATTCGTACAGATTGGTGTGTCCACCGCTGACTACCAACCCCACGCTCGGGTAGACCGATTCCTGTCGGCCCATTCCGCAGGCATAAAGATGAGCCTCGATGTGATTGACAGCCACCAGCGGAATCCTGAGCCTCATCGCCATGGTTTTGGCAGCGGTGAGACCCACCAGCAATGAACCGACGAGCCCGGGTTCCGTCGTCACGGCGATGGCCGCGAGGTCTTCGGGTCGCGTCTCCGATTCCTTCAGGGCGGCCTGAATTACGGGCAGGATTCTTCGGACATGAGCACGCGAGGCTATTTCAGGCACAACTCCGCCAAACTCCTCATGCAGTTCGAACTGCGATGCCACCACGTTTGAGAGGATCTCGCGATCCTCACGAACAACCGCGGCCGCCGTTTCGTCGCAAGAGGATTCAATCGCCAATAACCGCCGCATATTCGGGACACTTCTGATACGGGAGAATGCCGGCAGGCCGATCCGGGGAATCATGCCCGATCGATGGACTGATCAAGGATCTTTCAAGACTGACGGCAGATGAACACACGCCTAAGGTCCGGAAAGACGGGGCAAGTTGCAAGCGCTCCGGATGTGCGAACCGATTGTGAGACCAGGACGCGTCAGACCTTCATTCACTGGCCTGAACGCCGGTAATCTGATTCGCCGTCAGTTCATTGGAGTCGACATCGTATGCAAACTGTCGGCCCACGAAACTTCCGCGTTGTCCATTGTTGGTACGATGCGAAACATTGGCCTGCCGACCTTCTTCGGCTTTCAGCAGAAACCGATGTTTCGAATGATCGTAAGTAATTTTGTCGGCATCACCGGACAAAAGCTGCGATTCCAGTCGACAGGGACTTCGTGTTCCCCGCCCTGTTCCCGCAGGATTGCATTCGGCCACCAGTGAAAACGAGGGGCTGCCGTCCGCCGTACCGGGAATCTGTGAGATCGAGAGATTTTCGCAGCCCAGTGATCCAGTATTTTCCGGCAGCTCTTCCACACCCAGTCCATCAATGGAAATTCGCTCTGAGAGTTCCCGGACGGGACCGAACACGCCACGGACATGCTGCCGCAGCTGAACAAATCCCTTCTGCTGATTGCCGGTCAGCTCTCCGATGAATCGCGCCTGAATGTGAACGTAGCTGTTCGTGGTGGCCTTGGCCGGAACATTGGCCTTTGCCGTCGCTCGCTGAGACGATGTCAATCGAGCACCGCGTCCCTCCTCGGGAAACGTGGACTCAATGACGCCCGGGCCCGTCGCATGAAATTCACCGGTCAGCTGATTGAAGATCAGATCCGAAAACTCGGCATGATGATGCGCGGTGACCTTACCCTGCTGCAT
>JBKDRW010000080.1:0-13613 GCA_046341255.1 Planctomycetota bacterium
CGAGCATGCGTCGCGAATCAAAGTGATCGCGAGTCATGGGCTCCGATGTCGTTTGATCGAAGTAGGTAAAGCCTCGTTTGCGTCCGCACAACAAATGTGGATACGTCTTTTTCCACGATCCCCAGTGAGTCAGCGGGATCAGTTCGGGCAGGTCGTAACACTTTGACATCGCAGCCAGCGTACGATCTGCGAGCGGTGTGGATGATTCGCCGATTGCAAACCGAGGATGCGTGGATCGATCCACCATTGCAACGCGTCGTCCCTGTCTCGCCAGAATCAACGCAAGCAGGCTTCCTCCAAAACCAGAGCCAAGGATCAGGAATTCTGTATGGTATGAAGGCATGAGCTGACCGGGGAAATTTCCATAAATATTGACTGCCATCCCGAAGGTGTCAGAACAAAACGCTGTTGTTCTTACGCAGATTTGCCAGGGACTGATGGCGGCAATCAACCCTTATTCTGACATGATGCCTGTTTGAACTCCAACGGAACAGTGCTTCGACTGTCAGACCGAATTCCCGGCCTTCGCGTTTCAGGCTTTTTGATTCATGGGCAACGCTTTGCGAGCACTGGCCCTGAGCTGAATCAGGCTCAGACATTGAAGCAAACCTGCTGCCAGGACCGAATCAGGATGGCCGTCGCCAACAGAGCCGCAGAAGTTCGACCCAAGAAGGGAAGTCCGGGGCCGTGCAGACACATCAGCCGACAGGTCGCGAGGCGAAACGCGAAGCCTGACGAGTTCCGGATGCGTCGTAACGCAGCAGGATAATATGTAAATTCCGCGCAAACGACGCATTCTTCCACTCTGAAAGCTGCGACGTCGGAGACACAATGACGTAATCTTTGGAAGATTCAGCGTGCCAAAAGCCGTCGCTGCAGTCGCCCATCGCTGGTACACCTTTTCTTCGGATGGCTCTGAGGCCTGAGTTTATGACCGCCAAAACTCCCACGCTGAACTTCTTTCGCGCTCTGAACAACAGCAACCCTCCGGAACCTGCCGGCCTGTGGAAAGTGACACTGTGGATACTCATGCTGATGATCATTGGCGGGGGTGCCATGGCTCAGGAGCCGACCTCACCTTCGGAACCCGGAACCAACCCGGCGGCATCGACCAAACCCGTGAATCCGGATGAACAGAAAAATGTTCCAGCCGGCGATGGAGCCGACGCGGCAACGAGCGAAGACGGTGAAGGACGCCGTGCGCTCATCGAAAAATGGGATCGGTTGATCTACGTTCCGTTCAAGGAACTGCAGAAGGTGTTTGACAATCAGGACGCCTCGGTCGTTCTGCCATATGCCGAGTATCTCGATCTGCTCAAGCGAGCGATCAGCAACGGGGCAAAGACGACAGCCAGCGAGGATGCTGTCATGATGTCGGCGAACTGGTCGGCCGTTGTGGAAAAAGATCTGGCTCGCATCACCGCGGAATTCAGGATCAATGTGCTCAAAGAGGAGGGCTGGTCAACTCTTCCGGTCAACTTCGGAGCAACAGCGATTGGCAAGGTCGAGCCCAATGACGGTTCCGTGCTGCTGAAGGGAACAGGGCAGGGCACTTATGAACTGCTCATCAAAGGTGCAGGACAGAAGACAGTAAAACTGGAGTTGCTGGCAACCGTGCTGACAGCGCCAGAAGACAAGTCGTTTGCGATTCAATGCCCGGCGACGGGAATTTCAGAGCTGGTCGTGACGATTCCGGAGGCAGATCAAACGGTCAGGATCACACCATTTCAGGTTCTGCTTCCCGTTGAGGGCGCGGTGGAACAGGGTCAAACCGTGGCCAAGGCCAGCCTTGGTGCCACGAATCAGTTTGAGGTGCATTGGAATCCGCGAGTCGGCTCAAAGCCTGTCATGGATCTGCTGAGCAGCGTGGCGAACGACACGAATGTTCGCATCGAACAGGGCCTGCTGCAGGTTCGTACGGTTCTGGATTATGAAATCCTGCGTGGCGAACTTCGAGATGTCACGATCCTGGTCCCGAAGGACGCTCGTATCATTGATGTTGTCTCTGCGGCAGGTCGCATTCGATCTTGGAACGCGGAAACCGTCGGAGACCTGCATCAGGTGATTAAGGCCGAGTTGCTGGTTCCTGCGACCGAGCGATTTCAGATCGAAATCCAGACGGAGCGACCCATCGAGGGTGACACAGTTCAGCTTATCGGCAAATCGGAAGACGGAAAACTGCAGGGCATTCATGCCGATGCCGTTGTTCGCGAGGCGGGCAGAATGGCCATCGTGACCGATCCGTCACTGACAACGATCATCAGGACTCAGAGCGGAGTAAAGCAAATCGACGCTGGCGTTGCGCCGCAGAAAGAAGCTGCGGTTGGGTTGAACACGTGGGAGTTCAGTGGGGCAAACGGTGTGCTGGTTGTTCAGATCAAGCCCGTCGAACCTCGTTTGCTGGTGACTCACAACCTGCAGTATGTGTTCCGCGATGATGAACTCCGACTTCGTTCAGTTCTGAACTATGAAATCGAACGCGCGGGAGTATTTCAACTTTCATTAAGAGTGCCAGAGTCTCTGACGATCGACAATGTGTCTGCTGACGGCATGAGCGAATTCAATGTCGACAAAGGTACTGGCCGAGTGACTTTGTCGCTTACTCAGAAACGCACGGGTGCGATTGAAGTGACCATCCAGGCACACCAGAACTTTGATGCATCATCAGAGAACGCCGAGATGGAGCTGCCCACGATTGTGCCGGAGGGTGTCGAGCGTGAGACTGGCCTCGTCGTGGCTTATGCGCCGGAGTTTCTGGATGTGATTACCGTAGATGAAAAACTGGTCGGTCTGTTTCCGGCTCGTGATGTTCAGGTTGAACCGCTACCGAGACTTCGTCATCTGGCATCCTGGAGTTATTCTCGTCGGCCCATGGCGCTGTTTGTAAAAACGTCACCTCGACCCGCCCAGATTGCAGCAACAATCGGAACAACGGTTCGAGTGGAACCGGAAATCGTCAAGCAGTCTTCGATCGTGACGTTTGAAATTCAGAATGCCGGGATTGACACGTTCCGAATCGCGGTGCCGGAGGCCGTCGCAGATGATGTGCGGTTTCGAACAATATCCCCTGGTCACACAATTCAGCAGCGTGATAAAGCGGCTCAGGCGGAGAACGGCTGGGTCAACTGGACAATCATTCTTCAGGATGAAGCGACTGGCACGCTGCAGATCGGCGTCGACTGGGACTTGAAACTCACGAGGACGGAAGCGACTGCTGCTGCACCACCCGCAGACACTGCCGGTCAGGAAGCGAAGACAGCGGATCCGTCATTCACCGTGGAGCCGCCACGAGCTTTGGCTCCGTTTACGGACGAGCAGGCGAATCGTCGTCGAGTTGCTCTGACATCCACAATTGGTGAGATTCGATTGCTGCGGCATGAGTCGCTTTCCATTACGGCAGACAGTCAGGGCGAGACGACCGAAGCGATCGATGTTCGGGAGCTCACGTTCATGGAACAGGATGGCTATCTGGCCTATCGGTATTACTCACAGCCTGCATCGGCCACAATCCGAATCCGCAGGCATGAGATCCACGAAGTGGCGGCCACGGTGGTGTCACGTGCAGCAATTGAAGTTGTCACCGAGCGTCAGCCCCTGGCCGCGTATCGAGCGAGTTTTCGAATCACGAGCAGCGAACGACAACGGCTGCGAATTGACTTGCCTGTCGGCGCCGATCTGCAGGCGCCGATGCTGAATGATCAGAAGACGACGATTGAAAAAGCGACGGATGTAAGGGCAGCGGATCAGTTCGAAGCGTATTACGTCAACATCAGTCGCGAGACAACGTCTGATCAGGAATTTCTGTTGACGTTGCAATATCGATGTCCGATCGTCGGGGAAGCGGAGCGACCTTACAGCGGGCGAGGAAGTCCGCAGATCCTGCGATTGCCGCAGATCGGCGAAGCAACTGGTTCAACGGTCGTGCAGCAGATGAAAGTTGCCATCTGGGCGCCGGATGACGTCGTCTTCGTCGGCGATCCGGAACTGTGGACTCAGGATGGCAGCGAGCCTCGTCTGATTTCCAATCCGATGCGGTCGGGATCCGCGACAGTCGCCGCGGCAGAAATGTCGAAGTGGGTCGATCCGCAAGGCCTCTCGACAGGCGACTTTCCGACTCAGGGCAGCGTTGCTGTCTTTCGCTCGGTCGGGCGACAACCTTCGATCACAGTCAACTGGTGGAGCCGTCCATTTCTGTTCGGGATGATCAGCGGAACCCTGGTTGTCGTGGGACTGATCCTGCGAGGTACATCTTGGGACAATCGGATCACCGTCATTCTGATTGCCCTGTTTGCGATGGCAGTCTGGTCACTGCAGGGTGATCATGCTTCATCCCAGTACATTGCGATGGCCTGGCCAGGAGCTCTGGTGGTCGGAGGCATCTGGCTGACAGGCCTGCTTATCGGTTCGAAGCATCGCAGGTGTGAAACCGAAGTTCCCGCAACGGGTCCGGTTCCGCCGGCCTCGCCGCCCCCAACGGTTGCGGAATCCGCGGATGCCCCGACATCATCGCATCCGTCTGAAAACAAGGCGGATAAGACTCAGGGAGATGCGAGATGAAGAGGTTCCGTTTTCATCATGACAAATCACTGGTCCCACCAGTTCACGAACCTCGTGCTGATATCGGGCGCGATGAGGGTTGCCGCGGTGAATGGCTGGCGCCATCGTTCGACGCCGGAATCGTATCTGTTTTGAATGCACTGGCTGGCTCCTTTGCATATGTCATGTCGCTGATGATCATGCTGATCGCGGCGAGAGCAATGGGACAGGAAGTCGTTCTTCCAGCCACAGAATCAGCGAACAATGAGCAGTTCGTTCCGGTCGATCAGATGGAAGCGGTGTTTGACCGTGATCATCGTGGCGTGTTAATGAAGCGAATCGAGTTCAATGACCTTCTGAAGAGAGCTCGAGCCAACGCCGAAAAGTCTGACGTGCCGGTTCCGATCATTACAGAACAGGCCAGTGTGGCGGTGACTCCGGGTGATCAGCAGGCACTCGTCACCATGGAGCTCAAGGTCCGACAGTATGCTGAAGGATGGCAGATCATGACGATCCGCGCCGGCAATCTGCTGATCGAGAAAATTGAGATTGATCAGAAACCCGCAATGATCATTCGCAATCCGGCGAATTCGAATGAAATCCTGCTGGCTCATGAGACCGTGGGGGAATTCACCGTCGTCGCGACAATGTCGACCCAGCTAGGATTGCTCGGAAGTGACCGAACGGCCGCGTTCGAACTGCCGGGTGTTCCGGCAACCCAGTTGAGCGTGACGTGTCCTCCGGAGAAACACTTGCTGGTCAACGATCTGAAACTGGCTGCTGCGAACGCCGACGGGAATTATGTCATCCCGGTCGGCAATGCACCGGATGTTCGGCTTCGATGGGTTGTTCAGCGACAGGAGACAGAGGCTCAGACACTGGTCTTTTCGCGTACCGATGCTCAGCTTCAGGTACAGAAGGAGACGCTGCGGTGGGAAAGTGATTCGCGAATCAGCGTGTTCGGCGGGTCGATCAACAGAATCATCGCTCGAGTGCCCCAGCGGCTGGAAGTGACCAGCGTGGAATCAGCCGGACTTGAAGGATGGACTCTGGAAGATGATCCGGACCACGCCGGGCAGACTCGAGTCACCCTGACTTATCGTCAGCCCTTCACCAACGATCGAGTGGTCAGGTTCAAAGCTGTTGCCGCGAACACGGTCGCAGCAGACGCCGATCCCGCTAAGTCTGCCATGCAGGCGATTCCGACGCTGACGTTCAACGAAGTCACAGCTCATACGGGTCGGCTGGTGGTGGCTCACGAAGATGGACTGCGGCTGGTTTGTGAAACCGGCAGTGGCGTGCGTCGAGTCTCCGCACTGGACCTGGGCTTGTCGACGGAATCGTCGGTGTTTGATTTCTGGCAGCAGCAGTTTGATCTGAAAGTCGCCGCTCGTCCTCGCGACCAGGAATTGTTTGCGGACTCCAGCGGGCGGCTGAACATCAACGACACCGATCTGACATACAACGCCAGTCTGCAGATTGAAACACTGAACGCTCCCTTGTTTGAAATCGTGGCGACGCTGCCAGCGGACTGGCAGTTGAAGTCTGTCTTTCTGGAGAAGTCCACAAACGATCCCGCTCAACCGACATGGACCACGGGCAGCAATCCAGGTCAGATTCTGATCAAACCACCTCGCCCGGTGGCTCCGGGAGAGATCCTGCCGCTTGGCATTCAGATGCATCGAACGATCGCCGATCCCGATGTTGAGCAGAAGATTGCTTTGCCGGTCGTTGCAGTGGAAAACATCACAACCGTTGGCGGAACGTATCTCATCTCTTTCGCCGACGACCTGATCGTGTCACCATTGTCGCTGACGGGGCTGACACCAGTCGCGGGGGCAGGAACGGAGCAGGTCTTCCAGAACCTTGGGACTGAGATCCACGGAGAACTCTCGATTGCTCGAAAGCCGTCGCGGCTTGCCGCTCGGTCAGTGCTCAAAACGTGGGCCGACAGCCGTCAGTTGTCGTTCGACGGCGAGATCATTACTGACGTTCTGAACGGCACGATTCGAACGCTGACGATTCGATTGTCGGAATCGCTCGGTCCGGATGTTCGGTTTACAGTTCGCGACGTTGGGCACGTTCCCGGGATGCAGCAGACCTGCGAAATTCGGCCGGTCAGCATCATCGAGCAAACGCCAGGACCTCCGGTTGATGGTCTTCGTCCCTTCACACTGAAGCTGGATCACCGATTCGCGGGGTCGCTGTCGTTGCATACTCATGTGCAACAGCCCCGAGATGCCACGGCTCCGATTGCCGCTCCGATCGTGCAGGTGTCGGATGCGGTTCGTCAGCATGGCGTACTCGTGTTTGAAGCATCGCCGGAACAGCAATTGTCCGTCGGTCCGGAGGTACGATCCATCCCCGGTCTGTTTCTTGCAGATGCGGGATTGGTGGATGCCCCGGACCCATCAACGGCTCGGCGTGTCGCCCTGACGTTTCGGTATGTTCAGCCGGGTTATTCGTTCAATGTGACGGAGACTCGCTTCGCCACCAATGCGGTGCCATCGGCGGTTTGTGAACAGATGGCGAATATCTGCACGCTCAGCGATTCCGGCAGCATTCAGCGATGGTGCGAGGCGATCGTTCAAACCAGCGGAGTCCAGACGCTTCGATTCACCCTGCCGGGCGGCGAAGAAAAATCGTTTTTATGGTCGACCATGCTGAATGGCGAACCGGTGGAGGTGCGTCGGGATGGAGCAGACTACCTGGTATCGGTGCCGACGCATTCGGAAAGTCAGCAGCATCGACTGACGGTGCTGTTCGAAACGGCCGCATCGAAGACAAGTGCGTTTGGGCAGACTCGACAGGAGCCCGTGCCGTTGTCGATGGATGCAGGCGATCAAAAAGGTCTTCCGATTGATGTCTTGCTGCAGTCATGGCGAGTCCACTATCCGCAATCATCAATGCTGGTGGATGCAGACGGTCAATTCCGACCCACTCAGGGAGTTGATCAGCCCGGATGGCTGGTGACTCTGGGTCAGTTCTCTCTGCCGGATGTTTCGGACTTGCCGAAGAAACTGATCCCGCTGTCACTTTTTCTGTGCGTGCTGTTCGTACTGACGGTGATGATCAGCCGTCGTCGATGGAAGACGCTGGCAGCAGTTATCGGACTTGCGATGTTGGTGTTATTTTTTTCGTTCGTGCGGTTTGCATCGCAGGAACGAAGTGCCACTAGATACTTCGGAGCACCCAAAGGGTCCCTGCCGTCGCCAGATTATCTGACTGATGACATTGCGTACCTGCCTCCCGGAGCCGAGACAGACAGGCGGACACCGCCACCGATGACGGCCGCTCCAGCGGCAGGACCTGGAGGCATGGGTGTGGGTGGCTTTGGTGGTGGCGGAATGGCGATACCTGGCATGGGGGGCATGGGCGTTCCGGGCGATGCTTCTCCAAACGCTGCTTCAGATTTTGTTGAGATTCTGCCACCGGGAAGCAAGGAGTTATCAGACAATTCGCCATTTGGCTCGGGACAATCAGCGTCTCCCCCTCGCATGCAGGAAGGCCGGGCAGAAGTCCTTTCATCACCCCGAAGCGAGAATGATGCTCTGGCGATGGATGAGCCGACCAGCCCGGCTCCGGCAGAATCACGATTCGGCGAGGACTTTGATGACGTTCGCTCTCGAGGAAGTGTTCGGGCCAGGAAAGGCGTCGCGAGACTTTCGGTGAACGTGAACCTTGACGTCCCCGAAGACTATCGGACTCGTGAATTCGTTTCGGTCGCCGATGCGGTTCATGCACCGGCCGTGCTGACCGTTATTGTGCAGCGACGAAGTCAGATTGCAGCTGTCCGATTTCTTGCCGCTCTGCTTGTCACCATCGTCGCCTGGAGACTCCGGAAGACCAGGATAATGACCAGGCTGACATTCGCCGTGATTCTGCTCCTGATTTCCTTTGCTTTGCTTCCGCTGATATCCAACACCTGGCAAAGCGTGCTTGATGGCCTCGCAATCGGAAGTGTGTTGAGTGTCCTGATGGCGTTCATCTGCGGCTGCGTGTCGCTTTGTTCGTGTCCTCTGACGTGGATCCGACGGAAGTCGGTGAGTGCCGGGTGATCGTATTTCACGGCATCTGAGATTTCAGATTTCGGATCCATCAAAGTATCGGGCCTTTTCTCAGGCGAGCCAGCCATGTTCAAAGCAGCCATAACAAGATCAGTCATTGCCTTTGCTGCGATCGGCCTCAGCATTCCGCCGTGTGCTCAGGACGCGGTGCCTCAGCCGGATCTTGTGGTACCGTATTCTGCCGATCAACCTGCTCTGCGAGCGGATCAGGTCTTCATCCGGCACGATGATTTTCTGAAGCTGTATCAGCAGGCAAACCCGGATGTTCTGAAGGGTCCATCAACAAGCCCGCTGGGATCAGCCGTTGTGGGTTCATGGCTCCGGTCAGGGTCCATGACTCAGGTCGACGGTGCGAAGCATGTGATGAGCTTCGATGGTCGCTTCGCCGTGTGGTGCGACTCTGAGAAGCCGGTCAGTGTTTCGCTCCCGATTGGTCCTGTGGCGATCCGATCGGTCAAGGTTGACAGCAAAGATGCGGTCGTCCAGCCTCTGGTCGTCGGAGAGATTGCGGCGGAGCTTCAGAACTTCAACGCTCAGCAGCTTCAGCAGCTTCGACAGACACCTGCTCCAGTCCAAAATAATCCGGCATATGCAGTGCAGATCGCTGGCCGGGGATTTCATGTTGTTGATCTCAGATTCGACATCTCCGCGCAGATCGAAGGCGAACTCGGTCGAGCCGACCTGCCTCTGCGATCACCGGCAGCGGGAACGCTGGAGTGGACTTTGCCAGTTGAGAATCTGGACGCGAAAATTCATGGCCGGACCAACGTTTATCGGCGCGAAGGCAATGTGGTCATCGTTCCAATCGCTCAACTGTCCACGATTCGACTGCAGTGGCTGCCGAAGGTGCAGAAAGCCGCAGGCGATGTCGTGCTTCATTCCAGCACTGCCTCCGCGATGGCTCTGCAGGATTCCGGCATGACGCTTCGAACAACGGCGTCCGTCACCGTTCGGCAGGGTGAAATTTCTGAACTCGATGTAACCATTCCGGATGGGTACACAGTCCAGTCAGTCACTGGTGATGACATCGCCGGCTGGGAAGTTCAGAACACAGACAACAGCCGATCACTTCGGCTCCAGCTTCGTCGAGCCGTCAACGATGCAACGAAGATTACGATGCAGTTGTACAGGGCGGCTCCGACCTTGGAACAGATGGCGTCGCTGCCCGTGCCGATTCCTGTTGTCAAGGGAGCCAGCCGTGATCTGGGTTCTGTCATCCTGAGGACAGGCTCGCAGTTCCAGGTTCGCTCAGATACGCTGTCCGCGGTGACCCAGGTGAATCCCGCCGAGGCCACCAATCCTGACGGCGACGAGCTTCCGGGACGGCCGATGCTGGCATGGCGATACACGCGGCATCCGGCTTCCATTGCCATCAAAGTTGCACCCACGGCCGACGAAGTGATCAACGATGCGCTTCATGCCGTGCGACTGGAAGAACAGCGGCAGCTATGGAGCAGCCGCATGACCCTCCGCATCGCGGGATCACCGCGATCGCGCGTTGATATCGCGGTTCCAAAGAACTTTCTGGCGATTGATGTCAACGCGACAAGCCTGAAGGACTGGTATTTTTCTGATGACATTGCCAACGCGGTCGCTGGTACGAAGACGCTCAGCGTTCAGTTTACCGACGCGCGATCCGGCACCGTTCAAATTGCCATTCAGGGGCAGATCGATCGTGATGCCGATCACAACAGACTCACACTGCGACCGCCCGCCGTTCTGAACGCCACGAGATCCACATCGCAACTCGCCGTGTGGCTTGACGCAGCGTCCGAAAGTGCCGGATTTGAAAGCGGTGTTGGCAATGGTTCCGACTGGGCTGTTCGACCTCCGGCTTCCATGCAGGCCGCGTGTGCCGAAATTTCCACGACGCCCCCGTCGCTCGCCTTCGCGAGCAGCGTCAACCAGCCGGGCTCGCTGGCAATCAGACTCCGCGATGCGATCTCCACACTGATCGGTGAAACGGTCACAGTCACCCACATCACTGAGACTGCCATTGAAATCACGATGGCTCTGAACTGGACGGTCAATCGAGCAGCGGCAGATACATTTGCGATCGAACTGCCAACATCACTGGCATCGATCATGAACTTCGAAGTACCCGGACAACGACGAATCACCCGAAGCGATCTCGGCAATGGAAAAATGCGTATCGAACTGCAGACTCAGACGCCCGTCACAGATCGACTGTTTGTCATCGGAACGGCAAGCCTTCCACTGCCCACGAACAAGGTCGTTCGAGCCGACGTACCGAACATTTTGATCCCGGACGGTGCACCATCGACCTTGTCCGGCCAGCAGCATTTCTGGGTCGTCGTGAATCAGTCCAATGGACTTCTGCAACCGACGGCAGATCAGCCGGAGAACAAAGTGGCTGCCGATCAGATTACCACGCAGATTCCGCAGCCACTGCTTCAGCAGGCTGTGGCCGTTGTTCGTCTGAAACCTGAAACAGCTGCGTGGAATCTGGTTTATCCCGAGCAGCATCAGGTCGCTCCGGCCGTGGTGACACTGGCAACACACACCACCGTCATCGCAGATGACGGGAGTTGGCGAAGTCGCCACCAGATGCAGGTCATCAATGAATCGCGACAGTTTCTGCCGGTCGTCTTCCCGCCCGACAGTCGCCTGCTGTTCTGTCTCGTGCAGGGACGCCCGAGCCGCGTTGTCGTTCGTCAAGATGGCAATCTGGAACGTCACTTGATCCCGATTCCGCAATCGGGAGCCCTCGCGACAGGATTTGACGTGGAATTTGCCCTGGCTGGACGCTTCGATCACTCAGCCGCTGCCATTCGCAGGGATTGGATCAGTCGCCGACTGTCGATTCCTGTGCCGACATTTCCCGAGTTTCGCGATGACCCGGATTACGGAATCTCAGTGTCTCGCAATCGCTGGAGTATCTATGTGCCAGATTCGTGGCGTGCCATCCCTGCTGAAGATCCGGCAACGACGAATGTCGTGAAGGCGGGTGCAGAGGAACTGGAAGACGCGTCACTTCTGAGCGATGTCGAACAGGCAACAAGTCTGTTCAACGCTGCCAAAACCGCAAAGACGGAGTATGCTCGGCGCAAGCTGGCATCTGAAGTTCAGCAGCAGGTCGACCGACTGAATCGGTCAGCCGGAAAATCACAGGATGCAGAACAGCAGCGAGGTGCGCTGATCGGTAAGTTGAATGATCTGCAGATGGAATTTGGAGCCCAAGAGCAGGCTCAGCCGATCCAGATTCAGCAAGATGGCAATGGCTACCTGTATGAGAACGAAGCCGAGCAGAACTTTAACAACAGTTTCAACGTGGATCGTTTCTGGGCTGACAACGGCCTGGCTTCTGGGGGACGTTTCAATCTTCCGCAAAGCCAGTCGGGTTACGGCGGCGAAGACAAGTCAGGAAGTGTTGATCTTGGTTTTCGTTTCGGCATTTCGATCGAAGACAAAATGGAGACACTTGAAAAGTCCCGGGAACGCGAAGAAACCGGCAAGGAATCCGACAAAAAGATGCAGACGGAGCCGGTCGCAGAGCCCGAACTGGAGCGACTGGAGTCCAAATCGAAACGAGACATGAAGGACGGCGAACGCGCATCGGGAATGGTTGCCGGAGGCCGAGGTCGCTCGTCACTTCTGCAACGCCGTGGATCTAATCAGGCGGAGCCGGTTCCTCCTGCGGATGCAACAAGGCTCGGAATCGCTGTTGACAATCTCGACCGCGTTCCCACCGCCGATGAGCCTGTGATCGGTCAGCCGGAAGCGATGCAACAGTCAACCGCACAGACTCAAGCGTCACCACCGGAGTCAGGTCGTGTCTTAGCATCGACTGGTTTGTTGTCGCTGAAATTCGAAATCCCATCCGATGGAAATCGTTTTGACTTCATCCGGGTCGGAGGCAATCCCTCGCTGGCGCTGGATGTTCGATCCTCGGAAGCATTTCAAAAGGCACTTGGACTGATCTGGCTTGCGGCCTGCTCACTGGTCGGACTCCTCCTCATCGGCCCCGGCCGTCGCGGCGATTCCCCGGAGTTCTTGCTGCGTCTATTCCTGATCGCTGCCATCGCCGGCCTGCTTGCGTTGCTGATGATGCCGAACGATTCTGCGGGAATCGGCCTGGCAATCTTCGTCGTCAGTGCGATTGCTGTCGCCACCGTTCTGACGGTGCGGAACCTGCGTCGTTCATACGAAGCGTAAAGCGAGGCTTTTCGTTTTCACTGAATGCTTCCCAGCCTCGGACGTAATCGATCAAAAACGGTTCATTGCAGACATGATCAGAATTTATCAAACAATTTATTCAGTCCTTTGTTGAACTGCTGATCGACTTCATTGCTGATTTTATCCTGAATCTTCTGAGTTCCGAGGTTCTGCAGCAGTCCGGCGACGTCGGGTTGCGGACTGGAGATGGATCCTCGAAGCGGCACTTTGATGCTTCGGCCGGAGGCTGCAGCGGTGGATTTTTCCAGAGGAACATCAATCACCATCTGGATCTGTTCATTCAGGCTTACCGCACCGGATGTCTTCAGCCGATAGCCGTTCAGATCCATCACAAGACCATCGTGAATCACATTTCCCTGACGAACCGTCACGGGGACCGTCTGTTCGGGAAGTATCAAAGATCGCTGCGACAAGTCAGCGGCTCCATCTTTCCTTCGGAGCATACTGATCACTTCGAGGAGCGACGCCAGAGATGATCCGGGAGACGCCTGAGCGTGGTGAATTGTCAACTGAGCAGACGCATCGGAGTTCTGGGGAGATTCAAAATCCCACAGGAATCGATCGACTCGTGCTGAGACTAAACCTTGAACTTCCGCTGCATCCGCCAGCATTGGCGACACGTAACCAAGCCAGCTGCGGCACACGTCCGAAGTGATCTGCACATTCTGAACTCGGCTGCCCGTTCCCAGCATCAGCCGAGACGTCGACAGGTCATACTGGGGTGTCACATTCAGTTCACAGTCATTCATCTGGCATTGAATCTGAGCTGATCTAAGAAGCTGATTGTCCAGCGTCTCATGCAGCGCGGCATTC
>JBKDRW010000081.1:0-7331 GCA_046341255.1 Planctomycetota bacterium
CAACGGGGCTGTGGATCTGAGCAATCTGCCGCCCGCAGTCGCTCCGTACATATCGCGCCGACTGTATCGATCCGACAGTACGGGCGGTGGCAATTATACGCTGATCGCCAACCTGAATTCCTCGTCCACCACGTACACGGACAACGGAACCACACTGACCGGGATTCTTGATCTGACGCTGACAGGCCGGAATCGTTCCCGACTGGATGCCAGTCTGGTGATTGACCCGGATTTGATTATCAAGATGGAAGGTGCCCGAATTGAAGTCGGTATGGGTGCCCAGTTGATCGCTGAAGCCGTTGCGGGTCGCGAGATCATCGTGACGTCGCGACTGGATGACCGTTACGGTGCCGGCGGAACATTTGATACCAATAATGATGATTTCCTGGGTACGAACGAAGTCAGCCCCAGTCGAACGGGTGGTGCCGGATTGTGGGGCGGGATTTATCTGTCTCCGAACGCCACGGCGAGTATCGATTATGCGCTGGTGACATTCGGCGGCAACGTCATCCCGACGGATGGAGATTTTGCAGGCTTCAATGTCATTGAAGCTCATCAGGCGCGACTTCGAGTTGCCAACAGTATCTTTGAGCAGAATCGCGACGGTACGGGTGGCTCGGCTCCTCCGACACGCTTTGGCCGCACTGCAAATGCCGCCGGCACAATCTTCGCCCGCGGATCGCAGCCGATCATCATTGATAACATCTTCAGGGACAATTCCGGCCCGGTTTTGTCGATCAATGCCAACGCCCTGACTACGAATTTTCAGGGTGACTTTGGTCGCTCCACGGGAATGAACGACGCGTTGGCGGGTTATGGCTTCAATCAGGGGCCCCTGATTGTCCGAAATCTCCTCGGACGCAATGCCGTGAATGGTCTGGTGGTGCGCGGCGAGACGCTGACCACGCAGACAGTCTGGGATGATACAGATATTGTCCACGTGCTGCGGAACGAAATTGTTGTTCCGAACTTCCATACATTTGGCGGCCTTCGGATTCAGAGTGATTCCGAGGCGAGCCTCGTTGTCAAACTGTCCGGAGCAAATGCGGGCTTTACAGCGGGCGGGAAACCACTGGACATTGACGATCGAATCGGTGGCGTGCTGCAGATTGTGGGTCAGCCTTACTTCCCGGTCATCATGACATCATTGTCCGACGACTCCGTTGGGGCAGGATTCGGTCTGGATGGACTTCCTCTGCGGGATACAAACGGGAATGGTGCCAGCACTGGCACTCCCGGTGACTGGAGAAGCGTGCTGATTTCGCAGTACGCCCACGATCGAAATGTCGGGGTTTACAACGAACGAGAAGCATTGTCTGCAACGGCGCCCGGATCCAATGCCACAGCGTTCCTTGCGGAGTTTCTCGGTGAACTGGGTCGGCAGAATTTCTCCGTGCAGAAATCTGACGGCACCACGAAGATTGAGAATGTCAGCGATGAAAATCTGCGACTGGGCTTTGAAATCCATGGAGCCCTGAACGCTGCCAACGACGTTGACGTGTACAGCTTCAGCGGAACTGCCGGCAGCGAAGTCTGGATTGATGTCGATCGCACGACGCACTCGCTGGACACGGTCGTGGAGCTGATCAGTTCCACTGGCCAGATTATTGTTCTGTCAGACAATACGCTTGACGAAAGTTCCAACTCATCACTGATCTACCGACAGAATTCCAATCTGCGAGCCAATTCGCTGAACAAGTCGCAGTATCAGAGTGATGATCTTTACGGAACGAATCAGAAAGATGCCGGATTCCGAGTGATCCTGCCGGGTACAGTCGGCACGGTGGGAACGTATCACGTCCGAGTTCGATCGAGCAACATTGACTCCCTGAATCCCGCCGCGAACCGCGCGGATCTGACGGACACAAGCAAGGTGTTCAATGGTCTGACATCCGGCGCCTATCAACTGCAGATTCGTCTTCAGGAAACGGATGAAATTCCGGGAACCGTTGTTCGATTCTCCGACGTCCGATTTGCCACCAATGGGATCGAGGTTTATGGACAACCTGTCCATTCGCCGCTGGCCGGTGAGTATGCCGAAAGCACGGCCGATAACAACAACGTCGGCACAGGTGGCCAGAATGTGGGCAACATTCTGAATACCGATCGCGCTGCCGTGGCGATTTCCGGAAGGATCTCAGCCCCGTCGGATGTGGATTTTTATCGATTCAGTGTTCGATACGACGACATTCAGCAGATTCCGGGTCATACCAATCCGCGTCGATTTGCCTCTGTCACGTTTGATGTTGACTATGCAGATGGCATGTCGCGTGCCAATCTCGATGCTTACATTTTCAATGCCAGCACGAACACGCTGATCCTGGCGGCTCGGGACTCCAATGTTGCTGAGGACCGAAGAGGACCGCTGGAGGGGGCGGACATGGACGACATGTCTCGCGGCAGCGTCGGGGCTCTCGATCCGTATATTGGTCCATTCGAACTGGAAGAAGGTGAGTATTACCTTGTCATTGCTCCGCACGGCCAGATTCCCGCGGCACTCGATCAGACCATGCTGGCGAATCCGACGAGCACCGAGGTACGGCTGGAGCCGCTTCCGGCTGTGCGTCGCATCTTTGACGAGCATTTCGGAGGACAGGGCACGCTGACCCCGCCGGTCTACCAGTTTGCTGATGGTGAACAGGGTCAGAATACGATTCAGTACCATCTGGGCGATGTGCCGTTGTTCATCAGTAACGGCTCGTCCGTCTTCATTGTGAACCCCTTCACAGGTACCCGGCTTAACACCGTGGGAAGCACAGGGATTCCCCATTCTGAAATTATGATGCGACCGGACGGCGAGCTGTTTGGCTGGCACGCGGTGGGGGCTGATGATGCGGCCAACAGCACGTATTTCCGAATCGATACGGGAACTGCGGCACGAACCGACATCGGCGGAGATGCCATCCTCACTTACCATGACTCGGACGCGACGGCAACTGTGACGGAAACGGCATCCAATGCCGGGCTGTTTGTCACGGCCTTCACATACGCATTCCCGACAACTGACGGTGGTGTTCTGGTCGGTAGCCGCGGTGACGGTCGATACCGTCCGAACCTGATCTATCAGTTCAACGCGCGAACCGGTGCAGCGATCGGCCAGGGCGCCAACCGCCCGGCAAATGGCCGTGTCACAAACAATAATAATCCGTCGTTGTTCAATAACTCCGGAACGGATGTGGTGGAAATCGGAGCCTTCCCGGGCACTGTGACCGGGGTCGTCCAGGGTGTGGCCTTTGCCGGCACCAGTCTCTACGGTGTCACCGACACAGGCTTGTTGGTTGAGTTGGATCTGGCCACTCTGACGATCGCGAATCAAACAACGATTCTGGATGCCAATGGCAATCCGGCCAATCTCACGGGTCTGACGTTCGGACCGAGTACGGTTGAGAATGGTGCGTACTCCAGCACGCTGTTTGCCTCGGACAATCAGGGCAACATTTACGCAATTGCCACGGGAGCAAATATCATCGACCCACTGGCTGCGTGGGGTGATCCGGTTCCATTCTTTGTTGACGGGCAATCTGTTCTGGCCACCGGTGTTCCCGCAGCCGCAATTACCTTTGGGACGCTACAGCAGAACCTCTGGCAGCGGACGGGGAATCGTGGTCTGGAAGCAGGGCATGGCCTGACATTGGCGGCTGATGGGACTCGTGTGGCAGCCCCTGGCGGCACAAGTCTGTACTTCGGGAATACGGCGGGGGGGCCGACGGCCGGCAACAAGAATGACCTTGGAAGCCTCGGCACACTGAACAACTACAATTTCCCCGGAGGTGCTCACGGCACGTTCCTCAGCAACCCGTTCAGCCTCGAAGGATACCGATCTGAAGACAAGCCGACTCTGTATTTCACTTACCGGCTTCAGACCGACAGTAACGACTATAATCCCGGCGTTCGAACCATGGCGGACGCGATGCGAGTGTACGTCGGGGACGGAACAAACTGGGTTCTGGCAGCGACCAACGATTCGTATCGTGGATCACTCACGGGCGACGATGAGCAGGATCTGGGTCCGAACGGAGTGACATCCTTCCCTGATGGTCAATTGTTCCCGGACGTTTCAGAATTGTACGACGAGTCGGGAGGGGTGGTCTGGCGTCAGGCTCGCATGGACCTCAGCAATTTCGCCGGACGATCGGACCTGAGGCTGCGATTTGAATTTGCGACGAGTGGTGCTGTCAACGTGGGTGACATCACGACTGTTGGCGAGGAGATGTTTGCACGGGATGGCAAGACGCTGCGTGATGGCCAGAGCTGGATTCTGGAAGGTGCCAATCAGTTTGAACTCGACATGGGTTATACGCTGGTAGTTCCTTCCTTCAGCGGATTGGTGGAAGGCGAGACGTTTACGCTGGCTGTCGACGCTGTGTCGGTTCCGTTCGAGATTGATCTGGAACAGACAAACGGTACGTACAATGGCGTGGCGGGTGGCAACACAGCGATTCGGATTTCACGCCAGATGAGCGCAAACGAGATTGCCCGAGCGATCGACAGCGCGTTGAGATCAGCGATTGCTGCTGCCCCGGGGGCGTCACCGCTGAAAGAAATTCAGCCCTATCTCAACGACAACCGTATCAATCTGGCTCGCAAGCCCCAGAACGCTCCGTTCACCACGGCCGGGGTTGTGCTCACACAGAGTGCCGGTGCAGGAATTTATCGTGACGGTGCTCCGGGTGTGACACCCGGAACAACTCCGATTGTGATTCATTCCGGGATGAGCCGCCACGACGTCGCCCTCGCCATGCGGTCCGGGATGGCAGGACATCTGCTGCCAGCGGGCACGTATTACGAAGCGGAACCCAACAATGCGGCCGACCCGCTTGTTGCTCAGGATCTTGAGGCCCTGTCGTGGTCCAGTGCAGCAAATAATACGATTCAGTCCAATACGGCCGTTCCGCTGCCGCACATCTCCATTATCGCAACATCAACGGTCCTGACGGGCACGGACTTTTATCGGTTCCAGGTTCCTGCTGGCGCACTGACTCGACGCGTCATTGTTGATCTCGACGGGACCAGTCCGACATTCAATTCCATGATTCGAATTGTGGACACGAATGGTGCGACGGTCATTGAGAACCTTGTCGGATCTTCGCTGGATATTGGCAGCAACCAGATCTCCTCTTATCTCGACACCAATCTGGCGCCAGGGGAATACTACGTGCAGATCGGTGTTCCGCCATTTGCCGGCGGGGCGAGTCCAGGGCAGCGTTATACTCTGCATCTGTCGGTTGAGGGCCATGCGGTCGACGCCAATGGTCCTGCGACGCCACTGGTGGTGGATCCTTTCGTGATGAAGGGCAGCGGAGATCTGGTGCGAATCATCGGACACTACGTGACCAATGCCGGTCCGATGGGTCACACCACATCGCTTCCAGGCGACAGCTTCGGCGGGTACTTTTCGTCGGACCCGAGTCTTGGACTTCCCAATGCTCAACGCGGTGTGAACAACAATTTCGAGGGCATCTATATCGACGATATCGTTCTCGGGTTCGCGGAACGCGGCGAGATGGTGTCAAATGCACCGGGGAACACGCCCGGTTTCAGAGACAACCCCGAGATCACGAATCGGAACAACCTGAATCCTTATCAGGATATTCAGGAAGGCGTCTATGATGTGGAAATTCGGCGATCGTCGGATTATGCAAGCCTGCCGGGCTCAACTCCGAATCCTCAGATCCTGTCTCGTGATACGAATGATCGGATGACGAATGCTCAGTCGATCCGCGTTCCCTCGGCGACATCTCTGAGAGACGGACAGACCTTTACGATCAGTGACGGCGTCAACTCGGTGACCTTCGAATATGAGGATGAGTTGCTCTCGAATGGCGTCGTGCAGGGACGATTTGCGATTCCGTTCAATCCGGCGAAATCAGCCGTGCTGGATGGCCGTTATGAAATGGCATCCTATCGAACCGGGGAACCTTCGAACGTGATTGCAGCACGGATTCGTGATGCGATCAATTCCACTGAAGTTCAGGGGATTCTGAAGATCCGGGCGTCACTGTCGGATGGTGCGGACGAAAACAGCGTGGCCAGCACCAGTTCCATCGTGAATCTTTACGGGACGGCACTGATCACCCTGAATGATGGCCTGATCACACCGTTGTCCACCGGCATGCCGGATGGAATTTTCGGGTCGATGGCTTCCCTTGGCAACACGAGTGGGTCAAATGCGTTGTTCACATTCCGAAACACGACGCCTTACATTGATCCCAACACAGGGTATCCGGAGCAGATCCACCGGATTCGAATTCAGCTTCCGTCGGGTCAGAAGTTTGATCCGATCTCCATTCTCGGAGGCACCGGAAATGGCCCGACCATCAATAACGCATCAAGCTTTGATACCCCGACCTTTACGACGCTGGATCAGAGCAATCCTCGCGTTCCGGTATTTACGTTCAGCGCACAGTTTGATGTGCTCACAATCGACTTCTCGCAGGTTGTGACAGCGTCTCAGAATGGGCCTGGCTTCGAGAAGAATGATGTGCTGATCTTCGGGATCGATATCGATTTCTCAGCGGAGCCTGTGTGGAATCTCGGGGCCGACGTCGATATTTCGTGGAGCTCGGGACGGTCTGTGGCCTCCTCCTTTGTTCGGAACGAAGGCCCGTCGACTCTCGCGACACTTCGTCCGGTTGCGGATCCCACGCTGATCGTATTCCACAGCGGGTACGGCGATCAGAATCTGCGTCGTGATCAGGGGCAACTGGTCATTACCTCAAACTTTGTGTCCGACTCTCTGAACTGGGGCATTCTTTCGGATGCCGGTGTTCGTACGGGCAGCCCGAATCCCGCAGGAGCCGGTGCCCTGACTCATGCTGGTCCGCCTAGAAACCTCAGGGAGCCGAATCTGAACCGCTGGCTGCCCGGCATTGTGATCTCCAACAATGTGATCGTTCACAACGGCACGGGCGGAATTCTGTTCAGTGGAGAACTGCCACCGGGTCCGCAGGAGACGGTGGGGCCGGTTCCGGTTGGTCGTATCATCAACAACACGATCGTGGGGAACCCTGCCGCACCAGCAGGGACCGGGATTCGTGTCGAGCAGAATGCGAGCCCGACACTTCTGAACAATATTGTCGCGGATCTGTCGACGGGGATCTTTGTGGATGCCGGTTCCCAGACCCTCGGAACGGTCGTGGGTGGCACTCTGTATCGGAATAACGCGACGAATGCTGCGACGGGAGGCATCGGACTGGGAACGTTCCCGATTCAGCTTGCTGCTGGAAGTCCACTGTTTGTCGACCAGACTCGGCGCAATTACTACCCTGCTCCGTTGTCGGAAGCCATTGACAGTTCGATCGATACGATTACGGATCGAACCGGGTTCATCA
>JBKDRW010000082.1:0-2060 GCA_046341255.1 Planctomycetota bacterium
GATCGAATCAGGAATCGAGAAGGTATCTTTAAAGTCTTCAACTGGCGCTGATCGACTTGCAGAACGGGAGCCGCATAGAAATTCCTGTGGCGGAATTGCGGAAAGTGTCTCAGCCGGACTCGGGGCCGCGAAACTCGGGCAGGGGATACATCGGCAGCGGAATTGATTGCGACTGTTCAAAGAGTTCCTGGAGTCGCAGCCAGGCTCGCGTGATCAGTTCGACTCGGTCCATCATTTCGGTTGGATCGAAGAGTCGCCGATCAAAATCTCCCTCGACAACGACGGGCTCAAAACCCGGATGATCAATGAACTGCGCAGAGACTGGATTGCATCGAATATGTCGCTCGGGTGAAGTGAGCAGTTCTCGAACCGGAACCTGCCCCATCACAAACCTCAGGTAGAGATCACTCTCGCGAATGGACTCGACCTCTTCGCCACAAACATCACACAGATATCCTTGTTCGCATCGAGCCATCAGCAACCTCGGTTCCGTTGATTGTCTTGCAGAGTCGCGATTGTAAACAGAATCTGCGGAAGCCCCACCGTAAATACGGCAGGCTCAGGTCGACGCCGATGTTCTGTTCTTTTGACCGCACACAAGATTCGTGATACAGGAGGCATCCTTCAACATGGACGATCAGCAACTCGCCTTGTGAGTCGCATCGGATGTGGTCGGCTATTAATCTCTGTTTCTGAACTCCATGAGCCTGGGTGTCTTTCAGCTTTCGGACATTCGTTCTGTTCAGTGGATCGCGCGGTTCCGGGTCATGAGATACCGTACTTCCTGCACTTGCTGAAGAATGTGCTCCGAGGCAGATTCAGGCGACGTGCAGCCACAGCCTTGTTACCCCCGGATGCCACCAGTGCCGCGCGAAGTTGTTCTTCCTCAGACATGTCACCGCCGGATCTGGAGTGAGAGGATGAGTGCAGGCTATCGATGCCAGTGACTTTCCTCGCCACACTGCGAACGGCTGATGTCGTTGGTCTGACCCACGGTTCCGTCGAAGCCTCGGTTCGCAGAATCTGGACCGGACCTGGACGACGGAGATCAGTCGGCAGATCTTCCAGCGAAATTCTTTCGCCTTCGGCGAGCACAACGGCTCGTTCGATGACGTTTTCGAGTTCGCGAATGTTGCCGGGCCATGAATGCGATTCAAGAGCCGAAAGAGCATCCGGAGCGATGTGGCGTACCGGCTTTCTCGCCTTTTCGGCCGACCGTGTCAGAAAGTAAAAGACCAGTTCCGCAAGATCTTCGGGGCGCTGACGAAGTGGCGGAAGCGTGACCGCGACGACATTCAATCGATAAAACAGGTCGGCCCGAAACTGTCCTCTGGCAATCATTTCTTCGAGATTTCGATTGGTTGCTGCCACAAGTCGTACGTCGACATGCACTGTCTTGTCACTGCCGACTGGCTCGAAGCATCGCTCCTGAAGCACTCGCAGGAGCTTCACCTGCGTTTCATGCGAGATATCGCCGATCTCATCAAGAAAAAGCGTGCCACCGTTGGCAGCGAAGAATCGTCCGGCCTTGTCAGCATGCGCTCCGGTAAATGCACCCTTGACATGTCCGAACAATTCGCTTTCCAGAAGTGCCGGCGACAATGCTGCGCAGTTCACGCAGATCAGTTCGCCATTGACTCGATCGCTGTTGCGATGGATCAGTCGAGCCAGCATTTCTTTGCCCGTGCCGCTTTCGCCGCGAATCAGAACCGTTGACGAACTGCGTGCCACTTTACGGACCTGATTCAGGACATCGAGCAGAGCGGGGCTGTTCCCGCGAACACCTTCACGATCAAAATCGGTTTCCTGCGCCGCGGGAAGCGGGTTGTCGAAATCTCTCTGGAGAAATGTTAATTCCGCACGCAGTTCCGCCATCTGGCGTTCCTGCTCGGCAATGCTGTCCATTCGCATTTTCAGTTCCGCATTCAGCCGCGCCATCGTCTGATTGGCACGCGAACTGTGGAGCGCAAGGATGCTCATCTGCGCGATTGCCTGAAGATATGCGACATCTTCGGCTGTGAAACCCGCTCCGTTGCGGCGACGGCCCAGCAGGATCAGCC
>JBKDRW010000083.1:0-4697 GCA_046341255.1 Planctomycetota bacterium
CAATCCGGCTGAAATTCAGAAACCTGCTGGCAAAGCCTCTCCAGACTCCGATGAGCCACAAGTCCTGCTGCGCGCAACGAGGCAGAATGTTCGCGAATAACATCAAGGCAGCTCGTACCAATCGAACCTGTCGATCCAAGAACTGCAATCGCTTGCGGCCGAGCCACCGTCGTGTTTTCTATCTGTCTGGTCACGAAATACTGCGAAATGAACTGTTCAATCGCGGACAACTCATTCTAAGCAAAACCAGCGATGAATTGCATCTCCGGTTTTTCGCTGTGCCCGAAACGCTTCAAACCCCTGAATCCATTGCAATTCGCCGCTCTGGACTTTGGTGCCGTCAGCATAGTCGATAGATTTCGACAGATCCTGTGAGTTCTCACCAAGGCCTCAACTCTTCGAAGGGAATGAATCATGCTGGAAGATTTCAAAAAGTTTATCCTGAAAGGAAATGTTGTTGATCTCTCAACGGGTGTCATCATCGGCGCTGCATTTACTGAAATTGTAAAGGCCTTTACTGCTGGAATCGTGACACCTGTCCTGAATCAGCTTGGTGGAAAACCCGATGTCTCGCTCAAGCTGTGGATCTTTGACCTTGGCGTCGTGATCAGTGCGGCACTGAGCTTTCTCATCACAGCAGCTATCGTTTTCTTCGTGATCATCAAACCGATGAATGCATTGATGGAACTGACGAAGCGCAAAGAAGCCGCGACACCGGCCGAACCTCCGACACCTGGCCCTCAGGAGATTTTGCTGACAGAGATTCGCGATCTGCTCAGCAGGCGTTGATCGAACCTCCGTTCATGTACTCAAAGGAGGCTTCAGCAAATCGCCTCCGCCCGAGCCATCTTTCCTTCAGACGACCGTCTCATGCCATCTCGCCTTCATATCGTCGGACGCAAGAACTCCGGCAAGACAACTCTGATCTGTGAGCTTGTCAGAGAACTCCAGTGCCGAGGCCTGCGAGTGGCGACGATCAAGCATACGCATCATCGCCATGAACTCGACACGCCCGGAAAGGATTCTCACAAACATCGCGAAGCCGGAGCCGCTGCTGTCGGCATCCTGACACCGCAGATGACAGCCGCCTTCATTCCGATGGATCGACAGGAAATGGGGCAGCATCGCTATGCAGCTTTCGATATGATTTTCTCTGATTTTGACCTGATTCTCGTGGAAGGGGACCTGCAGACAACCGCGTCGCGTCTTGAAGTCTGGCACAGCGCTGTCAGCGAACCCCCGTATGCTGCGACCGATACCGAGATCTCGGCCGTCATCTCGGATGAGTGTCCCGGCGCCATCAGGTGTGCTGTCTGGTCACGAACCGATATCGCAGGACTCGCCGACAAAATTCTTCGGAGTTCGGATTTAAGTTGATCTGTTCGACCCCTGCGATGTTTCAACGCAATCCCTCCTGAATCAGTCTTGATGTAAATGCTGTGTCACTTTCGGCAGGGAGAGGGTTTGCGGCGAAGCTTGTAACCGTGATTCACCGCAGACACTGACACCTGCAGATTAAAGACGGCTCTGGACGAGCCTGCGATGACGTCAGAGGAATTCTTCCGCATCAGGAACATCAGCTTCGATTCGACCACGAAGGCCACTCGCCAGAGAAATCCGGCTCCGGTAGACTTTCCGGTCATCCGATTGCTGGCTGTGAATCAACGCGATCGCGAGAGTTGCAAAGCAGGAGTCCGCTCATGGCAGGTAAGACCAATCCACAGAAACCAGACTCATCGAAGCCTGCCGGTGCGGTGAATCCGCCTCCCATTTCCAGAGCTCCAGAGTCCAATCCAAAAGCCGGATCCGCCATCGATTCCGAGTCAACATACACACTCGGCCAACAGTCACAGCCCGTGCTCTCCGCAGCGACTCGTACTGAAGATGACACTCTTCGACAGCGATCGCGAGCCGCGCGTCGCGAGAAATCGGAACCAGCAGCCAACACAGATGTCACAGAACGACTCGTCTCGCTCGATGCATTTCGTGGATTTATCATGATGATGCTGGCCGCCGGGGGATTTGGAATTCTCACCTTCTCTCGAATTGACGAAAAGTCACCGCTTTGGCAGACCACGGACTACGAGATGTGGCAACGCATCGGATGGCACTTCAATCATCCAGCGTGGCTCAGCGTCTATGAGACATGGAAAGTCTCATTCTGGGATCTGATCCAGCCCTCGTTCATGTTGATGGTTGGTGTTGCCATGCCATTCTCCGATGCACGAAGAGCAAAGCAGGGACAATCAAGATTCCGCCGAGGGCTTCATGCATTGGGACGATCCACGATCCTCGTTCTGATCGGCATCGCGCTGTACTCCAGAGGGAATCCGCAAACCAACTGGACTTTTCCAAACGTCCTGTGTCAGATTGGTCTTGGATACTTCTTCGCCTGGTGCCTGCTGCACCTGCAATGGTTCGCCCAGATCATCGCACTGGTGATCATTCTGGTCTGCTACTGGGCTGCATTTTATTTCAATCCACCGCCAGCTGACTACGACTATAAAGCTGTCAACGCCAATGGTGAAGAAATCCTTGGGGGCTCATGGTCGGCGTGGTCCAAGAATGCGAACACGGCCTATCAGTTTGACTCGTGGCTGCTGCCAAAACTTCGAAATCCGGAGTCTGATGCATCAGCCGCTCATGACATCCACAGCAACCTGACCGGATGGAAGTTTGCTTTGCTGCCGCAGGAAAATGTTCCGCAATTGCCGACGGCTTTGGGTGCAGGTGATTTCACATCCGACACTTCGGCTGTCAATGACGCGATGGTACCGAGGGCCATCGGCGAACCTCCCGCGAAACCCATCCCCACAACGCCAACAGATTCTCGCAAGCCAATGACTGAACTTCAGGCATCTGCGGAGCCGGAAAAACCCGCGAGGCCGGGATGGATTCGGAAAGCATTTTTCTCTAATCCAATGCCTTACGCCCCCAACGGCGGCGGATATGCAACTTTGAACTTTGTTCCATCCATCGGTACAACGCTGCTGGGCATCCTTTGTGGCCAGCTTCTGATGCTGCAGTCGATGTCTCGATGGGCCAAACTCGGAGTTCTGATCGTCGCAGCCGCTGCGTGCCTTGGACTTGGCATCCTTGCCGGACAAACGATTTGCCCGATCGTCAAACGCATCTGGACACCAAGCTGGGTGCTGTTCAGTGGAGGCTATGTCATGGGAATGCTGGCACTGTTCTACCTGCTGTTCGATATCGCTCCGCTGAAGATTCTCGCTTTTCCGCTGGTTGTTGTCGGAACCAATTCCATTCTCATTTACCTGCTCGGTGAAACCATCAGCGGCTGGATGAAAAGCGACTTCATCCCACGACATCTCGGGGGACTGATTGAAGTCGCCTTCGGCCCGAATGCCCTCGATCCCCAATGGTATCAACCAATCACACTGAGCATCACCACATTCCTGCTGTACTGGGTGCTGTTGCTTTGGTTATATCGACAGAAGTATTTTCTCAGGATCTGACGAGCCTTTTTTCAGACCGCGGAATTTCGCTGGCCATTCATTCCAGCAGGGTTCGATATCTGACGGTGGGCCAATCGAACTGTCGTCATCGATCGAAGGAGCAATCCCGGCTTTCCAGCCGCGACGGGGTCCGATCATCAGTACGCAGATGTGGCATCACTCCTCAGTACTGAGCCACGTGAGCGAGACGAAAAACTGGTCGAGTTGCCTGAGGCTGGTCTCATGCCATTCTCGGCGTCGATCGAAGCCGTTGGGTCCTGTGTCCTTCAAATCTTTCTGCCCGACGTTTTCCCCGCGAAGATTAAAAAAACCATGCGGCGCGTTCGGGAAACGATTGAGTTCACAGCGATTGCCAGCATTTTTCATCAGAGTGGTAAACCTCTCCACAGTCTGAATTCGAACAGTCGTATCAGCCTCGCCGTGAAAGATCACACAGGGCGGAAGATCCTTCCTTACATGATGAATTGGCGACAGCTTCGTCGGCTCGACGCCCAATCGAACTCTCAGCACATCCGTTTTCTCCTGCTCAGCCTCGACAAGAGTCGACTCCTCCAACGGGGCGAGGACAACAGCGGGATTGAACAAGGCCAGCGCATTCGGAACGGAACTGACCGACTTGTCCTCGGATTCCGCATCAAACCCTTCAATCAATGCCGTACAGCACGCAATGTGACCTCCTGCGGATCCACCAGCCGCGCAGATCCGACTGGCATCAACACCCAGAGTCAAGGCGTTGGCCCGAATCCATCGAATGGCCGACTTTGCATCTTCGACACACGCAACAGCCTTCACCCCATCTCGCGATGCAACTCGGTAGTCCGCAACGATCGCCACCATGCCCCGATTCGCGAGCTTCCGAGCCTGTGGAAGAAACTGTTCCGGAGAACCCGACGTCCAACCGCCACCAAAAAAGAACACAATGGCTGGCGATGCAAGTCCGCCTTCCGACATCGCGTCTCCGCTTGCTGACTGAACTCGCCACAGACACAACTCACGGCCACCAACAGTCTTGTACACGTGCCTTTCACCGTCAATCTTCGGTGGCCATATTGGTTGTTTCTCCTGGCCAGAAGCGGGCGAAGCAAAAAACAAGAGTAATGCTATGACACGAACGACACCTGCATCGTAGTCCAACACCTTCATCTGTCAGCTCCTGGACTTGAACAATCTGCTCCTCGTATCTGCCGACGGAGGATTTCGCATCATCATTGAGGACTATCG
>JBKDRW010000084.1:0-19567 GCA_046341255.1 Planctomycetota bacterium
ACATTGTCGAACTGAAATCGTCCCGCTTCGTTAATATTCGTCGTTGCAGGATCATCAGCGATTGTAACTGCCGTGCGTTCACCGGCGTCCATGATGCCATTCTGGTTGTTGTCGATAAAGACTGTGGCTCCAGGGACACCAGCTTCAAGCTCCACTTGTTGAGGAGTGCCTGTTGCTCCCACGCGGAAGGCGAAACTCGTGTTGTTGAATGGAACAAGGTCCGTCGCCGAAGCCGGGCGACCGAAACTCAGAAAGTTGGTCGAGTTCCCACTGTCAAATCCTATCTGAGCGCCATTGCCTCCAAAGCCACCGGTGCCGCTACTGGCAGAACCGGTAGTCCACTGCATCGTTCGATAAAAGAACGCCACGACATCGCCTGAGGGGCTGTCTTCTATGTACAACGAGAAGTCGTTTCTTCGCTCTCCATTGGTGTTATAATGGCCGACGTTCACCCAATCGACCTGAAAGAATGGATTACCGTTTCGGCTGGTGCCGGTTGATTGATGAACCGTGCCGAGTCCTGATCGTGTATCAACATCCGCCCAGAACGGAGCCACAATCGGTGTGGACTGGGGGAATCCGCTTGGAGTATACGAGCTAAGCGAGGACCGAAAGGTGACGTTTCCGTTGTTGTTGACGTAGGCATCCGTGAATGCCTGGCCGTAAAAATTGAATGAGAAACCCAATGGGATTCTGCCGGTGGATCCGTCGTCTGTATTCTGCAAAACGACTGGGCCACGCGGCCCCAATTCGATTCCGCTGACGGCATTCAATCCAATGCCATCGCGACTTCCATTGCCATTTCCGTCAAGAAAGATCGTGCCAACAACCGTGTTGCTGAGGAGTTCTCTAAGCTCCAGAACAGAGGCGACCGTCGCAACATGGGATAGCCTGCGTTGATGCCTTCGCTTGCTCCGGCTACGAAAGTGGTTGAGGGCTGAGTTAAACAAAGCCGACATTTTTCGTTTTGACATCGCCCCAACCTCCCGGAAAAAGTCACTGACCCTCATTGGGGTGGCATGTTGGGAAACGCAAGCCCATTTTCAAGTTGGCGACATCGCTGAGTTTTATTTTTTTTCTGCAAAAGATGCCGGGTACGTGTTCGGTTTCGATGAAACCAGGAAAGCATCACGCTCGCCCGCTCCCCGCTTATCGCGGACTCGAGGTTGACAAATCCGGATCCCAGACAGATCCGCCCGGACGGCGCATGCGTCTTGCGAAATTCTCGGGCAAAACTCTCTGGCTCTCTGATTAACCATCGCTCCACGATGTTGAGCCTTCGGAACCTCAAATCGTACGAAAAATTACGCCGAACGCTGAGATGATATGACTGCCACTGAAATGGATTTGTCTGAACGTCACCAATCGCGGCACCCGGCATGAAGCTGCTGTTTGTAACACTCGAGCGTGTAGCCAGTTGCGTCGAATCCAAACCGGTCTTGAAAACCGGAGTACCCGCAAGGGTACCCAGGGTTCGAATCCCTGTCTCTCCGCTTCCGATAGTCGCTCAAAACGCAGCGTTTATCCCAGAAACCCCGAGTTCTCTCGGGGTTTCTTTGCGTTTACGGCCCCAGGATTCCGCCCAGTCCGCCCGGTCACGATTTGCACTCCGCCGTGCAAACGAATGCAGAAGTATGCAAATTCCAGCGAGATGTCCGGCACCAATACAGGCACCTCGGCACCACTGACGGCACCTTATTCTGGAAGCAACTCTTGTCATCCTTTCGTCATGACCGTATCTGACGACCGCGTTCGGCAATGATCATTGCGGCTCCATTGATCCGATGCGATTCAACAGTTCAGCATTTTCTGTCGTGTGGCAGATCTTCCCGCCGGAGTTGAGCGGCTGCCCGGCCGTTCCTCGATTGATGATTGTCACTCGTTCAACCTGTCTTACTTCTTCAGGAACGGCACAGGTTTCAGTTCGACCTGTTTGATGGACTGCAGATACTCGAGCACATCGTTGGCTGCATCGCCACCGACCTGAGCGTGGAAGTGCAGACTGAATCCATGAGGCCCCTTTGCGTCGATCAGCGTCGGCTGCAGAGTCAGGAACGATTTGATCACGTCCAGCTGCCCAAGCATTGCGGCACAGAAGATATCGATCCGTGCACCGCGTTCGAGCAGGAGCATCACGATATCGCGGCGGCCCATATGCGATGCACCGCCAAGGGCCGTTTCAAAATCGCCGCCGCCCCAATCGACGGCACCGTTCATCAGCCCAGGTTCGCGGTCCAGAAGTTTCTTTGTCATCTCCAATTCCGAATGAGCGAAAATGACAAAGTCCTGAAGCATCTGACGATTCAGCTGCTCCTTCTTCCACGACGGTTTGAATGTCGGAGCGTCATAGTCTCGTTCAAACGTGGCTTCCAGCGGACCCGCAGGCTTCCCTTCCTGTCCTTTGAGCTCCGGTACGTTCGAGCCGTCCTGCGCCAGCAGTGGCGAGCAGATTCCAGCCATGAACGTACTACCTGTGGCAGTCGCGAGAAATAATCGACGCTGGATGGATTCACGATTCATGACGTTCACTTCTTATGTCGGAGTGATGGTTCAAGATGTCAACAGATGAAGCCTATCAAATCACCAGCAGCATTGCAGCCGAAGGCAGATGCATCGTCAGGAGACTCACAGAGCAAATATGCGCTTCTCTGTTTCGGTTCGAAGCGCCGACGCGACATGAAATTGATTCTCCACGTGGGAGTTTGTCCATCAACTCTCTCAGTCAATCCGAGCACAGAGAAAGAGACAAGGGGCTCGTTTGAACTCGCATTTCACAGGGGGCAGTTCTGATTCACTGACCTGATGGAGTTGCATTTTGAACAAGATACGCGATCGCCTCCCAAACTGAAGTGCGATGCAATCATGGCGAGGTTCACTTTGACCACTCCGGAACTGTCCGGGACTCTGCAAGTGTCGACCTGAGCCAGACTCAGTCGGTCGGAAGAATAGCCCACAGTTCCGGCCGACCCACATTGCAGTGGACAGCGCGAGATAGCGGGCCGCCGAAAGCCCAACTCAGGAATAATGTCGTTCTCGCAACGTTCCACGCGCCCGTTCCCCGACCGGGACGTTGGTGCAAAGCGGCGACGCGTCGTGTCGGGCACGGGATCGGCTGAAAGACCGACTCGGCGACTGTGCTGCGTGACGCGTCCTGTTCGGTCATCTCATCAACCTTCGCAATGGCATCGCAGAGTGAACTCGCATCGGACTCCGCCGCGACATGTCCGTCAAGCAGGAAGACGCCACGACGGTTGAACGCCGGAAGCAGGAGCAAACCTGTGAACGAGAACAGCAGGAAATACAGGAACACAGACACGATGTCTGCGACAGACACGACGGACGCACCATGAGCGACAAGCGCGAGTCCGAAAAATCCCGTGTTCCAGAACATGGCGGTTACGATTCCGCAGGACCGAGCCCCGGTTGACAGAGCGACCTCGCGTCGACGTCGAACGGTGCTCAAGACATCGGTACTGAGTGTCTTCCGCCATGCGTTGGGAAGGACGATTGATTCGAATCCAGGCAGGCCGGTGACGCCGCCGACAAATCGCGGGTCGACTGCAGACACATAGGACACAGATCGCTCATCCGTATCGGTGACGACGTTCGCTGTCATCAGTCGCCAGACGAGTTCCTGTCCGGCCAGTAAACCGATCTGAACGGCGAGGAAGATGACGACCAACCACGGAGATCCGACACCGCGCCCGATCTGCAGGTAACAGAACAACGTGACAGAATAGAAGACCATCTGAATACTGACCGACCGCCCCCACTGTGGAACCCATTCCGCAAGCCGCGTCCTGCGAGACTCAAATGCGTTCGGGATGACAAGACCGCCGATGATGTCAAATGGCAACATCAGTCCCGCAATGATCATCGTCAACTGCAGGAGGGCCCAAAATTCCCTCAACGGAGCCTGAGGAGAAGCGGGAAACAGCATCTCGCCTGCGTTCGTGGACAGGGCAATCACAGCGAGGACCACCAACGATCCGACACACGATGTTCCCGTTAAAAGTCTGGCTCGGCCTGCAGTCACAGCGTTCTCCCAAGGAATTTTTTTTCGCAAACCGGACGTGACATCCCGAAGATAACCGCCATTTCCGAAGTCGATGGAATTCTGGACCAATCAGAGACGAAAACTGACCCCGTCATGTGCTCTCGGAAACGTCATTGATCTCAAAGATGTGACTTCCTGCTGATCAGATCTCGTTTTCCCGGACACAAATTCCCATGATGGAATTCCTGATGCAGTTAAAGCCTTCTGCAGAAAACGGTTTCTGCCCCGGAACAGAGACACGGATTGAGCACAGCATCGGTTTCGAAGCTTCGGCGGAACCGGATGAGACGGCTTCTGGCGACACAAAGCTTCCTGTCCGACGACGGCTGCAGGCCCGACGCGGTCTCGTGACGTTCGAGAATCAGCAGAACTCGGAAGTGGCGTCGGTCGCAGGTCGCTAAATGCGTAGTCGTGAACTCACTTTTCGAACGGATACTTGTCTCAGGCATCGATTCGTCGGTCTCTCTGTGCAGCAACTGCTCAAAGTGTGACTGATCGCCGTACCATGTTTTCCGAGGGATTTTGTGTTTTCTGGTGCAGGAATCGAACAGGCGCCCGTGTTGATGTGGTTCATCACTCACTGATCCAGAACTCACCGCAGCAAAACGTCGAGGTGGAATTCGGGAGCGGATCGTACTGTCGCGAGGACGATGTTTCTGTCACGGCAGGTGACTCTGACCTGAACCCCTCCATCAATGATCCCCTCAGGAGAACCATGAGATGTCTGACAATGAAGCCGATTCCGCGATCCCAGTCGCAAGCAGGGCAGCGGGCCTGATGCTTCTGAGCGATCTCGCCGAGACAATCGCAAGGTACGGAACATCTCGAAATTACGCGGACGGTCATACGACAAGTCGTCTGTCGCCTTACATTCGAAGACGATTGCTGATCGAGGAAGAAGTCCTTGAGTTCGCTCGCTCCGTCGGGAAGTTTGATGCCGTTGAAAAATTTGTGCAGGAAGTCGTGTGGCGAACGTATTGGAAAGGGTGGCTTGAAGCCCGTCCGATTGTCTGGAAAACATATCTGACGCGACTTCAGGAAATTGATGAGACGCTTCGTTCTGCTGACCGCGATCGTTTCGATTGCGCAATCAACGGAAGGACAGACCTGGCTTACTTCAACGCCTGGTGCGAAGAACTGACAACGACCGGCTACCTTCACAATCATGTGAGGATGTGGTTTGCGAGCATCTGGATTTTTACGCTGAATCTTCCGTGGGAACTTGGGGCACGCTTCTTCTTAAACCATCTTCTTGACGGCGATCCGGCTTCCAACACGTTATCGTGGAGATGGGTTGCTGGTCTTCAGACGCCGGGCAAGCACTATCTGGCGAGGGCCGATAATATCGCCCGATTTACGAATGGACGATGGGTGCCAGGCCGAGGCGAACTGAATGAGTCTGCCCAGTCGCTGCGAGATGACGGACTTGGACGAATCGCCGCCGCGAAACCAGATTTTGTGGCAGAGGCCAGTGAAGTGCGTCCCGAGGCGGTGCTTCTGCATGACGAAGACTGCGGACCGTGGCCAGACGACTGGACTTCCGTTCCGACAATTCGATACGTCGTTACTGAACGGATGCAACACCGCCCGAGCACGTTGGTCGAACGGTGGATCACTGACTCCTGCAGAGACCTGGACGCCCGCGTCGGCAGCATCAGACAGGCTCACCATGCAGAAGAGATCAGAGATTGGTGTCGCGACCATGGGGTCGTCGAGGTTTGGGCCTTCCGACCGTTTCAGGGATTTGTCGAAGGGGCATTGTCAATCGTCGCTGACCAGCTTGCGGCAGACGGCATCAGACTGCGATACGCCGACCGCAGACACGACATCAACCTGTTTCCACTGGCGACGAGGGGATTCTTTCCATTTTGGGAAGCCGCATCGGGTGCGCTGCGTCGTCGATGGAGATGACGCCGCAGGGTGGTCGCTTGACGAGAGCTATAAGCCGTAGTCCCGAGGGATCCTGACGGTTCGTTGGGACAACCCTGCTGACCAGACTCTTCAACTTCCAACACGAGCTGATCGTGCTCGCCGGTCACAGGGTTGAGTCCCTCATGGTATGGCCGAGTCCTCCGCCTTCGAAGACGGGGCGTCGTCAGACACGTCGCCTCGACCTTGCACAACTGATGTCCGCCGATATCTGAATTGGAGACTGAGTTCGTCTCAAAGATCGGCGTTGAATCCGGAGTGCAGGTGGATGCAAGCAGATTCGAGAAGCTCAGAGAATGCACACGACCGCGGGGTGCCCGACGAAAGGCCCGTTCGACACACTCGAAAAGGTTCCATGGCTGTCGTCCGCGGAACATTTGCGGACCTATCAATTCGCAGCGCTCGCCACTGAACCGTCAGACAAATGCCGCAATCAAAGACAGGATCAGAACGCTCAGGGCCGGCGCCGTTTTTTTTCGCGAGTCCCCGATCTTCAGGTGCATCCCGACGGCGCCAAGCATGAGTGCGGCCATTCCAAGTGCTGCGGGCTGCAGAAGTTCGGGTCGCCAGAAACTCGCGAGCAGGGACAATGCGAGCACTACTTTGAGTCCGCCAACGACCCACATCAACCATTCCGGTAGTCCGTAAGCGGCAAACTCCTCTTTCATGTTTCTTGCTGCGCCACCCCGGTAAGGCGTCGATTTATTGAATCGCAATAACCAGACGTTCAAAATACCCCATCCGATGAACGCTGGCAGAACACTGCGGAAATACTCCATCCTTTTCCTTCGCTGCTGGATCAAAACACTCTGATGAGAGATTCCTGCTCACCTGTCAGGCTTTGGGCATCGGCTGTCACGGACTGGTGCTTTCTGCTTCGATGCGCAACACGTCAAAGCAGGCTACGGAACACCTGTTGGCTTTCGCAAAAGCGATATTCCAGCCGACTGAAGAGTCACGAATTCACAACGATCAGATCCGTCGTGTCAGGTGTCTGCGGAAACGGTGGTGGATTCCTCGCCGCGAAGTCTATGTCACCGGGGGCCCCCGATCAATCGACGTGTTGGTTTGACGCGCGTTCCAACTGCCGATGCAACAACGACGTGATTCACCACGTCGGGATGCTCGATCAGGTATCGCCCTCAATCCGAAGACATATCAGACGTCGTGAAACGCGCACGTGATCATGACCTGAGGCGTCAAAAGCACGGTCGACGTCACGAGTTTGATCGTCGACCTCCGCAAAGTCGTCGCCTTTCAAGCCTTGCTGAATCGTGTGGTCGCTGTGATTCGACGCTATCGACCGTTCAGGAACAGCGTCCACAAGGCCCGGCTGATGACCAGCGGATTTCGCACGCCGTGATAAAGCGGCGTCTCCTTTTTGTTCAGTTTGAGCAGACAATAGACAGCCTGCTGGGCCGTTCGCACTGAGTATTCCACGGTAAAAACGGTATCTTCCGACAGCTCACAATACTGCCCCAGAAAGGCGAAATTGCCCGCACGATCCGGAACCACCAGAGGCCGATCGCCTTGCTGCCTTGGCATGAATTCGCTGGTGATGTACGGCATATAACACGGAATACAGATAGCATCGCGAAAGAAGTCCGCTCCTTTGGACTCAAGCTGCAGGTGAAACGCCAGTTCCTCAAGAATCTCAGAAGCGCTGCATTCGGTCATCGTCTTCCTGATTCTGTCGCCCGGCCGATCCGAGTAAAGTCCGTAGCCCCAGAACACAAAAGTCTCTTTCGGCTGATTGCGAAAGTGCGGTTGATGGGCAAGCACGACCGAAAGACGCCAACTGGAATCTCGAAATGTCACCAACCCACCGGTGCCGTGGGCATTACCGGTGAACTTTTTCATGAAATCAAAAAATGCGGGTGTTCTCAACGTGACGGTGAATGACATCCAGTTCGTGAGATGTTCCTGACCGCAGAATCGTTCCGGACGACCGAAGGTCTCGGATTCGCGGGCGATGGCTTTCCACAGACCCCACGAGTCAACTCTCGCTGTCTGCGATGCCAGAGGTTGTTCACGGGTTCCCAGTAAAGACTGGTCCGTCATGGAGCCCAGCGTTATGAACACGCGATCGCTGTCTGACACGTCGATGGTTGATCGGCCTTCACCGTTGCTGAAGTGGATTCTGCGTATCAGGGACACCGTCGGCTGATGCTCAAAGTCCACGGCCGTGACCGTTGAATTGATTTTCAGCTCCACGCCCTGTTCCCTGAGCCAGGCAGTCAGGGGAAGAATGAGCGAATCGTACTGGTTGAAGACTGTTCGCATGATGCCTTCGAGGCGATTGAATCCCGGCAGCAGATGGATAAACCGCCGCAGATAGCGTCGCATTTCGGCAAGACTATGCCACTCCTGAAAGGCGAACATCGTGGACCACATGATCCAGAAGTTGGTTTTAAAGAAGTGTGAAGAGAAATAGTCCTCGATTCTGGCAGCACCGCAGGAGCGTTCCGTTTTCAGCGTCAGGACCATCAGATCCAGTTGATCGCGCCATGATAACTGCAGAAGCGGCGCTTCGATCCTGCGGCCATGCTGGACCAGTCGACATTTCGACGACGTGACGACCTGACGACTGAACCGGTGAATTTCTTCGGTCACGCTGACCGCGGGATTGTCGAGCGAAGGAATGGAACTGAAGAGGTCGTAGGTGCAGCCAAAATGCGGCTCGAACATCCGTCCGCCGCGGATCACGTAACCTGTTGCTGCAGAACCGCTGCCGTCGAGACTGCCGCCGGGGCGGTTTGCCCCTTCCACGATCAGGATATTTTTCCCGGGAATGCCGCCATCCCGAATCAGCAGGGCGGCTGCCGCCAGCGAGGCAATTCCGCCGCCTATGAGATAGTAATGCGAATTGTCGTCGGGATGCTCAACTGCGTGTCTCATGCCCTCGCCTCGTCTGCAGGACAGATGATTGACAGCCTGCGGCCTGTCGATGTCTCAACGCTGAACCTCCCGATTGTTACGCAATGAAACACAAATTTCACGTGAGCGTGACAGCACTTCGGAACGACAGCGGGGCCCGTTGTGAATTTCAGCGGGCCGCAACGATGGGGAAGGTTTCGAGAGAAGCATTCCCCGTCGGATTGACCAATCGCGGCGACCGTACCCCACTTCGTCCGGCGGGAGATGTCCGTGTTGTCTTCAACAGCCGTCTGTCTCCTCGGCTGCAGCACGCCGGTTCGGAACGAAACGACACGGGCATGATGCCGAGAAAACAGCCGTTTCGGGCCAATCTGCTGTTCAAGCTGGTCTCGGCTGGAAAAGGGAGATGACGTCGGGAAAAATTGTCGGGAAGACGCACCTGAATCGAGCGTTCTCGTCTTAGTGATCGTCTCAGGAGAAATCGACGATGACCGTGTCTGGACTGACGAACGGGACTGGTCGATCTTGCGGCAAATAAAAACAACGGACGGGTTGATACCCGCCGCCCGACACAGGCCTGACTTTGACCCCGTGAGAAATCCTCAACGGGCCTTTTTTGGGGCACTCATTCCATGAAGCGAATCATCCTGGCTGCGGTCCTGGTGCTGTTCCTGTCGGGGAAGGCAACATCCGCGGGAGAAAAATACGCCTTCCTCGTCGGGATCAGCGGCTACGACGAAAAGCAACTGAAGCAGTTGCCGTACGCTCGGGCGGACATCATCGAATTTCGAGACGTGCTGCTGCAAAGCGGCTTCAGGCCGGAGAACGTGGTCATGCTGGTCGATGACCTCTCAGCCCTGCCAAAGGGGGGCCCGGCGGGTCGGTTCCTTCCGGAGCAAAAGAAGATTCGCGAAGAACTGCGGATTCTGCTTCCGGCACTGGAGGAGGAAGACGAACTGATTATTGGACTGGCCGGGCACGGCGTGCAGTTCAAGGACGAGACCGATCCGTTTTTCTGTCCGCTCGATGCGGATCTTTCTGACAAGTCCACTTTGATTTCGCTGAACTGGCTCTATGAGCAACTGGAGTTCCATGAAGACACAGGCGAAGGCTGCAAGGCTCGAGCCCGACTGCTGCTTGTTGACGCCTGTCGCAAAGACCCCGATTCACGGATTCGCCGAAACACCAACGGCCCGGAACTGGCCAGCCTGACAAAGCCGCAACTGACAGAGCCGCCGAAAGGCGTGGTCGCACTTTTCAGTTGTGCGGCGGGACAGGAAGCATTGGAGCACGATCCGTTGCAGCATGGTGTGTTCTTTTACCATGTGCTGGAGGGCCTGAGAGGCAAAGCGGATGGTGATATGGACCAGCAGATCACGCTGGATGAGGTGATTGCCTTTACCAAATCAAAAACAACCAGCTACGTGCGAACGGAACTGGCAGCCCCCCAAACGCCACGGCAGAAGGGGTATTTCGACGGGACGTGGATCCTGCGATCGCTGGAAGGGACATCCTTGCAGATGACCGACTCCAGTAGGCAGATGACCAACTCCATTGGCATGGTCCTGCTGCCCATCCCTGCCGGCACCTTCACCATGGGATCACCGGACACTGAAAAAGACCGTGAAGACGTCGAAACCCAGCATCAGATCACTCTCAGCAAGTCGTTTTACATGGGACGCACCGAGGTGACTCGGGGACAGTGGAAGAAGGTCATGGGTACTGAACCATGGAAAGGAAGGGACTACGTCCAGGAAGGTGACGATTACCCGGCGGTGTACGTCAGCTGGAACGACGCTGTGGCGTTCTGCAAAAAGCTGAGTGACATGGAAGGCAAGACCTATCGGTTGCCAACCGAAGCGGAATGGGAATACGCCTGCCGCGGCGGAACGAAAACGGCCTTCAGTTTCGGGGATGACGAGGCGAAGCTGAGTGACTACGCATGGTGGGGGGGGATTCTCGCACGGGGCAGCGTCCAGGACGAGAAGTACGCGCACCGGGTAGCGCAAAAGCTGCCGAACCCGTTTGGTCTGCACGACATGCACGGCAACGTGTGGGAATGGTGCAGCGACTGGTTTGGCAATTACCCGTCCACCCCGCTCAGGGATCCTCAAGGGCCAGACTCCGGGTCTTTTCGCGTGTTGCGTGGCGGCTCCTGGCTCAACGAGCCGAACCTCGTTCGTTGTGCGGACCGCTACGACGACACTCCGGGGCGCCGTGACTCCTCCTACGGATTTCGTTTGGTGTTGGAGTAGTTTTTTTTCGAGTCTTTCCTCTGCGATTCGGACTCTGTCACTCTGATGCGATTCCTGCGATTTGTCCTGAATGCGCACGCGCAGCGATTCCTGAAGAATCTCCGATACAGCGAGAAGGTTTGTCTGGAGTCGCTGGCAGTTGAGTTCGAAGAACTGCCGCTGATGGCGAATTCGCGTCGGTTGCAGCGAACTCTGATTCGTAGTCAGATGAGGTTCAGAAAATCAACTGCACCGCCCCGCCATGCCCGTGGTCGTCGTTGTGCAAAGAGCCTGCTGCCAGCGGAAAGTCCAGAGAGAACTTCGCCACCGAGTTGACCTCGGTGGAAACAGGCTTCTGCACTAAGGCGGCCGCGGAACTGCGGGGTAGGTCGTAGTGCAAACGCCGGGAACCACCGGGGTAAACCCAGTGGCGAAGGTCGGTTCGCGATCGCCGCCACCGAGTTGACCTCGGTGGAAACAGGCTTCTGCACGACTTCAACAGCAGCAAATCTTCCCGCATCGAGGCTGACAACATAATCTTCAATGATGTCCGCACCATCACCAATCTACACTCGTGAAAATACCACGTGTGCCTTTCAGTTAATCTACAGCGTGGCTGTGTTCTGGAAGGAACGTTGTCCCGGAGACCTGTGGTTGCCAGAGTTGCAAGCGCAATGCGAGGCATCACAGCTCCGCATTCTCCAGCATCGTTTTTCAACGACAACCTGCAGCCTGTTTCTGGTCAGTGCGAGGCCAAACGTTGCGGCAACGGAGGTCGTTCGCGGCGTCAAAGGACGGCTGCAGGCCCTGGTTCGTGCAAGTCGACCGAACGCGTTTCAGCGAAACTACGACATCCACAGCATCGGATCCACGTCTCGCGAGAAGACGGAGCACTACGTCGCCGGACAGCTTCAGCATCATGCGATCGATCAAGGTCAAATCCGCAGCTGCCGTCTCGACGACCTGCAATTCATCAATCCGGATGTGGTTCTCAGCAGAGTTCAGTTCACGGGCCACGGAAGGTATCGTTGCAACCTGCATCTCTGCGTCCGTTTTATGGACCAGGGTGTTTCCCTGTCGTCGACGTCGCTGGAACGGGTACGAGCGATGACGAAACTCACCGCAACACGGCACCAGCTTTTGCTGTCTCGCCTCGGCCTGTTGACTGACCACCTGCATCTCGTGGTCGGAATTCCAGCAACACGCGATCCTGCTTCGGTGACGCTTTCGTTCATGAACAATATCGCGTGGGAATTTGGAATGCAGCCTGTTCTTTGGCGCAGTTGCTATGTTGGGACGATTGGCGAGTACGATCTCGGAGCAATCAAAGATCCATGACAAGATTGGCGGCAACCCGACAAGCTGCCTCTCCGCCACGGAGTTGACCTCGGTGGGAGCAGGCTTCTGCACGACAACGACGACTTAGAACTTGCAAAGCTCGGTCGTAGTGCAAACGCCGGGAACCACCGGGATGAACCCCGGTGGCGAAGGTCGGTTCGCGATCGCCGCCACCGAGTTGACCTCGGTGGGAGCAGGCTTCTGCACTACGGCGGCCGGATCGCGATCGGTGATGTCATTGGCGGTTTTCACGCCGTCGACAGTAGCGTCTGCCGGGCAGAAGTAGAATCGGGGCGTCTTGTTGCCCTTCTCGTCCACGAAATCGAACTGAACGCCGTGCCCGTGCAGTGTGATCAGCACGGCATCGTTTTCACCAAGGTTCGGTGTTTCAAGGATGCCCCGAATCTGATCTCGGATGTAGGCCAACTGCGGAGCCATCGTCTCCTGACCATCCTGCCGAGCCACGTCATGAGTCATCTCATAGACTTTGAACCCGGCATTCCGCAGCGTTATGCTCAGCACCGACGCATCACTTGCCGCATGCTGCAACTTCGGCAGCCCACTGTTGGCTCGATACGTATTGACACCGACGACGACGGCAAGGTGACGTTCTGCGGCCTCCGCGGTGGCACTGGCCAGCAGGGCCATCACGATCGTGAGTGTGGAACGGCGAACGTGTTGCATATGGCACTCCGGAGCCAATCAGAAATCAAAAAACTGGCCTGAAAGTCAGCAGACGTCTGGAGAACAGTCCCCGCGTCGATTTCTTCCCGATCCGAACGTGAAATTCGAAAAAATTCTGGGAAGATCAGGGGCGTGCCAGCGTTCTTCTCCCGAGACCCTCCTGCTTCATGGGCCCATCTGGGATTCTGAGATGAAATTCACGTCACTTCTACTGATGTCTGTGTTTTTTTCGGGCGTGTCGTCGATATGGGCCGACGAACCGGGGGCAGACCCGGCATTGGCAGAGAAGGCTTACAACGTCCTCAAAGAACGATGTGCTCGCTGCCACGGAGGCTCGGCTGTGCAGGCGGGGATTGACGTGCTGAGTCTCGAGAATCTGACACTGGAACGAGGCCCATCCGGAGGAACGTTTTATTTCGTGAAGCCTGGAGATGTGACATCGTCGCAACTGGTTGATGCCGTTGAAGGCGGCGAGGAATCCTACATGCCGAAAGCCGGGTCACCTGAAGCAAAAGCGATGACTCAGGAAGAGAAGGACCTGATCAGGGAATGGGTCGCCGCCGGCGCACCGTTTCCGAGGCGACGTGACGTGCCGTTCGTTTCGCAGAAGCAGGTGCTGACATCTGTTCGGGATTATCTGCTGAAAGTGAAGTCGGATGATCGCAGGTATCAGCGGTTTTACTCCTTCGCTCATCTGGTGAACAATGAATCGCTGACGGTACTGGATCTGCGGATGTACAAGGCGGCGTTGTCCAAAGTGGTCAACAGCCTGTCGAAAGAACGTGACATTTACCTGCCTCAGACCATTCCGGGTTCATCCGAGGCCGTCTTTGTCATCGATCTCCGAAAGCTTGGCTGGGATCGTCGCCATCTGTGGGACCTGTTGTTGAAACAATATCCTTATGGCCTGAAGTACGACTTCGTGAAGGATGAAGAACTGCAGGAACTCAGCAAGGATGTCGCCAAATTTGCCGAGGGCGAACAACCCATCCTTCGTGCGGATTGGTTCATCATCACCGCCACTCAGCCGCCCTTGTATCATGAGTTTCTCGAAATTCCCGACACACTGATGGATCTGGAGCACCAGTTGCAGCTGAGTCTGGAAGACAATTTTATTCAGGGGCGGCTGCAGCGAGCCGGTTATGCCAAAAGTGGAGTTTCGATGCAGAATCGACTGCTGGAACGACACGAGTCACCGGCAACACCATATTTCTGGATCAGCTATGACTTCCTTCCACGACGGACCAAAGGTGATCTGGCTCGATTTCCTCTGGGACCTGTCTTTGAACGCAACAGATTTCCACACCAGGCGTTTGAGCAGGATGGCGGAGAAATCATCTGGAGTCTTCCCAATGGCATGCAGGCCTACATGTTAGTCCGGGCGGATGGCGGTCGGATTGATGCCGGACCGATTGAAGTCGTCTTTGATCGTTCGGCCATTCTGGGGACTCCTTCGATCATCAATGGCATCTCCTGTATGTACTGCCATCGAGCTGGCATGATCACCGAATTTCGCGATGAGATTCGTGATGCGGATGCCGTGGGTGGGGATGCTCGTAACAAGGTTCTGGAGCTGTATCCAAAGCATGAAGACATGCAGAAGCTTGTGCTGCAGGACCAGGATCTTTTTGTACGAGCCCTGGAGAAGACCATCGGTCCGTATCTGAAGGTTGGCGCAGATGCTCAGAAGTCTGTGCTCGATTTCCCCGAGCCTGTCGGGAAAGTTGCGGAACTGTATTCACGCGACCTGACTCCTCGGGAACTGGCTTTGGAACTGGACATCCAGAAGCCGGACGTGCTGCAGGCAAAGATTGAAGCCAATCGTGAACTGCTGCGATACGGCCTGGGGACCATGATTCAGAATCCACCGGGTACTCTGAAGCGTGAAAAATGGGAAAGCCGAGATGGCACATCGCTGATGCAGGACGTCGCTGCGGAACTTCGATTGGGAACACCGGTGATTCCCTGACCGAAACGGCCCTGACAATCATCCGCCACCGGGTTCACCCCGGTGGCAAAAGGCCTCTGCACGACATCCAACTCAACGTCATCTGGCAGGGATAATGCAGATGCCGGTCAACGGCCGGGATAAACCCGGTCGCAAAACAGAACTCAACACACCAAAGACATAAGACTTCGACCTATGAAATCTCATTTTCTGACACTTTGTGCGCTCCTGGCAGTGACAAGTTTGCTGCGAGCCGACGACCTTCCGGGCAACGATGCCTTGACGATCGAAGTCCGAGGCCTTGCAACGGACTTTGCGAAGATCATAGAGAAAAAGGGCGGAGGAGCCGTTGCCATCGGCGAATTCTCGGGATCCAGTGATATCAAAGGCAGTGTCGGGCCTCGACTGCAACTGACGCTGGCCGCCGAACTCGAAGCACTGAAAATCAGAGTGGATTCCGAGGACTATCGATTTGAGATCAAGGGCGACTACCAACCTCTGGAAGACAAAGAAACAAAGCTGCTCGGTGTCAAACTCGTTGGCCGATTGATTGACCGTGAAACCGGCGAGCCACTGGCAGAGAAGCCAACCGGCCGATTCGTCTTCGGAGCCGAAACGGTCCCCACGATGCTCGGCCTGAATGTCCAGCCGAAGCCCGGTGGAGATGCACGTGAGATTTCAGACGCGGCGAAGAAGGCATTGAAATCTCCGACAGTCCATCTGAACAGGACGAGGTTATGCCTCAGTCCCGCAGCTTCCTACGCGATTGAGATTCTCGTCAGGGATGGGGATAGCTATCAGCCTCACACGATTGTGCCTGATTCAAAGGGGCGTCCGTTTGTTGAACTTCACAATGACGCCATCTACGGAGTTCGCTTGATCAACGATTCCGATCACACCGCGGCCGTGGATCTGCGGATTGATGGAGTCAGTTCGTTTGCGTTCAGTGAAACGAAATCGGAATTCTGGATTATTGATCCTCATTCTCACGTGGACATTATCGGCTGGCACAAATCGAACGACAAATCGACGGAGTTCAAAGTGGTCGAAGATTTTTCTGACAGTGCTGTGGCAAAACTGAATCTGAAGCCTTCGGCCTCAGTCGGTTTGATCACTGCGGCATTTCGAGCGGCATGGGAACCTGACGCAATGCCACCCGCTGATGAACCGAAACTGCTGGCAGATCTCGGAGGTCGCGAACGCAGTGCCACCGGGTTTGGCAACGATGTTGGGTTTCGAACCCGGCAGGTGTCGCTGAACATCGGGGCTCCGCGGGATATCATCTCGGTGCGTTACAATCGATAATTCGTGAGTTTCCCATGGGGTTGATCCCCGTGACTCGCGGCTTCTGAGCGACGCCGCATTTCATTGGCTGACGCAATCGTCCTGCATCGGCCTGTTTCGTCCGGACGCAAACACGGTCGCGAAGGTGAAAACCGCCCACAGGAATCACGGCCCACTCTGGAAGCCTGCACGATGAAATCGAAAGCCCTCATTGCCGCCTTTTACCTCGTGATGATGACGCTGACGTTCTCTGCCGTTGAAGCCGCCGAGGGAAAGCGATACGCCCTGATCGTCGGAGTCCGAACGTATCGTGCCGGCCAGCCGCTGCCAGACTTGCCATTCACTGAGAACGACGCGTCGGAACTTGCAAAGACTCTGGAAGCTGGCGGCTATCAAGTCACACTCATGACCCAGGCCGTCGGACGTACCGAGGGCAAGGAAGTCATGACACCGCTGTCCGACTTCATTCGAGACCAGTTGGATGCCATGCTGGACAATCCCTTCCTGACCGACGAAGACATCGTGATTGTCGCACTGGCAGGCCATGGTGTTCAGTACGAACTCATCGAGGGAGACGGCGACGATGCAATGAAGACGCAGAAATTCTATTTCTGCCCGAGTGACGCGGAGATCACCAGACTAAAGACGGCCAACGACATCACCGATCGCAATCGCCTGCTTGATCTGGGCGAACTTTACGATGCCCTGAACAGGTGCAAAGCCGGTGGCAAGTTGCTGCTTGTCGATGCATGTCGCAACGACCCCACGAAGCCGGGTGTCACACGCAGTCTGGCAAGTGCCACCTTACCCCCGTTGCCTCCACCACCTGGCGGCACTGCGGCATTCTTCAGTTGCTCGGCCCATCAAAAAGCATTTGAAGATGAAGACCTGCAGCACGGCGTGTTCTTTCATCACGTCATTGATGCCCTGAAGGGAGATGCCGATTCATCGACCTCAAAGCGACCCGCCGATGGCCAGATTACACTCTCTGAATTGTCCGAGCATGTATCCTCCAGCACCTACGATTACGTCCGCACAAAATTCAACGGAGCCAGACAGGCCCCGGAACTCAAAGGAGAGTTTCGGCTGACGATCCCGATCATCAGCAATCTTACGAAAGAGCCTCGCCCGGAAAAAAGGACTGCGTTACCCCTCTCATTCTCTCAAATCTCGGGGACATGGACGCTTTCAGAAAGGTCCGCAAGATCTCCGAGTCTTCCAATTGCGCAATTGGCACTTACCGACGCAAGTCCGAAGTCGTTCTCATTGTCCTGCTCAGTCAAGCGCAGGAGGGGCAATGGGCACCTGTTGCTGGTCGTACCTGGCGGTGGCTCCGACTCGGGAGCTCTGATCGAAATTCTGGATCGACCTCAAATCATTTCTTCGTCAGCAGCCGAGATCTTCGATGATTCTGCAGTCGCCGATCGTAGTCCTGCCGCGGATCGACCTGTTGACGTGAGGGTCGTCGTGTCGCAGGACATGGTTGAGATCTTTCAAAATCGCGAGAAGGTCCTGACAACCAGGATGAATCGTTCCGAAACGCTGCCGAAACAATTTCATGCGGATTATAGAGGACTTTCGTTCGTTTCTATCAGCTCGTCATTTGACATCTCGAATATTCAACTCGAGCATCTTCCATGAAGAAAAAAATTCACGTTTCGCGGCGAGATTTTATTCAAACCACGTTGGCAACGGGGGCGTTCATTTCTGCCCGTCGAAGTCTCGCCTCCACTCTGCCGACTGCGCGACTGAATTTTGCCGTCATCGGTGTCGGTGGCATCGGGGCCAGCACTGCCGCACTTGCGGCCGAATCAGGGCAGATCGTCGCCATCTGCGACGTGGATGGAAAGCAGCTTGAAAAATCCCGCTCGCTGTACTCCTCAGCGAGGCTGTTCACCGACTTCAGAGAAATCTTACCAGCGATGTCAGATGGTGTAGATGCAGTATTCATCTGCACTCCAAATCACACGCACGCCACCATAGCCGCAGAGTTTATTCGCGCAAGCAAGCATGTTTTCTGCGAGAAGCCGCTCGCACACACGTTCATTGAAGGTCGAAAACTGGTCAGTCTCTCAGAAGAGAAAGAAATCGTAACGACCATGAACCTTCAGGGAACCTTGAACAATGGTTTTACATCGTTATTGAATCTGCTGCAGCAAGGCGAGATTGGACACGTGGATGAAATCCACGTCTGGAGCAATCGTCCTGTCTGGCCCACTGGCATGGTCGAATACCCCAGCAGCGAACCAGTGCCCTCTGACCTCGATTGGTCAGGTTTTCTTGGGCCCTGCAATGATCCGATTGGCTATTCGTCAGGCATCCATCCGTTTCAATGGCGAGGCTACACGAGCTTTGGAGATGGTGCACTCGGAGATATGGGGCCTCATATGCTGGTTTTGCCACTACTCGCATTTGACTTAAGAAATCCGGTAAGAATCCGCAGCGAAAAGGATTCTTTGGCTGGCATCTCGTTTCCGAAGTCGACACGCATCGACTTCGAGTTTGAGAAGACGCGTAAACGCGATGCCATCAAGCTTTCGTGGTATGACGGTCGCCGTACCCCCAGCGCACATCTGTTTCGCGGAGAAACAATCGGATCTTCCGGTGTCCTCTTTGTCGGACGTGAAGGAACGTTGATTGTTCTTGATGATTATTCTTCTAAGGGAAAGGTGATCAGCAAAAGTGGAGCCACAAAGGTGATCGAAAAGCAGCCTTCTGAATCGGCTGGCAGAGAAAACCGACTGTCGTCATTTGTACAATCGATTGTCAATCCACTCGCGGCCGTTCCGATTGCAACTTTTGCAGAAGTGGCAGGACCCCTCAATGATTTGGTCAGCCTTGGCAACATCTCTCTGCGAACGCAAGACGAATTACGGTGGGATGCCAGTGCTTCACAGTTCCTGAATCATCCGGATCTCAATTCATTGCTGCACAGAGACTATCGAACTGGATTCAACCTTTGAGCGCGAGACGACGAAGGGAACGAAATCCACGTGCCAACCACCTGAGTCGGGGATGCACTTTTCAGCGTCGGCACCACGATATTTCTTTTGCTGCCGTTGCCATTTGATTTCTGGGCAGTTTGACGCACTGGAACCAGTTCTGACACACCCCCCTCCAGAGCCTGGGCCTGCAGGATTTGCCTGCAGGTCACAAAAACCGCAGTCGAGCAGACTCGAGGGACGCTTCGGGAGAGTGCGTTCGGATTTGTCGATC
>JBKDRW010000085.1:0-4429 GCA_046341255.1 Planctomycetota bacterium
CAGCTGTGGTTCTTGCTGCGAACCGACCTGCTGTGCTCCAGTTTGCGAGCCAGCCTGCGAACCAACCTGCTGTGCTCCGGTTGAAGCCAGCTGCTGTGCTCCTGCTGCTTGCGGCGGATGCAACTGAGATCAGGTTGGCGTAAGGCATGGTGATTAGCCAGCGTGATTCTAAGTCTGACGGAACGAGAGCGAATGTCGTGATTCGCTCTCACCGTCCTGAAAGGCTCGGTCACAGTGGATTGAGAGAATAACGGACGGCGGCAGACCATCAAAGGTCACGGTTAAAAGCCCAGCCTTCCGCCCCGACGATGCTGAGGAACGTGAGGGAACTCACATGGGGAACACGCCAAATCGGGATGTACACCCGAGGCCGCGGTTCCACCAGAATGGATCAGCAACAGGGTGGAACCGTTGGTGAAAAAAACGCAGAACGGCGATGATTCCTGGCCCGGATCATCGCCGTTCTTGTTTTTCAGGAGCTGCTGAAAGAAGCTGCGCTGATCAGGGCGGTGATCAAATGACGTCGCTGCCCGCCCCGGAGCGGGCTTCATTCCGTTCGAGTGACTGGCAATATGAAACGGACGACCGTTTGACTCCCCGTCGCTTTCACCGGCTGCTCATCGACCGTCAGGTCACACAGCGGCTCGTCAAACACACCGATCAGGACGGCCGTCGTCAGCGGGATTGAATCGCTGAGTTCATCATGTCGCATGGCATTGTTCGCCAACTTCGCATATGACTCACCGCCTGCGACTTCATATAGCGAAATCATCGTCAGAATATCCTGCGGATCTCGGCTGCTCGAGTCATACGGAGTCTGCACCTGCATCATGTTGCTGTCGGTCGAATTCTTTTTTGTTGTCCCTCGCTCAACCGCGCGGACGCCCCTGAGGAAGTCACGGATCTCCGAGATACGAACCTTTTCCGATTCGCGATTCCATTCTTCTCCGGGCTTCAGTTCCTTCGCCGCATCACCTGCTCGTGGGGATGGCAGATAGACCCGACTTCCGAAAGCGATGATCCAGTTTCGAATGGGCGACTTCAGATGATGGGTGAACGTGCCCTCCAGAAGGCCTCCTGCTCCAATCCGAAGCTGAGAGTCGAATAAGGGCGACTTCCCTGCGTTCGCAACGGACTCTGCCACGAAGCTGTATGAACCGTCGGCGAGAAGCGGCACACTTTCAAACAACGCAGTGTTCAGTTCAATTCGCTGACTGGTCACACGACCGAGTCCCGCACCACCGGCGCGATATAGACCGCCATAAACGTCCTCGGCACGGCCGTACCACGTGAAACAATCGTCTGTGATCACCGGCTCGGTATCGCCCCAGACATTGCGAGTTTCTCGACCCACCGCCGCGAAACGGGAATCACGCGTGGAGAGACTCAGCCATGAACGATTCCTCGCAAACTGCTTTGAATCAGACTGACCAACATCCAGCAGATGGACGGCTCGAACGGTCTCAGCGCGCCGGCCACTGTCCGAGGCCCACCATGTCAGACCGCAGGCGGAAAGTACCACTGCAGGAAAAGTCAGCCACGTCAGTCGCGGGCGGTTCAGAAACCTTACCGCGATCAGATAATCCAACGGGCCCACGATCGCGAGAAATACAATCATCGCCAGCATTGCGTGCCAGCTGTTCCATCGCTCATCCTCCGGCAGTGCGTCGGAGACCGCGGACAATTGCGTTGCAAGATCCGACACGCCGGTGTTTGAAATCATCTGCCGATCACGGAACCTCGTCTCAGCGTCGCTGGACTGTTGTCCGAAAATCAGCATTTCATAGAGAAGTGGAAGTGACAGCCAGCTCTTCAGTGGATCCTGATTCAGATCGACTGAAACAAATGTCACCAGCCCGGCCCCCGATGTGTTGCGAGATATCAGCGGTCCGTTGATGGAATTGACAATGGCTTCCGACTGCTTCGATGCCACACGCACGATCGAAACGTCCTTGCGATTTGTCTGCAGTTGGTTCGCGCCGATGACGTAGTTCTGCAGCGATGACAGATCCTGACTTCGAATCAGTTCGCTCTGGATGCCAAACAGAGACCGGATCCAGTCTCCGGCTGCAGACGAGAGCAACGCTGGAAGAGTCTCGCCGCTGCTGACGATCAGGTGTCCGCCAAGGGCCACCCATTCCTGGATTGCTGCCGATTGTTCGGCGTTCAGATCGTAGACGGAGTTCAACACAATCACGTCAACTGCGTCATAACCACGTCGCATCGTCGGAAGTGAGGCAAACGATGTGGCAACGAGGTTCACAAGGGTGTCGCGATTGTTCTCCTCGTCAGCATAGGTCTCGATCAACTCGGACAGTCCTGGCATCGGGCCGACCGTCAGGGTCATCAGTGGCTGATGTCTGAATAGTCTCAACGTTGACTGCAACTCTGCATCGGCATCCGAGCCATTCACATTGGCCTGAGCGCTCTGGTTGACAGGATTAATCAACAGGGACGAACTCCACCACGGAGCCTGTTTGTCGTCAGTCAATGCGACCGTGATCGATCCATCGAGGCGACCCGGAGGGAATACGCCCTCCAGTGTCACCTGACCGGAAGCATCAGCGGTCGACTCGGCGGCGACATTGCGACAGTCATCTCCACGTGAATCGCTCGCCGTGATCACCAGACGAACCACGGAACCGCCGGGCAGACCCTCGGCCGTGATTCTGACCGGAACCCAATTGCCGACGCGTCCAGTTCCTCCAATTCCAACCGTCAATTCCCGGACCGATACAGCGTCAGCCCGACAGTTGGAACCAACCGCGATCGAGGCGAGAATGCACAGCAGACCACGAAGCGTGGCAGAAACTGGCGACAAAAAGCTGGTCACAGAGTCAAATCCGGCACAAAAAATCGTATTGCCGCACCAAGGTCAATCGCTCGATTTTCGGCAAATCCAAAAACGACACCATAATCCGCCCGTGTGCCGGTTCTACGTCAATTGGCAAGAAATTGAGGAATGATTCCCTTTTCGCGGCCGATCTTCACAAAAATTTGCTCCCATCCGGAACAACCGACAAGGCACTCTCCAGACTTTGGAATCGCTCATACGCGGTGGATGTGCCGATTGCATGAACCTTTGCAGGGGAAATCACCGCGCCGTCTGCATTTGTTCAACGCGAGTTCATGGGGTCGACGTCGATGGCGAGTTCGATGCCGTCAGGAATCTGAAGAGTTTTCTCAACGGATTGCCACAACTCCCGAACCTGTTCGTGAGTCTTCCCGGCGATCTGCAGATGAAACCTCCACAATCCACGCAATCGAGTGACAGGTGCCGGGGCGGCTCCCAGAACCCGCACGGATCTGGTGTCTTCACCTCGAGCGGTCCGCAGTTTGTCCGCGACTGCCTGAGCCGTCTGACGCGTTTTCGTCTCGTCCGGGCCACGAAAGATGACACGGGCGACGCTGGAAAACGGTGGCGCCTGGAGGTCAAATCGTTCGGCCAGTTCGTGCTGTGCAAAACCGATGAAGTCATGTTTGGATGCGAATCGTATGGCGGGATCGTTCGGATTGGTCGTCTGCACGAGAACTCGTCCACCCCGCTCACCACGCCCGGTTCGTCCAGCGACCTGAGCGATCAGTTGAAACGTTCGCTCGGCCGCACGCATGTCCGGCTGACGCAGCATCGTGTCAGCATCAATCACTCCGACAAGCGTCACGTTGGGGAAGTCGAGTCCCTTGGCGATCATCTGAGTTCCGAGCAGGATCTGCACTTCGCCCATGCGGAATTTCTCCAGGGCTTCATCATGACTGCCTGGCTTCGACATCGAATCGCTGTCCATCCGCAGCACCGATGCGTGGGGAAACGTGTTGCGAACTTCCTCATCAAGTTTCTGCGTTCCTGTTCCCAGATATCGCACCGAGGGACTCTGGCATGTGGGACAAAGTTTCGGCGGCTCCGTCTCGTAGTCGCAACTATGACAGATCACGACCTGGCGATCCCGATGCCAGGTGAGCGTGACATCGCAATTCGGACACTTGATCCCGGCCCCGCAACTCCGACACCAGACTGTCGGAGAATACCCGCGAAGATTGAGGAACAGAATCACTTGTCCCTTGTCCCTGAGCGCGCGATCAATCGCCTGGTGCATGGCTCTGCCGAGCGAAAACCCTTTGCTGATGCGAGGGTCATTGCGAGTGTCCACGATCACCACGGGAGGAAGCGGACGCTTCGCGACGCGATCCGGCATCGACACCAGCGTGTCCTGCTTCCGGGTCGCTCGCAGCCATGATTCCAGAGTCGGAGTCGCCGACCCCAGAATCAGCGGCACCCTCTCATCCAGACAACGTCGACGTGCCACTTCACGGGCATGATATCGCGGTGTGCTGTCCTGCTTGAATGAGGGCTCATGCTCCTCGTCGATCACGATCAACCCAAGGTTCGGTGTCGGCGCAAAAACGGCGCTCCGAGCACCGACAATCACTT
>JBKDRW010000086.1:0-6520 GCA_046341255.1 Planctomycetota bacterium
CCCGTTCGCCCACTCCGTATGCCCCGATCCATCGCGAGATGCCGGAAACAGTCGATCCTTGATGCCCGAATCGGCGTATTGGGCGACCACATTTCTGTTTGCCGGAACTGTCGTATCAGGTGGTCCGCCATTGCGAGTATATGCCGTCCAGGCATGAACCTCTGACGCCATCAGGGTGTGACTCGTGCCATCGGTGATTGACCCGATGGTGATTCGCGAATTCGGAAAGGTGAAGCCATCTCCGCCCAGACCAGACATCGGGTTATAGACCAGCCACGTTCCAAAATTGAAGCCGTAACATGTCGGGATCAGAAAGATCCCGTTCGTACCGGTGTCTCGTGCTCGATCCGACTTTGGATCCGAAGGGCATCCATAGACCGGAACTCGCAAATTGCTGATGATCGGGAAGCTTCCCCAGCTCTTTGCCAGATCGATCTGACTGTAAAGATTGACCTGTTCCAGGTATGGAAGAATTCGACCATGAATAGACCATGAACTGTTCAATGTGATTGCAGGATTGATGGTCATGCTGGGCGGAAATACTCGTTCAGTCGCTTCATAGTTGTGAACTGCCAGCGCGATCTGTTTGAGATTGTTCTTACATTGCGTGCGGCGCGCCGCTTCTCGGGCCTGCTGAACAGCAGGTAGCAGCAATGCGATCAGGATCCCGATGATCGTGATCACGACAAGAAGTTCGATCAGCGTAAAGGCAGTTCTTCGGGTCGAATGCTGTCGAGTCAGCACGGAACAGTTCCCCAGAGGCCGGGCCTCGCAAAACAAGAATTGTCGAGATTCAGTGGCAGCCGTGCGTGGAAACAATTTTCATGCCGCAATTCTGATTTCAAATACACGAAAAAATCAGGATGTCGAGAACATTTTTCTGCTGATCTCCGGACAGATGGCGATTCGTCCGACACGTCAGACGTCATTTCCGCCAGGTGAAGTCCTGCTGGACGAGTCCCGGCGATCTCGAATAACCCGGGCGGGCGAGCCGACAGCGATCGAATAGTCCGGAATGGGGCTCAGAACCAGCGAATGGGCACCGACGATGCAATGTTTTCCGATGCTGGCTGCTACTGTTGAATGCTCACCGATCCAGGAGTCTTCGCCGATGGTAATTGGTTCGTAATGCCCGGGCTGCTCGCGCATCGGAAGATCCGTGCGGCTTGTACCGTGCTGGTGACATCCGTTCATGATGGAGACATGAGATGCGATCAGAACATCATGTTCGATTGTGACATCGCCGATGGAACAATAGTTTCCGATATATGATGACTGTCCAAGCGAAACTCCGGGATGCGAGAAGATCGTCCCAAAGGACAGACACACTTCAGATCCGCAGTGACGTACAGCCAGACGATAAAATGCCCGACGCAAATAGATGCCCGCAAAGCCAGGGATCAGACTGAGCCCCTGGGACCAACCGGGAAACACTTTGTCGAAACCCGCGATCGTGCCCTGGAGCCAGTAGACAAAGAACGCAGGCAGAATGGCCAGCGTGCACAGAAGTTGAGCAATTGTTTTCAGCATGCGTTTCATGACGCGCAGGCGACTTCTTCTTTTGTCACAGGCTCAGTGTGTTGAGAAGTCGCAGACAAGTCCGTCTTCGTTGTTGCGCCGATGACTCGAAAATCTCGTCGTCCGCTCCGCCACCACGCCAACCCATCCTCACCAAACAAGACCAAGGCCCAGATGCCGCAGGCGAGCACCGATACCAGCAGTTGTCCGACAGCGTTGAGTCTCGGGAAAAGCCCGTACCGCAATGCCATATACGTGACACAGAGACCGGAAAATGCCAGGACATTTCGCCCCCATCGGTATGGAATCGGACTGATCTGCCGGCACAGGAACAAGGTGGTAAATGAAAACGCTGCGTACGTCAGCACAGCAGTCCATCCCGCGCCCCAGAGACCGAGCATCGGGATCAGCAGCAGATTCCCGGAGATATTGACAATCACGCCGGCAGCGCTTCCCGGCACCAGCAATGCGGTTTTTTTATGGAGCAGGGCAGGCACTTCAAACTGCAGTTGCAGGCCAAATACAAAAAAGCCCAGCAGGATCACAGAGATCAGATCGATCGCATCACCGTACGCATCAGGAGTCAATAACGGAAGAATCGGATGCACGGTCAGGGCAGCGCCGAGAAGCAGGATTCCGACGCCCGCAACGAACCAGTCGAAGATCTTTGAGAACAGCTGGTTCGCATTCGGAAGTCGCTCAATGTCATAAATCGCAACATGCCAGATCGATGAAAACGGCATCAGGCACAGGGTATTGACAGCGAAACCGATTTTATGAGCAAGAGAATAAATCCCCAGCTGCTTCAGATCGACAAGCGCACGAAGCAGATAGCGGTCCGCTTCGTGCATCAGCATCGCCAGAAGTGCCGTAACGACCAGTGGCATACTGAAGCGAACCATGCCGATCGCCAGATCCGACTGGAATGCAAACCGACCTCGAGTCTTCAGAAAGACCGCCAGAAGCGCTATGGTGTGGAAGGCTGATGCCAGAAAATTTCCCAGCAATAAGCCTTCAACACCCAGATCCATCCCGACGAGGAACCAGATATTCAGCCCGACGTTCAGGAAGAGTCGACCGAGCGAGATCATCACGAAGATGCCCGACCATTTGAGTACTCGCAGGTAACCGTCGACAAATTGCCCCACCACCTGAACCAGAATGGTTGCCAGCGTATATTCGTAAAATCTCGATCCGTTGGGAACGTCCGCTCCCAGTGTTACATCCGAGAGAGTCTGACGTCCCAGCCATAGTGGGAACAAGACAACGACGGAAACACCCAGGATATAACTCAGCCCGGTCCACCACAGCGCGTCGTGCTGCTGCTCTGAGTCCTTCTCGAAGTGAAATCGGGTCACCGCGGTGACCATCCCACCACCAATCATCAGCGAAAGTATAGTCGCTGTAAGGTCCATGATCGCCGTGATTCCATAGTCTTCAGGCGTCAGGCAGTGTGTGTACAACGGCAACAGAAGCACAGATGCGATTCGAGCGAGGATCTGCCCGATCGCATAGATCGAAGAGTGCTTCAGAAGATCACGCAGTGGCTTCATCCGTTGCCATCCGTCAACATCAGAAAACTTCAGGATGCGGAAGTCAGGATCAAATCGCGACGGGACTCATTCGCGACATCTGCTCCGGAACCGCTTTCGCGGAACAGTTTCTGATCCGTTAGAAATCTAGGTTGCGATTCCTGAACATCCCGACCTGCCGTTTGCTCCGGCCCGATGTTGCCGGTCGTCAACACTCGTCCTGCAGGGTCGAAGCGGCTATGACGAATTTGACGGCATTCACGACCCGAACAGGATCTCCTTCCCATGCCAGACTCTGTTCACTCTGCCGATCCGACGCTCCGCTCCGTTCCGTTCCCGCAATCCCGATGACACAGCACGATGGCATGATTTCGAAGCCATAAGACAAACGTCTCACTTCGACCAGAACCGACGAAACGGACAGGTCTTTCCTTTGTCCTCAGTCTGTCTGTATTTGAAGTGCACTTGCAGGATCAGGAAGACTGCGGGACCTTGAATGGAATCCAATTCACGCCTGATGGCAACATCAGCAAAGAACCACGATCTTTCAGGCAACGAGAGCGCATGCTCATGTTTTCAATGTAACCACAGGTTCCATCTTGACACCAAAGGTCTTTGTGCGAGACTTCCGGAATGAACGTGTGCACGATGTTGCTGATGGTTGTTGCACTTCTGTTCCCTGCCGGGATCGTGGAGAACGCAACTTCGTCGGCGGAGCAGGACCGCTGCGATGCACTGTCCGATGGAGGAAGCCTCCGTCCAGACACGCCCACCGAAATCGAAATTGAAGAGCCCGAGCTTTATGTTGCCGGCCACCTTCGTTTCGATGCTGCCGGCCTGACGACGTGTCGTCTTGTTTTCTTGTCTCGCGACCATTTTGCCGATGCGGACCTCGATTCGTCCGGTTGTCGTCCACCTCCGATCGCCCTCTGATCCGGCACCGCCGCGTTGGACCAAGTCTCCGTAAGACCTGCCTCCAGTGGCTTTGAATTGCCAGCCAGCTGAATCCGATCTGCCACGTTCAGATTCCATTGAGACCTCGATTCCGGCGTTCGGTCAGACAAGTCGTTTCTGGCCATGCGCTCTGCCGCTCCGAACTGCTCACAGTCCGGGTCGAGATTCTCCTGCATCCTTCGCGACGAGGACGGATCAGTGCTCGCGCAGGCATTCGTCAAGGGCACACTTGAGATCGCACCAATGGACCGAGATTCAGACAAAATCTTTGTGAAAAGCGCCTGTCCATCAGGCTTCACGAAGTGATTTGCCCTGAAGCCGATGGTCGAGCAGGCCGGATCACCATTCTCAGCTGCCGGGATTTCTCAATATCCCCTCACACCATACGCCCTGACTGGATCTGGACAAAACCAATGACGTCGACAGAAGCCATGCCCTTTCACACTCAACTTGCCGCCGAGATTGCAGGGCTGGCAGAATTGCTGCCGCTGCAGGGACCCATCACGGCTTTTGCGTTTCTGAATCCTCTTCAGGGCATGGAAGACCGTCCGTTTGTGAATGCCCTCCGCGATGTTTCAAGCGTCTACGACTGTGAGCCCTTCCTTTCCGAAACACGTTATCGCAACAAAATGCAGCGAGGGCGAATTACCGTTGAAGAACTTCGCGAATTTCTTCTGGAAGAGCCTGACAATCGAATTGACGAGATGATCGGTGGACTCGTCCGTCGGATCGATCTGCGGCTCAGCATGCTGCAGCATCCCGTCACACCGGCCAATGAAAATGAACTCCGCTGGATGGTGGCAGAGTCCGATGCTCTCCGACGATTCCGTCCGGAGATGACTCATGAATCTCGCGATCGTCTGCTGGAAGAAACACGGCACTGGATGATGTGTGATCTGCGACAACCGCCAGCATCGAGTGAAACACACACAGCCGATCCAGCGACATCCGCATCGTGCCCGAAATGCTTTCAGGACATTGTTCAGAAGGTCATGACGGAATTCGACCGAGGTTCCATCGAAAGCTGGAGTGATTCGATCTGGGAACAGGCTTGTCTTTCACTCCTTTGGAAGCTGTCCCTCTGCCGACTGCAGACGACACCGGCACCGACGAGACCCGTGCATCGGGAAGTGAGACATCGCGATCTGCTGCTTGATGTGACCAGTGAAGATACGGACTTGCTGGTTCATCCCGTTCTCGTGCGATTCTGTGCCGCCTTCCTTGATCAGGGTTATGCTCAATGGTCGCTCCCTGATCGCGAGGATGGCTTTCTGAAGTGCTTCTGCAGATTGTTCGAGGCTGGTGTTGCCGGAACCGCACGGTGGATGCGACCGCTCACTGTAGAACTCCAGAAAATTCAGGCAAACAGCATTTCGGCATTGGCCAGCGTTGAAGAGTCGCTAAAGATCCTTGGGGTTCAGTCGGAAGAGCGAAACGAGTATCTCCGCAATTCGCTCCTTGCTCTGCGAGGCTGGGCGGGAATGATCTGGCAGACGGAAACTCGACCAGATCGCGTTTATCGTTCTTCATTACCGGGAACGCTGAACGAATTCCTGGCGGTTCGATTACTCCTGGACCGTCTGGCAATTGCTGACGTCGCAAAGAGAACCATCGCGTTCATCGGAACGCTCAGTGAACTCAGACCCCTTCTTCGACAATCATTGCATCTTTCCCCGGAGCACAATACCGACGAACAGCGGGCGTTCCTCATTCTTCAACTTGCCCAGATTCACGGGTGGTGTCCGAAGGTACTGGCCGGGATGTCAGAGGAGAAATGGAGAGAACTCATTCAGGAAGTGGATGCATTCGGTGATTTCGAGCGTCGTCGAATCTTTCATTTCGCATTCGAGCGTCAACTGCTGCATCGAGTACTCGATGCTGTCAGCATCCGCGCGGCACAGCCTCTGGTGAAGCCCGCACAGCCGCAATTGCAGATTGTGACGTGCATTGACGCTCGAGAAGAATCATTCCGGCGGCACCTGGAAGAAGTTGCACCGGATGTAGAAACGTTCGGAAACGCCGGCTTCTTCTGCGTTCCCATGTATTACCGCGGAGCTGGCGAGGCCACCTTCACGGCGCTGTGTCCCGTGGTGATCAGGCCGCAGAACTGGATTGTGGAAGATGTCGTTTACGCTCTTGAAGAGTCACATCGACAGCGCGCGGTGGCTCGCAGGTGGATTGGTACCGCGTCTCACCAATTCGACTTCGGGACGCGAAGTTCAGTGAGCGGAGCTGTCCTGACGGCTCTGATCGGGCCTCTGGCAACAGTTCCCCTGCTGGGTCGAATTCTGTTTCCTCGTTTCACCGCTCAGATGCACAAGACAGCCCGTCGGTTTGTCGCACCTCCATCCATCACGCGTCTGCGTCTGGAACGTGAAGAAGGAACTCCCGCCGGTCCGACTGACGAAGGCATTGGCTTTACCCTGAGCGAGATGGTCAGCAGGTCCGAACGGTCACTGCGTGACATCGGATTGACGTCCAATTTCGCCAGGATGGTCATGTTCCTTGGGCATGGT
>JBKDRW010000087.1:0-6489 GCA_046341255.1 Planctomycetota bacterium
CAGCCGCATTGAACAGGCAGTCTGCGACTCGCTGCGACTGCGGAAACCGATCTGAAAGATCTTCAAACAACTGTGCGGCGACTTCGCGTGCGTTCGCCGCCCGCTCCATCTGGGCACTTTCGAACAGAATCTCCGGGGCCAGGCTGGAATCACCTGCCAGCTTCAATGCTTCAACGAACACCGGACGAGACTCTTCGTACTTCTTCAGTTGGCGCAGGGCAACGGCTTTCATCATGGTCGCCTGAATGGCTCCGCTGGATTCTTTGGGTACTGAATTAAAGCGATCGATCGCCTTTTCAAGTTCGCCCGCCCGATACCATGACATTCCGGCGCCGAGTCGCGCCGAAGCCGCCAAAGAGCTTGACGGATAGTCGGTTGTCAGTTGATCGTAGCTGATGGCAGCGTCACCATACTTTTTTTCCGAATACTGAATGCCTCCGAATCGATGTAATGCACGCGCTGCTTCCGGAGTCTTCATCTCAATGACTGCTAAGTACTGCTGTGCTGCCTCATCCGGTCGCTTCAGGCCCTCGAGTGCGCGACCAAGACTTAATCGTGCATCAGCCAGCAGAGATGGTGATGATTGGCGGTCGATCAGTGGTCGCAGTGTTTTCTCAGCGAGTTCAAAATCTGAAAGCCCCACCTGCGAGTCACCGATGTAAAGCTTTGCCCATTCGTTCAGAGAATGCCCGGAGTGCTTCTCAAGATAATCTGTGAGTTGAGCGACGGCCACCTTGTATTCTTTCAGGTAATAGCTGCACTCGCCTAATCGATAGCGAGCATCGGCGATATTCCGCCCGTTGGGGTCTGCTTGAATTACTGTCGCAAACAACGAACGAGCCGGCTCGTACTTGTTCTGAGAACTCAACGACATTGCCAGATACAATCGGGCGACGTTGATACGAGGATGTTCCGGGTAATCTTTCAGAAACTGTTCAAATGTCTGCGACGCCTGGTCCCATCGCTGACTGCGGTACATGGCGACACCCAGATTGAAGTCGTCACTGGCTTTATCGGCCAACGCTGGTGTCGTGATCGCGCAATACGAAACAAGACAGACCAGAATCCGAAGTGCGAACGAACCACCAGACCAGAATTGATCAGTCATAACGTTACCGCAGAAATCCGATGCCAAACGACCAGCCTCTCCGTGGGCCACAACTCTCCCTTTATCGTACGTGCGATTGCCACGAATCCGAAGCCTTTAAGCCACGATTTTATTCCGCACCTTACCGCAGATTAAGCCGGGGGTCCCATGTTTCCTCAATTCCTCAGACTGCAGTGACGTATGTGTCCATTTCACTGTGTTCTGACGGTGTGTTGAACTCTCGATTGGTGTCTCTGGAGTGCCTGACGTTTCGCAGCTTCATTTCAGGAGTTCCGTATTTCGACACCATCCTTCATCTGCTTGCGGTTGAATGTGTGAGAGCGATCTGCCTGATCTGCAGCCAAATCCATGGAGCAGCAATCATTTCGCAGTCGAAAGCGGCTTCGAGACCTGTCATTCTTCAAATGTGGCATGAGTCAAGGCCAGCGGCAACACGCGGTAACGCACGTCGACGGCATTTGAGTCCACGATCAGGTCTGGAGCGTTGAACCCCGAGATGCCGCGGGTGGAAGGTCACGGAAAAGTTCTGTTTTGGGGCATCAGGCGACACCGCGTGAAATGGAAGGTGCCCGACTTTCTGGAAGGCATCCGCGAGAAATCATCCAGGTCTCATTCAGAAGGGCATCGGATACGGATCGGCAAATGAGCCGAAGGCGCCGAGGCCACCGTCGACTTCGAGGTCAGTGGCGGTGACGAAGGAGGCAGCGGAACTCGAGATCCAGAGCACTGCCGAAGAGATTTCATCAGGGCGGCCGATTCGACCGAGTGGATGGCGATTGGCAAGTTGTGCCGCGCCGCCCTGTTCCTTCAGAGTTGCCTCGACCATCGGAGTCAGAATTGCTCCGGGTGACACAGAAACAACACGGATACCATGTCGCGCGTATTCCACTCCCCACTGTTTGGCTTGCATAATGTTTGCGGCCTTGGCAGGACCGTAGGCTGGGACATGCCTCGCAGTTCGATGGGCCTGCCCGCTGCCTATGTTGACAATCACTCCGCTTCTCTGCTTCAACATTTCAACAATCGTATGTTTGGCCAGCAGCGTGAAGCCGGTTACGTTGACGCTGATCATCCTTTCCCAAAGTTCTGTTGAAAGTTCATGAACCGGAACGTACGAGTCCTGCGGTTGAATCGCGGCGTTATTGACGAGAACATCGATGGCACCAAACATGTCGACCGCAAAGTTCACTGCGTTTCGACAATCCAATTCAATCGAGGTGTCGCCTGAGACAAAGGCGATTCCTTTCGGAAGGTCTGCCGCGGCTTCTGCGTTGATATCCATGCAGATAACAGAGGCTCCGGATTCCGCAAATGCTTCACACACTCTTCGACCTATCCCCATAGCTCCGCCGCTGACCAGAACGACTCGCCCCGTGTTGTCAAATTGCACTGTTCCAACTGGTCGACTTGCTGACATGATGTTCCCTGATCGATTTTGCCGTCCCGGATGAGTCAGATCATCACGCAGAATAAACAAACACGGCGACTGCGACTATCTGTTGAAGCCTTTAAGGGACCTGCGTGAATGTTGGCAGGTGGAAACGTTCTCGTCGCGTGCGACCGTCAGGAGGCCAGGTTTTTCAGCTTTCGGCGACGTCGTCAGTCGCGTCGATACCCTCGGACGATCCGCGAGGGGCATCATCCGCCTTGAGCATTTCCCTGATCGTTGGAATCGTGTAGGGTTCCGGAGAGCCGCGCAACTCGATAAGGCATACCTGAGGATCATCTGTTCATGAGCCGAATCTATTCAACGTTGACTGGCATTCTTTGGTTGATGACTCTGTTTCCATGCATCCTGGCGAGCGATGAAGTCAGAAAAGCTTCGAGGCCGGAAAAAACATTACCAATGGATGGGGAAGTTTTTACGGTCAGTGGCCACGTTGCATTCGTCATTCCGGGGCGCAGCGTGGTTCCTGATAAGCCGACTCCGTGGGTCTGGTACGCCCCGACGCTGCCGCATCTTCCGAGCGAGGCGGAAACGTGGATGTTTGAAAAATTTACGACCTCAGGAATTTCGATTGCGGGCATTGATGTCGGCGAATCTTATGGAAGTCCTGCGGGCTGCGAACTCTACTCGGCATTCTATGACGAATTAACAACACACCGAGGCTTTTCAGCAAAGCCTGTGCTGCTTGGCCGAAGTCGAGGCGGTCTGATGACCCTGTCGTGGGCTGTGAATAATCCCGATAAGGTTGGTGGCTGGGCGGGAATTTATCCCGTGTGCAATCTTTCGAGTTATCCCGGACTTGATCGTGCTGCGGCGGCTTTTGGATTGACACCTGCCGAACTGCAAGATCGCCTCGTCGAATTCAATCCGACCGATCGTATGACCGCACTGGCCAGAGCGAGGGTGCCTCTGTTCGCGATTCACGGAAATGTCGATACGGTTGTTCCTCTGGAAGACAATACGGGATTGATGAAGACGCGATTGGAAGAACAAAAATGGTCGATTGATCTGATCATTCCTGAGGGACAGGGCCATAACATGTGGGAGGGATTCTTTCAGTGTCCTGAGCTTGTATCATTCGTGACCAGACATGCGCGAGGATCGCAGCCAGACACACCGTAGTTGATCTTCAGATGGCATCTGACGTGGATGATGAAAATCAAACAGGGGGCAGGACATGACGCATGCCGGGGACTTTGGAGCGACGGGCGATGGCTTGACGGATGACACGGACGCCTTGCAGCATGCGATTGACGAAGGTGTCGGTGAGTTAAGGCTGGCTCGGGGCGATTATCGCTTGACTCGCCCGCTGATCATCGACCTGTCGAGAGTTGGTCGAACGGGACTTCGAGGTGAAAGCGGAACGGCACGTCTCCTGATGCAGGGTGAAGGTCCGGCAATTGTGGTGAAGGGAACTCACTCCACAACGGCAGCTCCGGATGGATTTCGTGAGTCTGAGTGGACTCATGAACGTATGCCGATGCTGAGCGGTTTTGAGATTGTTGGTCAGCACAATTCAGCTGATGGCATTCGAATTGAAGGCGTGATGCAGCCAACGGTCACCGGCGTTCTGTTCCGAAGACTGCGGCACGGGGTTCACATCACGGGTCGCGCTCGAAACGTACTGATCAGCGGATGCCACATTTATCACAACACGGGTGTTGGCATCTTTCTGGACGGGGTGAATCTGCACCAGACCATTATAGCCGATTCGCACATCAGTTACTGCCGGCTGGGCGGGATTCGGATTGAGCGCAGTGAGATTCGCAACCTGCAGATCACGGGGAACGACATTGAATACAATAATAATGGCGGTCACGGAGTTCCTGATGCAGATGGCATCCCGACGGCGGAGATCTGGCTGGATGCAGGTGAAGGCAGTATTCGAGAAGGAACAATCAGCAGCAATACGATTCAGGCGACGTACAGTCCGAACGGTGCGAACATTCGCATGATCGGTCAGCTGGAGGAGACAAATGCAAAAGTCGGTATGATCGCCGTGACAGGCAATCTGATTGGCAGCCAGTGGAACAATATCCATCTGACCGCCGTACAGGGTGTCACAATTTCCGGCAACTCCATTTACTCTGGGCACAATCGCAACCTGCTGATTGAAGAATGCTCGCAGATTGTTGTTGGTAATAATTGTTTTGGTCACAACACTGATTATGGTCGGGAGAAGGAACTCTGCACCGGTGTGACGTTTCGGCGATGTCAGGAATGCATCTTCACTGGCAACATTCTTCAGGATTGCCTGAGCGGTCGTCACTTGTATCCGGAAGCTCCCGAGTTGCAGCGAGAAGCTTTGCTGGAATTGTTTGACTGTCGCAATATGACTTTGAGCAGCAGCCAGATTTTTGATTCGGCACCGTTTGGGATTCGCCTTGCAAACTGTACGGATATGACGATTTCAGCTGTCACTGTCGCGGACCGTCGCGAGCCGCCTTTGCAGAAGCATGCCGTTTACTGGACGGGGGGTAATGGACAAAGCATTGTTTCAGCCTGCCGCTTCTCCGGATGTCTGGATCGTGCCGTTGTCTCCGAGCCGATTGCTTCCATAACGGGCTGTTTGCCGATGGCGTGAGGAATTGGCAAGTGTTGAAGTTTGAGTCAAGGTTTAAAGAATTTGCATGATTTGCCGCAGGAGACAACATGGGCCGTTTTAATGTTCTCTGGGTATTTCAAGTTTGTCTGCTGCTTGCAGGTGTTTGCTTCGCGGAAGAACCGAGCAGTCGGCCCAACATCGTGATTCTTTATGCTGACGATATGGGGTATGGCGATCTTGGCATACAGAATTCCGAGTCGAAAATCCCCACGCCGCATCTGGATCAACTGGCAACTCAGGGCATGAGACTTACAGATGCTCATAGTTCGTCAGGGGTCTGCACGCCCAGTCGATATGCGTTGCTGCACGGACGATATCACTGGCGGAAGTTCCACGGGATTGTCAACTCCTTTGATCAGCCGATCCTTGATGAAGAACGTACGACCCTGCCTGAATTGCTGAAAATGAGGGGATATAAGACTGCCTGCATTGGCAAGTGGCATCTTGGCTGGGACTGGAATGCCATCAAAAGACCTGGAGCGACTGCAGTTCGTGGTGAGGGAAGAGCGGCCTCAGCCTTTGAACCAGATGCCTTTGACTGGAGCGTGGCGATTCCGGGAGGCCCATTGTCGCATGGGTTTGACTACTATTTTGGTGATGATGTTCCAAATTTTCCGCCATATGCATGGTTTGAAAATGATCGCATCATCACTGAACCAACAGTACGGCTGGCTACCCCGAAACAAACAGCAGAGGGATCGTGGGAAGCGCGGCCGGGCCCCGCAGTGCAGGACTGGGACTTCTGGGCTGTAATGCCGAGGCTGACGGAGAAAGCTGTCGAATGGATTGAAAAACAGAAGCCCGATGAACCATTCTTTCTTTACTTCCCTTTCACATCCCCGCACGCTCCAATCGTTCCGACGGAAGACTTTGTCGGGAAATCGAAGGCGGGAGGTTTTGGTGACTTCGTGACACAGACGGATGATACTGTCGGGCAGGTTTTGCAGGCACTCGACAAGGGTGGGTTGACGAACAACACGATTGTGGTTTTTACTGCTGACAATGGACCTGAACATTATGCTTACGAACGTATTCGCAGGTTTCAGCATCGCAGCATGGGGCCGTTGCGAGGACTCAAACGGGACCTCTGGGAAGGCGGCCATCGTGTTCCGTTGATCATTCGTTGGCCCGGAAAGGTTCCGAAAGCGAGCGTTAGCGAGGGGTTGTTCAGTCAGATTGATCTGTATGCCACGATCGCCAGCGTTGTGGGGGCTGAGATCGATTCAAACTCCGCTGAAGACAGCTGCGATCAAACCGCCCTTCTGACCGGAAAGGGGAACAGCACACGAGAGCTGCTCGTGCATAATACAAATCCCGGGAATTTCGCAC
>JBKDRW010000088.1:0-12964 GCA_046341255.1 Planctomycetota bacterium
GCGATTGAACCAATCACGCCGGCATCTGATTCCGCTGTCCTGAAGGTCACCGGAACCAATCCCGGAGACTTGTCAGCGGGAGTCATCAACTCTGCGAGCACCTCGCCAGTTGCTCCGAGAAGATCCACCTTTTGACCAGCCTGAACAACTCGTGGCGAAATTGCAGTGGAGAGCGGGAACTTGCCAAGTCGCAGATGGAAGAAGTGACGTCCGCTGCCCGAGTATCGCACGTCACGAACTTCGATGCGGTATTCACCATCAGCCACTGCGGTGAACTGCAATTGAGCATCGCCTTCCGCGCCGGGGATGTCATCTTTGAACGCGACTTCGGCTCCGTCCGGACCGTAAACTCGAACAACTGGATCGAGATCCGACCCAAGGCGACGCGCAAAGACATCGATGCTGAGCGGCTGACCGGCCTTCATCGCGATTCGGAAGAATTTCGAAACGACCGGATTGACTTGACCACCGATGGAACAGGGCGGCACAACCGTTTGACCAGACTTGCGATCGTCAGCCTCTGCCGTGATAGCCACGCTGGGCAGATCGTCCAGAACAACCCATGACGCTTCAGAGCATCCATGGTTCGTCACCATTCGAACAGGATAAATCCCAGGAGCCGCATCGGCCTTGATGTCACCTTCAAACAAAACGGGTTGGTCCTTCGTAAGGTCCGTTCCCTCTTTTGGCTTGAGCGTTCCAACTGGTGTCCAAAGGCAGATCGCTCCCGCCAACTGTTTTCCATGAACGGTCGCGGATGCTTTCTGGCCGGACCGCATTCCGGACGTTTCAACGCGATCAAGCACCGGGTCTTGCGCGTTCAACACGTTCGCGCAAAGCACGAAAAGCCACAGGGCTAAAATCGCTCGGAATTTTAAGCGTACGCGGAAGGTCAGTGCATTTGTGAGAGAGCAATAGGCAGCCATTGAGATCTTATTCCAATTCTGGAACGCCTCGCAGGAGAAATTCCGGAAAGCGAACAACGTCAACGTTTTCGAAGGTTGGACCGGTAGGTTCGGCAGGGTTAAGGGCTCGAAGCCCTCTTTGAGGCAGGTTTTCTGAAGAACACACGGCTGAAAAAGCGCGTAGGAAGGTTCCGCAGTCTAGGCACGTTCAGCACGATCGTCAAAGCGAAACGGCCTTCCCGGGTCGTTTGGAACCAACATCAAGGTCGGGTTACAACGACCTGGGCGAACTCTGTCTGGAACAATGCCGGAACTGCTGTAGTATGTCTGAATTCGTCAGCTGCTTTTCCGAAGGCAGAGGGCCGCACAATCGAGTTTGTGAAAACTCGCAATCGGCGAGAATTCAGCCACTTTCGTTTTGCTCCATGCACTATAAGAACACTTCGCATCGTCAAACGGATATCCATCCATGACCATTCGCCAGTTCACAGTTCTGATGTTCGCTGTTGTTGCCGCGCCATCCGTATACGCGGCGGCTGCAATTCCTCCGGAAATCAAAAAGGAACTGAGCGAGTTGACAAAGGAACTCAAGGAGGTCAATGGTCTGATCAGGAACAAGGAAGTCGACCAGGCGAAAGAACTGATCAGGAAGTGCGAGGACCGAGTCAAAGAACTGCCTATTGCTGAAGATGAAAAGGATCGCTCTTACGGCACATTCAGGAGAGCACTTGATTCCGCGAAAAATCTGATCCCCGTCAGCTTCGAACGTGAGGTCGCTCCAATTCTCAGAAACAACTGTCTGCGATGTCATAGTGAAGCTCAGGCCAGCGGCATGCTGCGTCTTGATACCTTCAACATGCTCGCACGAGGCGGCCGAAATGGAGTCCCCGTTGTCCCACGGCAGCCGACACGCAGCGGCCTTTGCATCGTCATCAATCTACCGGATGAACAGCGCCGTATGCCGCGAAATGCACCAAAGCTTGCTGATGCCGAAATCATGACGATCGCTCGCTGGATCGAGCAGGGCGCCAGCTTCGACGGCACCGATCGTGACGCTCCCATTGGTGATTCGACAGTGGTAAAGAAAGAACCAGTCAAAGTCGTGATAGCAGACGGATCAGAAACCGTTTCGTTCTCAAAAGACGTCGCGCCCTGGCTGGTAAATATCTGTGTTGGCTGTCACTCCGGCAATAATCCGCGAGGTGACTACAAATTCACAACGTTTGAAGAACTGCTTCAGGGCGGACCAACCGAAAACACAATCGTTCCCGGCAATCCCGACGAAAGCTACATTGTGGATCTCGTCCTTCGGCAAGATCCGCTCAAGATGCCAGCCGGTCAGGCACAGCTCAAGCTTTCGCAGGCGAAGGCTCTTGAAACATGGATCAGGGAAGGAGCGAGGTTCGACGGCAAAGACCCGAAAGCTCCGCTGCGAGATCTCGTCCCAACGGAAGCCCAGATGGAAGCCGAACGTCTGGCGAAGATGTCAGACTCTGACTTTGCCGAACGTCGCAAAACTCAGGCCGCAGAATTGTGGAAGCGAGTCTCCCCGAAGACGGAAGGAGCCTCAGCAACCACGGACAATTTCTTCATGTATGGCACGGTCAGTGAAGATCGTCTGAAGGAACTCGGCAATAAAGCGGAGGCTCATCTGTCATCGCTGAAAAGCAGGTATCCTTTGCCCGGTGATGGACAGGCATTTCGAGGCCGATTGATCCTGTACGTGACGAGAGAACGCTTCGATTACGAGGAGTTCAACACCGTCCTGATGAACGGGCGGCGAACTCCCAAAGCAATCTCGGGCCATTCGGTCATCAATGCAAATTTCGAAACTGCTTATGTCGCGATGCATGACGTTGGCGATACGGAATCTGCCGACTCGCTGACCGCCGAACAGCTGATGAACTCGCTCATCAGCCAGACCTATCTGACTCGCGACGGTGCCAATCTTCCGGACTGGCTGAAGCAGGGCTTCGGCATGACAGAGTGCGGACTGACAAAAGACTCTCCGTATCTCAAGGCTATCCCAGAACGAGCTTCCAAGGCCGTTTCAACGGTGGATGATGCGGCAAAGTTTTTCGCGGAAGGTACGTTCGCTCCGGAAGAAGTCGGTGACGTTGGGTACCTGTTGGTCAAGTTCCTGATGAGCCAGGGCGGCACAAATCGCTTCCAGCAACTCGTCGGACAACTCCGCTCCAACCCCGATGCCGTTCGCGCCGTCCAGCAGGTGTACAACATCGCCCCAGCCGCCCTCGGTCAGGCATTTCTGCGCAGCGGTGCCAAATAACATTTGCTTCGACCGAGTGAGATTTCGTGACAAAATGATCCCGACAAGCAAGAAATCTCGTGCTGCGCAGATCCACTGCGAGCTTGAATCCGTCAGGAGTTTTTCGATGGCAGAAAATCAACTCCTCACAGCCGCGGAGTAGCTCGAAATGAATCCTGATGTGTGATGCGAACTGATTCAGGAAGCACCCGTACGCGATCCCTGGCGGGTGCGACACCTGCTTGGTTGATCGGGAAAGTAACGGCTCGCATCATCAATTTCGTCAAAAAACATCACGAGGAATACGTCTTCGGCGGCGAGACAGCGCCCGTGATTGACCGTAATCCTGAAACAGTGCGTGCGTAGGATGTCACCTTTGTCAGCAGAGAGCGGATCGCCAAACGACTCGGACACAGGATTCTGGAGGTTGCCCCGGATCTCGTGGTTGAAGTCCTCTCCCCCGGCGACACAATCAATGAAGCCAGTGCAAAGGGGGGCAATGGCTGCGCGGAGAAAGCTCACAGGAATGACTGATCGCTCTCGCACGCGAAACAGCCAGCAACTGCTGCCCTGCAATCATGATGTCGTCAGTCGCAGCGTTCCACCTTTGGCCGCATCGGTAATTCTGCCCGGCTTCAAGTTTCTGATAAGATTTCTGGTCGACTTTTGATACAACCTCACCCCAGCGCCGCACGGATGCGCGTCACCAGATTGTTGTCCGCGGCAGACGAGCCTTTCAGATAGAATGTGCTGGCTGCGAGGAAGCGGTTGCGGAAGTCGGGGGAAACTTTGTAGTAGTCTTCCAGTGTGGCCGAGCTGAACTTGTAGTCGTGGGAGTCGTTGCCTTTCAGGAAGATCAGCCTGCGAGCGGCGTTCATGAGCGTTCCAGCGTCTTCAGCTGACTGCGCGAATGCCATCGTCTGCTGAGCTGCCAGCATTGACTTCTGACCCACGCTGGCGAAGATCGAATCAACAGTCACGCCCTGGTTCATTTCCGAAACCGTGAGTTCATCGATTTTCGTATCGCCAACTTTGCCGCGTGATTTCATAGACTCCCGAAATTGTGGCAGGAACGAAGCGTTCTGGAGCAGCAGCAGCTTGCGAGTGTCAGACGAGCCGACCGTGTCAAACAGAAATCGGATGGCATTTGTTGTCGTCATCGCGTGCAGAGAAATAATGCCGGTTTGGCGCATCAGAAGTTCGCCGGATGCCAGATGAATCGCATCAAACAGCGACTGAGGCGATGTGCCGGCATTGAGCCGATCTGCGACACACTGAGCCGCTTCGTCCGCCGTTCCGGTTCGCAGCACTGACATCACTTCGGAAGTTGCTGAAGCATCAGGTTTTCCGGATTCCCAGCCGTTGCGAATCTCCCTGGCCAGTTTCACATTCGATCGCCATGAACGGTCCGGAACCAGGTCGTTCTGCGACGGATTCGGTTCGCCGTTGTGATTCAAAATCGCATACGCCAGAGACCGCAGTACTGGCTCTGCGTGTTCCCATCCAATCGTCTGCAGCGTGCGCCAGGCATTGGCCAGATAGATCGCCTTATGTCCGATGCTGCGATAATCACGAGCCGCGTAGGATGCGAACAGTTCCAGAGTCTCCACAGCACCAAGATATCGCGCGATCCCGGTGGCAGCGACATCGGCCTGTGCGACATCCCAGGACTGCATCGATTGATGAAAAGCATCGCGGACTTTTTCAACAGAGGGGACTCGAGGTTCATCTGCTGGAGCCATTGTCCAGTTGCCCTCAGTAATATCACGAGCCTGGGAACTCTTGAACTCATCCAGAGCCCATAGGATTGGCAGCCACCGATCAGCTTCCGGAGAATTCATGCTGGCAATATGCGCCGAGTTGACGACGAGCACTGCATGAAATTTGAATCCCACTGCCGGACGAGGCTCCACATTTCTCACTCCTGCCAGCAATAACGCGGCAAGTACCTCTCGGTAGCTCAGCCCACGTTTGATCCGCGATCCGACTTCTTCCATCAACCTCTCGCGCGATGTTCCTTCGATCAGTCGAACAAGAGGCTCGATCTCAGGCCGAAGCTGAACGACTCCATTCGCCGGACGCAGCTGATCATCGGCAACGGCAGTAAGTCCCGGAACCAATGAGCCGGTTGTCAGTAACGACAGCCCAGCAGACGATGTCGACAGAAACCTGCGGCGAGAAAAGTTAAGAGTCATCACTCACGACGTCCGACAAAAAGGCCGGTGGATTGGGCATTCAAACCGGGAGATTTTAAATGTCCGCCGTGCGTTCGACAAACAGATTAAGACTTTGCGAATCGCAGCAGCATTTCTTGGCGTTCCCTTCTGCAAGAAAAGACCTGCAGTTGGCCACGACCTCGTGTGCAACCAAAGTCGCCGGTCAGACTGCCGGGCAAGGCTTCTCGTTATTCAACGGGTGGCGGCTCAAAGTGGAGCCCGCATGCGAAAGTCCTTGCCGCGAGAAAGGACCGATCGGATTCAAGCCTGATTCCGCCTGATTTGTGGATGAGCACGATGCACCGATGACGTCAGATCGCTTCAAAGGTGTTTTCACGTTCTCGCCAGACGAGAAATTCCCGTGAAAGTGCCCAACGCCTGGTGTCTGTCTGCTACAGTCCCATTGCACGGAACTTTTGCGAAGAAAGATGACTTCTGTACATGACCATTTTACGACATTCCACCGGCCTTCAGAAACTCGACGACGCACTGGGCGGCGGATTGATTCCGGGGACGTTGACAGTAGTCATGGGCGCGACTGGCATCGGGAAGACTCAACTGGGAGTCAGCTATGCCTGGGCCGGAACGCAGCAGGAAGGTCAGTCGGGAATTCTATTCGACCTGACAACTCGCGGCGACTCGCAGAACCAGCCAGAGTACGCCAGGCGGATGTTCGACTGGAACTTTCGTCGACGCTCTTACGCGGACAACTTTCAGCCCGATGTTGTCTGGAACGCCGAGGAAATCCGATCGGACTTCCTGCATGTGTTTCATCGCGGCGGTCGACGAGTGACCATTGGCGACATGCAGCCGGAAGAATGGCAGGAGTTCAAAGCCGATCTGATGAGGCGACTTGATCAGACGATTGCGTTCTTCTACGGAAACTTCGTCCATGGGGTTCGACGAGTCGTTATTGATGGCGTGGAACCGACGACTCGCGATGCGGACTCGTTCCAGTTTCATCTGTTCGATTATGTCTACCATCAGGTGTTGCGAAAAGATCACGACTGGCTGGCGCGCGATCTGTTTCGCGTTCACTTTCGGTCACAGGAATCGAAGGTCCTACAGCATCCGTACGATCATGAACAGATCAGCGGAATGCTGCTTTATACCAGCCACGAAGTGATGCTGGATGACCTGATCAGTCGCCCGATCCACTCCGGAGATGTCTTGTCGAACGCGAACACGATTATCATGGTCGGCAAGGTTCACCACGGGAACTCGATCGGTCGAGCCATGTATGTCGCCAAACATCGCGGCAGCGCGTGTGAAGAATGCATCATGCCGTACAAAATCACCGAGAAGGGAATTGTGTTCGAATGACCGATGCTTTGCATAACAGTCGCTTCATGAAAGCTGTGCGTCGCGAACCGACCGATACCACTCCTTTGTGGATCATGCGTCAGGCCGGACGGTACTTGCCGGAATACATGGCAGTTCGAAGCAAAGTGACGTTCATGGAGCTTTGCAAGACCCCAGAGCTGGCTTGCGAAGTGACCGTAACGGCTCGAGATGTGCTGGGCGTCGATGCTGCCATTCTGTTCGCTGATCTGCTGCCGATTCTCGAACCGATGGGCATCGATCTTGAATATCAGAAGGGCGAAGGCCCCGTCATCCATAATCCGATTCACACAGGCCGAGATGTTGATCGACTGCAAGCGCTGGATGCCATGGACAGCGTCGACTACGTTTTTCAGGCCATCAAACTGATTCGACGCGCGCTGCCGAATGACATCCCGTTGCTCGGATTCGCCGGCGCGCCGTTTACGCTGGCGTCGTATTGCATCGAAGGTGGTGGCTCCAAGAATTACGTCCGCACGAAATCGCTGATGTACAACGACGAAAGTGCGTGGAACGTGCTGATGAGTCGTCTCGTTGACACGGTCAGCCTGTATCTGCAGCATCAGTTTCAGGCCGGATGTCAGGCCGTGCAAGTCTTCGACAGTTGGGCCGGATGTTTATCGCCAGCCGATTATCGTCGCTACGTTCTGCCGCACACGAAGCGATTGATTCAGTCCGTCGAACCACGCGGGCCGGTGATCAACTTCCTCAACGGCAACCCGGCTCTTCAACCACTGCAGCGAGAAGCCGGCGGTCAGGTGATGGGGATCGACTGGCGTTGTCAGCTTGACGATGCCTGGAAAACGTTCGGCTACGACGTGGCGATTCAGGGCAACATGGACCCGGTTTCCATTTACGCCGACCTGCCGGTTCTGAAGCAACGAGTTCACGACATCCTGAAACTTGCCGGCGGCCGTCCCGGTCACATCTTCAACCTCGGCCACGGCGTGATGCCCGACATGAACCCGGCTCACGTGAAGGCCGTCGTTGAGTATGTGCATGAATTAGGCGCGCAACAGAAATGATTTGTCTTGTCCCGTCTCCCCTGCGGAGGAGACGGTCAGGGTGAGAGGGCTTGAGTTGTCTTGAAAACCTGGCATCGAATCGCAGAAGACCCCTCATCCGGCCTGTCAGCCACCTTCTTCCCTTCAAAGGGGAGAAGGGACGATGGAGGCCTCTTTCAGGTCCGTAACTCTATGATGTTGATTGTACCCTTGGTGTTTCAACTTCTGCCGGTCGCCTCAGAAACTAACGACTGATGTCATCAATCGACCCGTCCACCCAAGAGATTTCCCACGATGCCCACAGCGCAGGCCGCGGCTTGCGAGTGGCGATCATCGGTGGCGGAATCACCGGACTGGCGGCGGCTCAGCGATTGATCTCGCGATCACCAAATGCTCAAGTCACACTGTTCGAAGCATCCAAGCGACTTGGTGGAATCATCCGGACCGAACAGGCCGATGGATTCCTGATGGAACTCGGCCCGGACTCGTTCATCACCAACAAGCCAGCCGGACTGCAGTTGTGTCGCGATATCGGATTTGAAAGTCAGCTTGTCTCCACCGACTCGCGATACCGTCGGTCGCTCGTGCTGCACAACGGCCGGCCTCAGAATGTGCCCGATGGTTTCATGCTGATGGCTCCCGCGAAACCGTGGGCTATCATGACGACGCCGGTGCTGTCGTTCTTCGGCAAGCTGCGACTTCTGCGAGAAGCCTTCGTCGCACGCAAGGCAACCATGGATGATGAAAGTCTCGCCAGCTTTGTGAGACGACGATTCGGCAGCGAAGCCCTGGATCGACTCGTTCAGCCGCTCGTGGGAGGCATCTACACGTCCAACCCGGAACAGCTCAGCCTGCTCGCTACGATGCCGCGTTTTCTGGAAATGGAACGTGATTACGGCAGCGTGATCAGAGGCACGCTGGCTCAACAGAAAGCCGATGTGGCTCGCGGCGCGGGCAAAGATTCAGAACGAGCAGCCTCCGGCAGCGGAGCTCGCTACGGTCTTTTCGCATCCGCCGCGAACGGGCTGAGTGATCTGATCAGCGCGTTAGAGAATGTGTTGAAGGCATCCGGACGCGTGTCGTTTCGACTCGGCACCAGCGTCCGCAGCGTGCAGCAGGGAGCGTCGGATTCAGCTCGCTGGAAGCTGGAAACGTCACCAACAAAAGTCACCAATGCCGCTGCTCCCGAGCAGATCGAAGAGTTTGATGCAGTCGTGATCACGCTGCCAACTCACGCGGCCGCACGGTTGCTGAATCAGGCACCAATGCAGCCGCTCGTGCGTTTGCTGCAAGGCATCGAATATGCTTCCAGCGCGATTGTGGTGAGCGGCCATCAGTTGTCGGATTTTGCTCATCCGATGGATGCGTTTGGGATCGTCATTCCGGCTCGCGAAAACCGCAAAATCCTCGCGGTGAGCTTCTCCAGTCGCAAGTTCCTGAACCGTGCGCCGGATGGTCAGATTCTGCTGCGTACCTTCGTCGGCGGGGCGATGCAGCCGGAGTTGCTGCAGATGGAGAACGACGCGCTGATCGCGACGGTGAATGCAGAGCTGAAGGACATCTTCGGAATGTCTCGCGAGCCGATGTTCAGCGAGGTTGTTCGATACGAAAACGCGATGCCTCAGTATCACGTCGGGCATCTGGATCGAGTCGCTCAGATTGAATCCGCTCAGTCCCAATTCCCCGGCCTGCAACTCGCCGGCAGCGCCTACCATGGCGTCGGTATCCCCGACAGCATCGCCAGCGGCCAATCCGCAGCCGATCGGATCCTGTAATCGTTGTTTGTTCCGCGAACAGAATGCGTCACCATTTGCGTCCGCGCGAAACGCTGACAGCCAGACGACGATCGTGCGATCTTCAATGGTTGTGGCAAGAACAGGTTTGAATTAAACGCGCGTTTTTTTTCGAGCGAATAAACGTCACGCCGTAGACGCCCCTAACGCTATTCGAAACTTCAAATTTCCAATTTTATATCGACGGCACCGTCAGTATGGCTCTGTCAATGATGATCATGGTCCCGACTGCAATCATGGTTAAGGTCATGATCATGTTCGCACTCGTGCGCACCATCATGGTCGTGATCCCATGAACCGAATGGGTCGGGGAGAGTTGACCAGGCTTCGGGGCCGCCTTGCATTTCTTTGTCGGTGAGCAGGCAGGCATCAAGAGCTCTCGTCACTGTGGCTTCGTCGAGATCCTGCCCGATGATGACCAATTCCTGGCGGCGATCGCCCGAGGTTTCGTCCCAGAGTTCTTCCAATTCGGCGATCAGTTCTGCATCATCGTTCGGCCATTCTTCGCGAGGCGTTTCGGCCCACCACATGCCCCCGGGCTCGGCTGACAGCACTTGACCGGCCTGAGACCAGAATCCTGAAATCGCGTTGCGAGTCGCCAGCCAGAAATAGCCCTTGGACCGAAGAATGTCCGGAGCCACATCGCCCGTGACCCAGAAGTTCCACAGCCTTTGCGGATGAAACGGCCGACGGGCTCGGTACACGAAACTTGAGATGCCGTATTGATCCGTTTCGCTTTCCTCTGCATCGCGAGGAACCGACTGCCAGGCGTCGGAGGACTCTGCCCATTCCATCCCGAAACGGCTTGTGTTCAGGACCTCATCAAGCGGCACTTGCCCATCAATCACCGGGATGACTTTGGCTTCCGGATTTAGTCTTTGGAGCAGCTCGACCAGCATTCCAACATCGTCTTCATCCACCAGATCCGTCTTGTTGAGAAGGATCACGTTGGCAAATTCAATCTGGTCTGCCAGCAGTCGAGCGATGTCACGGTTATCGTCGTCATCAACGCCAATACCACGTTCGCAAAGTTCTTCAACGCATTGATAATCGCTGAGAAAGTTCTTCGCATCAACCACCGTGACCATCGTATCCAGACGAGCCATGTCGGCCAGCGATTCGCCGTTTTCATCGATGAACTTAAAAGTCTCGGCCACCGGCATCGGTTCAGAAACGCCCGTTGATTCAATCAGCAGATAGTCGAAACGACCTTCCTTCGCCAGCCGAGTGATTTCCACCAGCAGATCTTCTCGCAGCGTGCAACAGATGCAGCCGTTCGACATTTCGACCAGCTTCTCATCGGTTCGACTCAGCGTTGCCGTACTCGCGACTCTCTGGGCGTCGATGTTGACCTGACTCATATCGTTGACAATGACGGCAACTCGCAGGCCCTCGCGGTTGTTCAGGATATGGTTGAGCACCGTCGTCTTGCCGGCACCAAGAAAGCCAGACAGAACCGTGACGGGAAGCGTTTTCATGGGGATTGCAGTTTTCAAAAGGCGTGCTGAAAACCGCGGAGTTTACACGATCTCGCCCGTTTTCGAAGCGACCGCGCATCGTCCGATACCTTGATCTGGTTGCTCTTCCCAACGATCGCCACAAAACCCTTCCTTGGGTCATCCGCCTACAATCGCGGTAGATTCCTCAGCAATGACGACCTTTCCTTTGCTGATGAGGTAGAACTCCGGCTTCTCTTCAGTGGCAAAGTGGTACATCATGAAGCATCGGTATTCATACGTACCTGAAACAGATTTGACGACAGTATCCAGACTCGCCGTTCCATGCAGAACGTCCGGAACACAGATGAATTCTTCGATGAACGGATAATTTGCCCATTGCTTTCCAGTCGCGCCTTCCGGCATAAAGCGAATATGGAGCATATTCGTCATAGGAATCATCTGCATATTTCGACGAATTAACTTCATGTCAATATTTAGCTTTTCTCCGGTTCTTAGCGACAATGTCTCACCAAGTGCCGGCTGACCGTTCAACAGTATCGAAACCTCTGCATGGGTCGATCGATTTCTTCAGGTGGGTTTCCCAATACCTCTGCAGCGGGATTGGATGGCCGCTGGTTACAGCCCACCATAAACAAGAACAAAGCCACAACTAGACGCTTCGTGGATTCCATGGTGGGTTCCCTACTCGAATGTGGTCTCGATTACGATCAGCCCCATACTTGCACTCGTTTCGAGGGGAGTCATTCAAACGTTTCGGCACCGCTCCGTGTCCCGTGGGCTCGCCAAATCTCAATGGCAACCGTATCAGAAACGAACTTAACGGAACCGTCACAGTAGCCAACAAAGGCTCCGCCGGGATGGGGACTACCAGCAGACACTCCGACCCCAAAATCGCCAGCACCTGAGAACAAGCCACTGGAATCAACCAACCCACAGCCCTGGGTGTTTGGTGTTCGTAAGTGATGATAGTTCTCAGTAAAGAACCACGAAATGATTGGTCGAACCGCTTTCTGTCCGCATTGAATATCGAACTGTTCCGGAGTGGACGCCGGCTCGCGAAAGAACAGCAGCGTTCGCCTCCAGTCACCTGGTCGTTCGTCCCATGCAACGACCTGCGGCGCGTACCAAGGGAACGAAAGGCGTTCCGCCAGCATTGCTGTATTTGACAGACCGTCTGTCACTTCACTCGCCCGAACAGTCCGCCCTCGTTGCGGAAGAATCCCTTGATGGTCGGGTCTTTGGGAGCCAAGTCCAGCATTAATTGCGTACGAGAGCTTTCCTTCTGACTGGTCTCCATTGGCATGACTTCGATCCTCTGGACAGGCATAAAGAGATACGTATTTCTCTTCGTCCCTCACTTCGACTTGCAGGCGAATTCGCTTGAAAAACTGACGCCCCAGATATGCGCCGTGAGTGCTCTCATACTGAGTTGCCGCCAGCGTGAGCTGCCGCAACTGATTTGAACAGGAAACACGCTGGGCAGCGGCTCGCGATAGCATCACAGCTGGAATGATGATCCCCATTAAGACAGAAATCACTCCGATCGTTACAAGCACTTCAGTGATCGTGATGCCCGTTTGTGAATATCGACAGCGATACGATCCTTTCTGACTCATTCGTCGCATTGTATATGGCTCCAGAACGAGTGGAATGATTCAGAATCCCAGCACCGCCGCAAGAGCGCAGCAGCCTTCTCCAATATGTACATTTCACAGGCCCCAGTACTCCATGGACCCTAAGGCACAACAGCTCCACCGGCTCCTGTAGAAGCCTTTGATTGGTTATTCGCGTCCTTCAATATGGCCACGATGGACCACAAACCCGATGCTGTGAAGCTAAGAGGCTGACAGAAAACTGCGAATGAGAATCGCCCGGCAACCGGCGCGGGAATTGCGCCATGAGTGGTGAACGACCATCACTCAAGGAGAACTGCAGATCATGGATGCGCGATTGCCGGACGAGGTTTACAACGATGTCAG
>JBKDRW010000089.1:0-15788 GCA_046341255.1 Planctomycetota bacterium
ACGTAGTCGTTTGCGCGATGTCCTGCAGCGTCCCCGTGTATGCAGCAAGGTATTTCTTTGAATCGTGCTGGCCAGTGGCTGCAGGAACCGAATTCAGCCCCTTCTTTTCACTCAGCAATTGTCCGGCTTTGTTGTAGGTGTAAAGTGTCAAAGTGTCATTGGCGTCAATACTGTGGGTTCGTATTCCATCTGAGGCATACTTGAACGCCGCTTTCGATACCTTCTGTAAGGAAACATTGCCGGATTCGTTAATCGCTGCTGCTTGAGTTTCTGTGCTGAGCAGAGAGCCGCTTGGGTCGTTCACATTGAACATTTGGGACATGACGCTGCCGTTGGCATCACCGGCATAGACAACCTGCGTCTCTACAAAACCCAGCTGATCATACGCGAACTTAGTCGTCGTTGTGAGGTCGTCGCCGGCATCCGAGCTCGTCACGCCTTCATCCTTAGCGGTGATAAACTGAATCCTGTTTTTGTTGTCGTATTCATATGTGGTTGTAAGACCACGCGTATCTGTGTAGGCGACCAACAGGCCGTCGTTCGAGTACTCCCAGAACTCATAGAAATCGTCCTCGCCGGTGAGCACGTCGGAGATTGGCCGCTTTGGTCCGCCGGTACCGTATACCAGATTGTCTGTTGCATGGTCGGGTTCACCTCGCACGGTCCAAACTGTGTTGACTCTTCCATCTTCTTTTCTACGGTTGTAAGTCGTTAGGACCCCGCCATACTCTTCGTCGTGACCAGCATCACGTGCGGCTTTTCGTTCCGATACGGACGGAACAGTCTCGCGCAAGTCATAAACAGCGTGGTTTGGGGTGAGGTTTGCCTGTTGACGAGACTTGACAAGCAGACCAAGGGCATTGGACATCTCATCGTCCGTCTCGTACTCGTTGACAGTCAGTCCCGATGGACTCACGATGAAGGTCACGTTTCCTCGAGAATCATCAGGATCGTATTTTGGCAAGTTGTCATTTGTCGGTGCGTAGACGACTCCCCCCGGATCCGTCGTCGTGTAGGCGATTGGATCCTCGTAATCATACCAATAAGTGGATTGCCGACCTGTGGGCGTCGTAACGGACTTGATGTTGCCAATGGCATCTCTTTTGTAAAAAGTCGTGCCGTATGAGGTGCTAGTGCCGTTTCGTTCAAACGATGACGTTTCCGACTTCGACCATCCATCCAGTGATAGTTCCAGTTCTGTGACGAAAACGCCGCCTGAATTGACCGATATGGCCGGGTTCGTTTCATTGAATGTCTGCAGGTCTGCGGCATTAAGCTCGATGCTCGCCTTCAGATCTGCGAGAGATGAAACCGCATTCAGGGCTACCTGTGCCGCTGGATAGACGCTGTACTGAATGACGTTTCCGTTGCTTCCGATTCCGTCACCAAGCTTCACATGGGAAAGTACTCCTGGGGTCGAATAGCCGTAATCTGTCTGACGCTCTGGCAGAGTGTTCGCAGAAGAATACCAGCGGTCGGATCTGACGAAGCTCTCTTTAGGCGTCTCCGCATGATAGCTGAACATGCGGATTCGATCGGGGCTCGCAACGCCACCGAGCGCAGTTCCCTGTTCGTGGCGGATCTGTACCAACCGTCCATCGGAATCGACAGATAATTCGACTTCGCGAATGACTGCATCGTTGGCATCCAGTGTGCGGATGAAGTTCACACGTGTGCCAGCATAGTCGAAGCGAGTTTTGGTTCCGTCCGTCGCAATGATCGCTGTAAGTCGACCGTCTGTTCGTTCGAAGCGAATGGCCTTTCGTTTGAACGCAGCCGGGTCTGTTGAGGCCTCCACGCCGACGGGTTCAATTCGATCGAGAAGGTAAACTGTTGTGGGAGCTTGCCCCACGGACGGCGAGAGTTGATGCTTGAGAAAGACGTAGTCGACACCAGTTCCAGTGGAGTACTTCATCTCGTTTCGCGAGTTATCAACGACCAACCGCCCATACTGCCAGGGGTCAGCGAAGCCTTTGCCTCCCACAACAGTTGAACCTCGAAGCAGTGAGTGTAGTTCTCCAGAGAAAGCAAAGTTGTTAACAGTCAGAGGGCCAGCATCAAAGATAAACGGCCTTTGACCGGGGAATGCCAAAAGGATGCGATCATCAACGGTATCGATCTGTGAATTTGCTGGTGACCGATCCATCCCGTAGTCCAGGATTAGTGATGGAACTCCCGCTAAATCCCAGCCTTCGCCGAACACGCTTTGGCGGTTCCATTTGAATGGACTCTGGCCAAGAAAATCGCTTGCCTGAACATCCTGATTTACGACGACAGGTGTTTGGCCACCCGAGGAGACTTTGACAACTTGATTGCCCGCTCCCTTGATTTCCAGCGTCAATTTCCAGTGGTAAAGCCCTGAGACGATTGGAGCTTCACTCGGACGCATTGACACTAGAAACTGCGATCCCGCAGGGACGCTTCCTGTGAAATCTTGCGTGGTTGAGATCGTTCGTGGCTTACCACCCTGGTCGGTATTCAAATGGTCGTACCATTCCAGTGTCCCCTTCACCGACGTCGCGCCAATGCTGTTCTCGACCAGTGCCTGAATTACGATTCCCGATCCAGTTGCGGGCTGTATCGTGGATGAATCATAGAGCAGCCCAGGAAGGGCTAGTTCAGAGTTCCCGCCGGAGCCATCAAGAATCAGATCATGCGACAACTGAAATGAGCCCGTTTCCAGGTCGACCAGAGCAGGGCCCACTTCTTTGGAGGCCGAATCCGCCACGGTCCCTAATCGAGCTACTGCGGTCATGCGAACACTCGCATTTCTCACGGACTCTGTCGTCGGATCAACATTCAGGTTCTCGCTTTCCGGGAACCGCATCTCCGTCAACCAGGGGCGAGTCTCCTGGAACGCGGCAGCGGTTTGTTCCTTCCATGTTGACTCCGAGCCCGTCATATGAGGCCGAATCTGCAGATTCAGTGTGTGATACACCGGCAGTGGCGGCAACGGAGTTGTGTCGTGCGGATCCTCAGGGTCTGGCCCAGGAATCATCTGACCATCCGTAAACAGGATCTGCAGGCTGATCGTGGAAGCTGCCGTCAAGTGACGCCATTGTCGGGAGAGCCCAGGATTGAGATCGCTTTGGGTCAGCGGATTCGTGATCTCGATGATTGAATCCCCTACCAGACGGGCCGTCAGAAAACGACTTATGCCCGTCCCGACGGAAAAACCAGAATCGTTGACCGTATCGATCGATCCCAGTTTCACTTTCATCGTTGAAGAGTAGTAGCCTTCTGGGCCACGAAGCCCTTTGACTTTCAACAAATCGTGTTGGTCAGGGTCCGAAAACAGGGATCGGAGATCAATCCTGTAGTTCGTGTTCAATCCTGCGAAGAGTGGCCCATCAAATTCAAATACGTTGCTGTTAATTGCCGAACGAACTGGAGCAGGCGACACTGGAGGAACGTAACCGTCCAAACCTTCGATAGTCCACTTCTTCGCTCCCGGGCTGCTGGCAGTTCCCGTATCCGCCACCAGAAGCATGGGCACGGAGATGGTCGAATCCGGAGTATGGCTGCGATCTCCTTTCAGGATTGCCTGATGGTTGGAAACCGCTAACGTGATCTCTCGAGAAGCCAGACTGACAAAACTCGTTGAGCCAGAGGCTGTTAGACTCGTGTGGGTCAAATGTACTTCGAAAGTGTCGAAGCCCGTGTACCGTACAACTTGTCCTGCAGCATCCAATTCCGGCAGCATCAGGGGTAGACTGGCTTTGCCCGCGCTCCTACGCTCATTGTTAATCCGTTGCACGTCCTGTCGGGTATATGGAGTGTAAGTTACACTTAAATCTGCGTGGACGATCACCGTTCCGTAGCTTAGCTCCTTCGCTGTTTCCACGGGAACGATAGTATCAGGAGAGCCAGAAAGGGCGATTGTCAACTGATCCGGTTGAAACACATCTGCGAGCGCAGTTGTCCCAAGCATTTCGTTCACAAGCGACTTGTCAGCGAGGCGGTACGAGAAAGTCTCAAACGGATGCATGATGAGTGGTTCACCGGTTGAGATTGTCCAATCCGCCTCAGCGATCAGTTTTGGACGCGGCTTGGCCTCTTCCTCATCATCCTCGTCATCGTCGTCCTCCTCGCACTCATGCTTCTTCGGGCCATTGGTGTCATCTTTCGTCCGAGCGGCGACGGTTCCATAATTTTGCCGGTCCACTGACCCGATCAGATACCAGATCCCATCCACTTCGATCGGGACAACCGCAAATCCCCAGAGATCTCGACCAAAACCAACATCACCCTCGACAGCATGACTCAGGTCAGGCGTCACTGTATCGTAGTAAATCCCATTATGGACCCCGGGCCCCGGAATCACATTGCCGTCGGGATCAACAAATCGACCATGAGCTGATCCATCCGGGCCCCGGTAGGTTTCCATTCGGATCAAAACCGGAATGGGAACAGCACCTGGAGTGCCCTCGTTCCTCCAGCCTGACACATCAACGTGATTATCTCCGGACCCACACTCATCGTTTTCCTCTGCGAGACCCAACTGGCGCAATTCTTCAGCGTTTCGCTGGTCGGCGACACGTATGACGAGGTCGTTTGGCAATGTGACGACACGTCCGTCGAGACCCGTCAAGGACACTTTGGCTATGACTCGTCCTGGAAAATCCCAGCCGGACATTCGAAGTGGGAACCTCTGCAATTCTCCATGGGTCCCGCTGAATGACTTGGTCCGCACAAGGCCGGAGAAATCCGTCTGAGCATCATCTTCAGGAACAAAGGTGACGGTCGCCTGAAATGACGAATCAATCTGCCCATTGAGCAGCAGATTCAGTTGCAGGTCTCCGCGCGGAGCCAGAAGAACGGCACTTGTCCTCGGATCACCCGAATCAACCCATGCGGCACCTGCGGGCAACACAAAACTGAGTGATGCCGTGTCATCGTTTAAAATCGTGCCTGTACCATTTCGCAAGCTGTAGTAGGAAGCTCCCATCATTCCAGCCTGAAGGTTGCTGAGTACGACACTAAAGGTTTCGTCGCGTTCTAGTGCGGAATCTCCGATGATCGGAACAGAGAAGGGCAGCGTTTGTGTTCCGATCCCCGTGAAGGTCAACGTCTGCGACGTCGATACAAAGTCCTGCCCAGCGATGGCCGTACCATTCTGCGTTGCGACCGTGACGGACACAGGCTGACCCATCGGATTCGTGAGTGTCACGTCGAAGACGGCTGTCAATTGCCCAGTGTTGTTTTCGATTCGAGCCACATCACTCACGAAAACTCGAGGTGAATCATCATTCAGGATGGTGGCAGTGCCATTGAAGAACTGGAATGCATTTTCACGTCCGGAAGCAGAGGCTGACAGATTGAGCAGGAACTGCTCATCTGGTTCTCGAGACTGATCCCCGACCCCACTTACAGTGAAACTGACCACTTCCCCTGGTAGTCCGACGAATGACTTCGTGACTGGAGTGGCGACAAAATCTGATGTGGCCGTTGCCGAAGACGCAACCGGCGTGACCGTAATGGAATATGGAACGTCGAGCACTGTCGATCCGGCGACCACGTCAAACGTATATGCGGTCTGCCCGCTATTGCCCTCACGACGGGTGACGCTGACTGCTCGAACGGTGACGTAATCGTCGTTCAATATCGTTCCAGTGATGCTGGATGTTCCAAACGAAACTCGCCCCGCGACTGCCGAAGGGGCTATCCCGTTCACACTGATCTGAAACGTCTCATTACGTTCTGCAACCAGATCAGAAATTGTTCGCACGACAAAGCCTGCTGATGCTGACCCGTTGGTGGATACCTCCCCCTGACCTGCCAGATAATCCTGACCTGCAATGGCGGTCCCATTGGAAGTGGACCACGAAATCCGAACACCATCCTCGACGGGATTTGACAGCACAACATTGAATGCAGCCGGACGACCTTCTGCAGATGGAGCATGAGTGACAGTGACGACGGAAGAGTCGTTGTCCAGAATTGTGGTCCTGATCCGACGCCGGGGCACAATCGTACCGGCTGTTTCATTCCAAAGCTCTACTGCGAATTCTTCATTGGTCTCAACGATGTTGTCTCCCTGGATGGGCAGCGAAATCGTCTTTATATTTTCACCGGGCAGAAAAGTGACCAATTGTCGAACGAACTTCTGACTTGAAAAATCCTCCGGCTCCGCTGATGTATCTGAACTCCCAAGAACAATGTACTCGACATCAGTGGCCTGTGAGGTGTCCCCATCTCGTACGATCGTAAACTCAAAATTGACCATCGTTCCGGCATTGGTTTCGAGCACTTGTGACTGAGTTGAGCTAATGGTGAGAATCGGCAAGTGCTCATAAGCACCTCGGTCAATTGACATGTAGGAACGCAGGCCCCCTCGCGCATCGGCAAGTACTGTGAACATCGTTCCAACCGGGTGCTGAAATGGCTGCGGTCGCACTGTTTCAAGAACATTGTTGTCGATCCCGACAACCGTCATTGTTTCGCCATTGGCTCTGATCTGGAACGGCACCATCGGAAGTGCATCGGTTTGCGAAACGGCAATTCTTCGATCCGTCTGCTTCACCCGCCGAGTGCTTTCCAGCGGAACACCCGTGAATACTGATTCGATCCCGGCATTCACAGCAGGACTGCCGTTCAGAAGTTTATGCACCGGCACAAGGCCCGCGTCGAAACTCAACGATCCAAGGCCAGGATTCAACGGATTGCCCGACACGCCAAATTGGTCTTGTGTTTTCCAGATTCCGTCAAGCCGTACTGATTTTCCGGCAGGGTGAGTCGAACGGTTGGACGACTCACTGGACCGCTCAACGGTCCATTCGCTTCCGTTCACTGCAACCACGGTCATCGTTTCGACGCCACCAACACGAACCTCAAATGGTGTCGGCGGAAGCACCTGCGTCTCAGCAACGACAAGGGTTGAAGAGTGTAGGTCTATCGGAGAGGCAATTACCGTGGCGGGGGTGGGAATCACCCCGATAAGATTGCCGCCCAGAGACACTGCAAATCCGCCAAAATCCCGATCCGAAGACGCGATATTGTTTGCAATGATGGAGTTTCCAAGCTGGATTTTGCCCAGACTGAGTACTCCTCCAGCGGATTCAATTGCCTGATTCAGGGTCACGGTGGCATTACGCAAAGTCAATTGCGAATCGACAGTCGAGCTTATTCCACCGCCTGATTGAGCTATATTTCCTGAGATTGTGACGTTGTTTAATTCGGCAATCCCTGCAGCGGAATTCCAGATAGCTCCACCGAAAGACTCCGCAGTATTTCCATGCAATGTGCTGTTCCAAAGAATGATGTGGCCACCAGCATTCGCGATGCCACCTCCACGAGCGGCCGTACTGCCTGAGATAACTGTATAGTGAGTCGTCAGCTGACCACCGACAACCAGAATCGCACCGCCGAAGTCTGCGACATTTCCGGCGCTGACCGTCAGATTCAGAAGTTCCAGATGCCCAGTACTCAGGACTCGGAAAACGCGTCCCTCACTACTCCGCAAAATGGTCGATTCGTGACCCATCCCCCGAATCGTGGTGCGACGGCTGACAGGCATTTCGGGGATGTCAAACGTCCCGGCGGGAAGCAGGATCAGAGACTCGCCGAAATGCGCATTGCTCTCGGTAATCGCTGCCCGCAGAGACACGAGTCCTGAGGACGTGTCGATGCGACCATTGCCGGGAGATTGCTCAGCGAGATCCTGCTCTGTGTTAACACGAAAAACAATCGCCTCTGTAGCGCCGCGGTCAATCTCCAGTTTTGAATCATTATCCGAATCCACATCGCGAGCAGAGAGTTGTTGATCGACGACCACCTTTGACCCGTTGAACCCGGCATACAGACCATTGCTGCTGAAAACCAACGATCGGGGACCGATATGCAATTCAGGTTGATCGCGATCAGCCCCACGTTCAAGAGTGATGATACCATGGGCGACGTTGACATCGCGGACTCGAACGAGTTCGCCGCCTATCCATGCCGGAAATGGTGTGGCCGGAAAGGTCGAGCCCCCGTTCACCTGCACAAGGCTGCCATGAGCAGCAATTGCACCTGGACTATGTGCTGCAGCAGAACTATCAGATTGCCCCCGCAATACAGTCAGTATGTTCAACGAAGTATCGACTGCAGTAACTCGCAGATATTCCCTTCCGAGTTGCAGCAAAAATGGTGCTGGCGGAAAAGCAGAGGCATCCTTGACATTCATCCGGTCTGAAGTTGAGGTTACGGACACACCAACCACACCGAAAGTTCCTGCATCATGCTGACCTCGCTCCGTCCGCGCGACAGCACGCTGCAGGGTCAGTCGCCTCGTCACCGTATCGACCTGCGTGACCGCCATGACTTCATCGTGGAGCCTGAGAAGAAACGGCACAGCCGGCAGGGAAGACACGTTATCCAGTGTGGCATTGACCTCATCAGCGTAAAGCGTGGTTGAAAGTGCCACCGAATGATTTTCATTCACAGCCATGTAGACCGGAGTTTTGACGCTCCATGTGCCCGCGAGATTCGTAGTGATGTCTGCAGATACGCTGCCAAATCGATCTGTCCTGCCACTATCGACAAGCAACCCTGATGGCATCGGCCGGGGAAGACGAGGCTCATCCTCATCTCCGAACAGACCGAGCAGTCCCGGATCCAGACGGTCGAAGAGAGTCGTATCTATCTCCACTCTCGCACCATGCGGGTGTGGAATCGCCTCAGTCCAGTCTGCGCCACGCTCAACGGTCACTATGTTTCCGGAATAAGCCGTGACGATCATCTTCTCGTAATAAACGTCACGTCCCGTGGGCAGCGGGTTTGCAACATCATGTGAAACATGAATTTCGAAAGGAACCATCGGGAAGTTTGACGTGTCTGCTACCTCCAGCTGAGTCGCAGTCGCAGAGACACCAGATGGATGTGCAACCAACGATGTTCGAATCATCCCTGCAGCAGTGTCTAACGTGCCAATCCGATCTCCCGGGGCCCAGAAACCAGAGTCACTGATCCGGACTTTTGTCCCCGCCGAAAACGCGCGGGCAGATGTTTCGTTGTGTCCCCGTTCGACGGTTAACGCGACCCGCATCTCTTTTTCGTTCAGCGTCCACGCCGTCACGAGGATATCTTCATAGACGAAGTGAGTATCAAGCGGTTGGCTGATACGCATTACAAAAGGACCCGCAGGAAATTCCTTCGACGGCTGTGCAACAAGAAATGACGTTGCGGTGGCGCTGATGTCTGACGTGAGTCTTGTGTAGCGAAATGCATCTGCATCGACAAAGTTGCCTCCACCGGATACGAGGCTGTCCGCCGAAAGAATCGTATAGGGTCCCGACTGCACCCCGGTAAACTCCGATGCGTAGCCACCAGCAACTGGCGGCAATCCGAGGTCGACTGACAGCGAAGATTGATTCTCTGAAAACACGCTGTTCTGAAGGATAATACTCGTCGTTGGAAGTTGATAAGTCTCTGCAGACCATGACTTATTCCTTCTGACAATCAAACTCCGCAGTCGTTCATCCGCCGCGGTCTCTGTGGCATCTTCGTCCACAAAGCGAACCTCCTCCATATCCGTCATAATAGCGGTCCCAACCACCGCTTCGTTAGCTATGAAGGTCGAGTTTTCGATGACTGTGGGCGTCACAAACGGGCGAATGATGTTGCTGACAGCACCGCCAGCATCAAAATCATTCGGACTCATCAGCTGCATCCGATTCGACGAGAACGTGGTTGTTGAAATTTCCAGCGAACCACTCACTCCCCACACGTCAGACGGATCGTTGTGGGGAAGAGGACGTGTTCCGCGGCGACCACGAACGACAGTGGCCAGGTTTCCCTGCAGTGCCGTAACGGTCATAACTTCAAGGCCGACCAATACATCCAGTGGAAGTTGATACCGATGCAGAGCACCTGGATCACCAAGCGTCAGATGCTCCTGCTGCTCGCTGATGTATGTCGCGACTCGATCAGAAACCCGATGCGATTCAGCCGTCGTGGCGTTGCGCTCAACTCGAATGGAGTCAAAAAACGGATTCACCTCTGTGACCTGCATCCGTTCGCTGCCGATCATGATTCCCAGAGGGAGCGGCAGATTCTGAATCGCAGAAACGTCCTCGAGGAGTATGATCGACTGTGAGTTATTGACGGATGCTGCCAATTTGAGAAACCGCTGTGGTGTACTCCCCAGAAAGACATGGCGGGACGTGTGGTGAATGGCTCCACCACTTCCGGGGCCTCCATCATTCCAATGGTTGTTCTCCAGAAATGTCGAAGTCTGGATTCGCACGTTGCCATTTTCGTTCCAGACTGCCCCCCCTGCGTGTTCGCTGGTGTTGCCCTCAAACCAGGACCCGGTGATGCTGAGGGTGGCATCAAGATCCTTGTTCAGAATGGTCGGTGCAAACATCGGTGTGAAATTGTTGACGAATCGACTATCCCTGATAACGACGTCCCCATTGTCATTTGTGATCCCAATGCCCCAGTAGTTTGCCCGATTATCAGACAGCGATGTTCGATCAAGGGTCAGTCTTCCGCCGCGATTCACGATCGCACCGGAATTGTTGCGGTCTATTGTCGAATCTGTAATCGTAAGATCCGACTCGTTATAAATCGCGGGAATCAGTGCTGACCAGACCCCGTTGTCGTCGACATGCCCATGATCGATCTCAACCTTGCCCTGATTATAAAGTGCAAGCCCCCGGCCGTTTTGACCCACGACCTGCAGATTGCCGGTCAGAGAGCTTTCGCCATTGACAGTCACCAGCGCTGCCGGCGCGACAAAGATGGCACCGCCATCAGCAATTCCCGTGTTGGAGGGCGATCCATAGCCATGCCCAGCCCCTCCGGCAAAGTTTGAGTTGAGTTGACTAGCATCCGTTACAGTCAGTGATCCTGATACAATATAAATGCCGCCTCCACTAAATGCGGAACCGTTCGCGAACAACACAGATCCATTCAACACCACGTTTCCAGATTCCTGAAAAATGGCTCCGCCCCATTCCGCCCGATGGGCGTTGATCGCGGTATCAGAAATCTCAACATGGCCGTTGCGGGTGTAGAGAAATCCGCCCTGCTTGGCCTGACTTCCTCCTCGCGATAGTGGCGATTCTCCAAAGACTGAATCAACGATTTCCAGTCTTCCGCCGTCATTGTAAATGGCCCCACCGCGATCCGATACGACGGTTGAGTCTGGAATCACATGTCCTCCCCGTATACTCATTCGTTCCAGCCGAAGTGTGGACCCCGGATGCACATGAAAAATACGGTCACGAAAATCGACACCGGTCGGCGTTGTGGGTCCCCATCCCCCGTCAACATGGGTCTGAGGGCCATTACCAGCAATTACGAGATTGCCATGAATATCGAGGTCACCAAAGCCAGCCTGATCCTCCCCCGCCCCCATCTGAGTCATCCAATGTCGACCCATGCCTGGCCGGAATCGGATCACACCCTGCATGACGACCTTCTGGGTGTCGAAACTGCCGTTCCAGCCGGCGAGTCGATTCAGTTCCTGAACTGCCCCCCGTAAGGAAACCTCGAACTCGTCTGTCTGATTGTCCGTATCAACCAGCCCATCGCCGGCGGGCGTCACGTCAGGACCGTCAAGAGTGGTGTTGACAAAATACGTTCCAAATTCGAATGCACCGATATCGATTTGCGATACACTGTCCAGCGGGTCAGCCAGATCTGGCCCATCAAGGATGCGTTGAGCACCTCTTTGGTCGATCGACTGAAATCCGACCTGCCCACCCGCATCGATCGCCGGGCTTCGAGGGAGCAAAGCGTGGGTTAACGTCGCTCCTCCGAAGTCAGCCAGGCGTGACAATCCTGCATCGATGATACTGCCGGGCCTTCCGACTCGATCGGACGACATGAAAACCGAATTCACACTTCCAGCATTTCCAATCAGGTTGTGACCGAGAGAGGTGAACTGTCCATTCAGGTCATCGCTACCCACGTTCGCGGCCACAATCGAATTTGAAAGCCTGATCGGGGCAACTGAAGTCGTTGCAAGTCCAGCTCCGGTAAAACCGTGATTGCTGGCAAGAGTCATGCTCACGGCCTGAAATGCACCCGCATTCCATGCACCGCCACCCGTTTGTGCCACGTTTCCGGAGATCGTGCTGTTCAGGACAGACACCGAGCTACCGGCTTCAGCAAAGATTCCACCGCCAGAACTGGTTGCCTGATTACTGAAGATCGTGCTGTAATGAACCCTGAGTTCAGCCGCGTTGCTGTTGAACACCCCCCCACCGTTGATGTTGTAGTTTTCAGACACCGAGGATCGAATCAGCGTCAATCGGCCGGAGTTGTGAATGCCTCCGCCAACTCGTAACGCTCGACGCCCAACCAGATCCACATCCTGCATGGTGACATTTGCTCCGGATGTGATGTTAAACATCCGAATATTCGAAATGTTCGACGGCGCGAATTCAAAACGAATGCGTCGGTCCTGAGGGCCTTCAATCCTTACGTTCCCTGAGACCGGAAATGGCGAGATCGCAGAAAGCCAAATCGTCGATCCGACAGAATCAGAAAAACGAATCACAGAGCGTTCCGGGCCTGCGAGACGCGACCTCTCAAGTGCCTCGCGGAACGTCACAACATTATCGTTCAGATCAAAGCTCAGAGAGTCTGCGGAGGAGTTGACAAAGAAGACAGGCAGCCCCTCGTCAAGGTTGGCGTCACGTATCGTTAACTCAAAATCCACAAACCCTTCTGGTCCACTGCCCAGTGACGGGTCGTCAATAGTAAGTGTCCCGACATAAGACGGCTTTCCCGCAGCATTCAGAATCTCGCCAGCCTTCAGATACAGCCTGTTGTCCAGTATCTCAAATGCCCCTGCGTCCGCCCCCGTAAGACCAATAGCAGCTGAATTTCCGGAGTCGTCAGTAACAACAATATCTCCGACAAACGTGCGCACTGAGGTTCCCGCATCGTCATACAGGAATCGCACTTGATTCGAAAGGGAGATGCTCGGCGGCTCGTTGATGTCCGTTACAGAAATCGTGAGGCCTGCAGAACTGACACCCGAAGATCCCAGACTTTCATCAGACACTGTCACGGTCACCGAAAGTTCAGGCTTTGTTTCATGATCGAGGGCGTATCCGGATCGAATCCGCAGTTTGTTGTTGCTGATCACAAATGCTGCGGCACCTGGTCCGGAGAGGGAAAGCGAGTTTGTTCCGAGTCCATCGTCTGTTACTTGAATCGTTGCAACGATGATCCCGGCGGAGGTATCGGCGCTCTCCGTAACCACCGTTACCGGATTCTTAAGCTGAATAGTTGGGGGAGCATTGGCGATCACGTCGACAAAGACTGTAGCCGTCCCTGTGGCTCCTGATGGATCGGAAATCGTGTAGGAAAAACTGTCCGTGCCGCTGTACCCAGCGTCAGGACGATAGGCAATATGGGACACACCTGACACATTCCGTATCACTGCGACGCCGTGCGCAGGAACACCCACCTGCGAACTGGTGATCGCATCTCCGTTGGCGTAGGAGTCATTGGCAAGAACCGGAATCACAATTTCCGCATCTCGATTGGTCGTCGCATTATCGTTGATTGCTGATGGAGCAAAATTCGGCGTTTCTCGCAGCACTTTCAACTGATATGACCCGATCGTCTCATTTGCAATCCCACTCCCGCTTGTGGGGTTGTAATCTGCATTCCCGACGGACGAGACACCAATGTAATACGTTCCCGACGTGGTCGCTGTATAAGTGAGACAGGAGTCGTTGCTGGATGCGTTCGTGTCTGGATCAGTTCCGTTGTCATTGATTGCGACCTGGGTCCCCGAGGAACTGAACAGTCGAAGAAGTGAATTCAGCCGACCATATGAACCTCCGCCGTCGATGGACGCTGCGTCTACGTCGATTGTCACAACCTGCCCCGCCGTCATCGTCAGCGAGAATAAGTCAACATCATTAGCAGCCGAGGTCCCGTCCCCAATATATCCTCCTGTCGACAGCCGCACCCCATTCTGCAATGACAGCGCACGCGCCGTCCCCAGCGTGTTATCTGCAGCATGGATATCCAGAGATATTGTCGTCGATGCCGCGTCAACTCCATCAGATATCGTGTAGGAAAACGAGTCAGAACCTGTGTAGCCAGCCGTCGGGGTGAAATCGATGACTTTGGAAAAATCTGCCGGGTCTGTCTGAACCGACGCCGAACCAAAAGCGGGCGACCCCACTTGCGTGATAGACAGGGCTGTCGCTTCCGGGTCAGTATCATTCCACAAAACGCGGAGTCGAGCACCCAATGAATTCCGCTCTACAAACAGTGCGTCAGCGCGAGCGACGGGCGGTTGATTTCCACCCCCACCGCCCATCGATACGTTCAGCGTCACGGTTGACTGGCTGCTGTACGCATTTCCGTCGTAGGCTCGATAAGCAAACGACGTATTCCCCATAAATCCTGCGGGCGCGGTATAACGAAATGAACCATTAGCATTGAATGTCAGTGTTCCAAACATCGGGGAACTCACGAGTTGTGCCGTCAGCGGATCCCCATCGGCATCGGAATCATTTGCCAGCACTCCGCTGGCAGGCAAATCAAGAGTTTGCCCTGAAGTCACGTTGTAACGGTCATTCACAGAGACCGGCGCAGCAAGCAACGTCCGCAACTCAAGTAACTCGCTCCAGCCAAATCGCCTGCGACCACGGCTTATCTTGCTCAGTTTCTCGACCCTCGGCGGAAACAAAAACTCCTGCAATTCGACAAGCCATTGATGTTTATTCATGTACGGATTCCTGAACGAACAAGAGATCGGGGCGACCTGATACGATTCAACCAGGCGAGGACAAAGACAGATGTGCGGCCGATGGGGAAAGCGTGCCGGGTATGCTGACCACACTCTCGGTGATGCGCGTCAGGTATGACGCCTCGAGGGGATCCACGCCGGGCAACTGCGGAATGCAACGCAGGAGAGAGCTATGCAACAGGCTCAATGAATTGATCTGCGAAAGACCAAATCAGTCATCGCGAATACTTGGGCAGCCGTTCGATAGAAAGCTGTTTGATATGCAATGAATGAGAACGACATCAGCGTCGGATGGTTTCATTCCTACACTCCCGTTTGGCTTGGGTAGGTTCCCACGGACTGTGACGGGTGGTAAACCCAATGGCTGATTCTGTCAATCCACGGCGAAGTCCAAATTCTCGAGTTTGCCGGTTCCTTCCACGCATACAAACTCTGTGTTGCAAATCTCGCCAGCATCAGGTGGGTGTGTTCGCGATGCAACAACAGATAGCACTTTCGTTTAATTTAAGCCCACTTCGCCCCTGGGCCCCCCGAAGAACAGCGGTTCAATTCCCTCAAACCGAACCCTCACCCTTAAGTGTATGGAAGGCTTTTGAGATACGCTTACGCCTTCTAGCATCCGTCTCCGAGAGGTTAGTTAAGCAATCCACGAAGGCGTTAGGTACTGAATTCTCACGGCCTTTTCGAAGGGGAGGGATATGTCGCCCGTTTCTACGCGTCATAGATCGCCGTTTCGACCACAGGTCTTTGAGTCTCGCCGCGTCAGACAAGCGTCATCAACTGTGGAAACACGGCTTTCTGCTGAGGATTGCTCACCGGAATACCACACTATCGCCGAGACTGTATGATTTACCTCCCACCTGAACGGTTCTGCGAGGCTGCGATGGAACTGATCAGGCAACTGCAAGTCCAGAATGTACTACTCTTTGCAGTATCAGGCTGTAACCGTTGCTTCGGTTCGTCCTGCGAAAAATGGTGCAGCCGTCTGCGATCGGACCGCAGCATGGCGTGAATGCGTTCGTTCACAGTCGCGTGTTCACGATTCGGCGGTTACGAGCTATGGCCGCATGGTTCACTGTCCGCT
>JBKDRW010000090.1:0-2133 GCA_046341255.1 Planctomycetota bacterium
GCTTCCGGCGCATCCTTTCCGGATTTCAGGTCGTGAGGGTATCGATCCGCGTCGTCATTTCTGGCAGTGACCAGCCCCGTGAAGCGGCTTTGTTGCGGAGTGATGCCGCTCCGGCAGACACCGATCGGAATCTCACCACGACCATAGAATGTGTTCATCGCATCCACAAACGGTGCACACTGATCATGATCCTTGGTGATTGTCACAGCCAGCAATTCGCACAACCCGCGACTTTGCAGCGAATGGATGACGCCCAATGCCAGAACGTCATCGCAGTCATTCCCGATGTCGGTGTCAAAAATGAGTGGGATCTTTGTTGCGGACACCTGAGCGCTGACGGAACTGGCAGAACCCAGACATACAAGTAACATCAAAGTCACAGCAAAACGGCTCATTGACACACCATGGATCAGGAGGACATTCTGAAATGAACTCGGTTGAATCGGGGACTACCTGTTCAGACGCTGTTCGGGACTTCCAGCAGAATTCCTGCCGCTGAGCGAGCATCTCAGTTCAAGCCCCGGACAACTCTCGGATATCAGCGACCTGCCCTTCAATCGCAGCGGCCGCCACCATTGCCGGGCTCATCAGAAGAGTCCGTCCTGTCGGACTTCCCTGACGCCCTTTGAAGTTTCGATTGCTGGATGACGCGCAGACTTCTCGTCCCTGAAGTTTGTCGGGATTCATTGCCAGACACATCGAACAACCCGCACCCCGCCATTCGAAGCCGGCACTCTCGAAGATCATATGCAGACCTTCAGCCATCGCCTGCCTGCGAACCTGCTGTGAACCGGGCACGACAATCGCTTTGACATGCGGAGAGACCTTGCGCCCTTTGACGACTCGAGCGGCTTCCCGCAGGTCGGAGATGCGTCCGTTGGTGCACGAACCGATGAAAGCAACATCGATCTTCGTCCCCTTGATCGGCTGCCCTTCCGACATGCCCATAAATTCGAGCGCCTCTTTGATGAGCTTTTGCTCGTCCGCTGCCACGTCTGCAACCTTCGGAAGTGGTTGGCTGACTCCTACAGATTGTGCTGGCGTAATGCCCCATGTTACGGTCGGTTCAATGTCAGCCGCATCGAATGTCACCACATCGTCAAACTCAGCATCCTTCGCAGAGGCGAGGCTGAGCCACCACGATGCGGCCTGTTCGAAATCATCACCCTTGGGAGCGAATGCCCTGCCTCTTAGATACTCAACCGTCTTCTGATCCGGATTGATGTAGCCGCACCGTGCGCCCCCTTCGATGCTCATGTTGCAGACGGTCATTCGTTCCTCCATGGTCATGGCGTCGAACGTTGTACCTGCAAACTCGTATGCATATCCGACGCCGCCCTGAACACCCAGTTTCTGAATGATGTACAGGATCACGTCCTTCGCATAAACACCTGGAGCGAGTGTGCCGTTCACGACAACACGGCGAACTTTGGGCCGATTCAGGAACATGGTCTGTGTCGCCAGAACTTCGGCTACGTTGCTCGTCCCGATTCCGATGGCGATGCTGCCGAACGCCCCGTGTGTGCTGGTATGGCTGTCACCACAGACGATCGTCATGCCTGGCTGTGTCAGTCCCTGCTCCGGACCAACGATGTGCACAATGCCCTGGCGTTCGTCCTGCAGATCGAGCAGCGTTACGCCAAAGTCTTTGCAGTTCTTCTCGATCGCCGCCATCATCTGTTCGGCCAGGTCGTCCAGAAACGGTCGCATCTGATTGGCCGTCGGAACGATGTGGTCGACCGTTGCGATGGTACGTTCCGGAAAGGCGACCCTGAGCCCGCGATCCCGCAGGATCTCAAACGCCTGCGGACTTGTAACTTCATGGATCAGATGCAGACCAATCAACAACTGTGTTTGCCCGCCGGGCAGATTGCGAACAGTATGAAGATCCCAGACCTTATTGAACAAATTGCGTTTGTCGGACATCGTTTCGTTTCAGTAAAAATTTGATCTTGGTGCCGGAGTGACCGTCAGACGCAGGACTGCGTTGCAATAGGCTTCAAATCGGTCTCCCGCCGAGTTTTCATGGCGTGAAGCGTACTGCCGGCGACCTCTGATTCATGAGGACCTGCTGACTCGAATTTCGAACCGGATGACGTTCGTCGGTCGCCCCGCATTCGCTCGCTGTGCGTG
>JBKDRW010000091.1:0-4263 GCA_046341255.1 Planctomycetota bacterium
CGACCTCGGCTTCCACGGTGTCGCCGTCGATCACGCGAACAATCCGTGCGCGATACTCGTACATGCGACTCTCCCTCCGTCATGGATTCCATAAGACACGATTGATGGTTCAGAAATTTAGGCTCTGTGAATCAATCACAGGCCCGGAGCCGGAGCGAACGACTCACGAGCGACCGTGGTGCCGGCACTCCCGGATCCACTGGACATCGGACCGTTCGGCCAGCGTCCGAGCAGCGGCAGCTGGCTGATGGGAATCCCGTCGGTCAGGATCTGCAGATCGTCTTCGGTGGGCCAGTCTTCCAGCGATGGCACGGTGTCCAGCATCTCCGTTGTCGTGAACCAGGCCGACGGGTTGTAGCTGGCCAATTGTTCGTCTGTCAGAGTGAAGTCGGGTTTGGCGGCTTCGTCGGTGGGGACTCGGAACAGTTCGGTCGCCATCAATCGGTACACACGATGGATGTATTGGCCGATCAGTCCCGAAAACGCCTGACTGATTTCCAGGGGTCGAGCGTTTTCCTGATGCTGCATGCCCTCGGTCAGGGAGATCAGAATCAGACCGGCGTACTGCTTCAGCCACTGATTGCGGACTCGGAAGTAGGGCGTTGGATACACCAGAAACTCTTCCGGTGCCGGCAGTGCATGAGCCGTCTCCATATTTGGAGTCGCCGCAGGTACCGCTCGGCTGGCAAGGATCGATCGAGCGCGAACACAGAGCTTGTGAATGCGGGTGAGCGTGTTGATCGATGGTGGAGTTCGCAGACGAGCGTCCGGATGCCAGAGGATGGCCTGCAGATTGCGGCCCATCACATCATTGAGATAGCGGATCGTGTCGTTCTGTGAACGAGTGTCGTTGGAGAAGTTCGGGATCGCGAGACCGTAGCGGCCCCAGTCGCCGACGTTGTACCAGAGAAAAGCATCAGTGCCTGGCATGAGAAAAGATCCTGTTCAGACGGAGGAAGATGAACACAACAAGACATCAGGGGTTGTTAGATCGGCGGAGGCCACGGGCCGCGAGGTACTGGTTCATCAGTCCCTGGAGTGATTCGAGCGTGCTGACCGATCCGGGATACTTGCGCGCCATTTCCGCGGCCGCCCATGCGAAGGCTTCGGCATGGGAATCACGTTCATAAGCCGCAAAGCGAGTTTCCGGGACGATGGCTTGTGGCAGTGGAGCGGAATCGTGCGTGATGGTTGGTGGAGGACTGGTTGGTTGGGAGGTGATCACTGTTGGCGACTGGCGTCTTCGGAGAGTTCGCCAGAGAGCAAGACCTCCGAGAACGGCACCAGCGGTTCCGCCGGAGAGGCCTGTGACACCGAGCCAGGTCGCAATGGTGATCGCGTTTTGGGTCAGCGAAGTGAGTCGATCGATAGGATCAGGTTTGGGTTGTTGAGGAGCAGGCAGCTGAGGTGCGGATGGTAGGGAATCGTGGATTGGTTCCGATTCAATTGGCGGCTGTGGCTCGCCAGTCACGGGGACTGGTCCTTCCCGAGGAGGAGGTCTCGGATCGAGATCGGGTTTCAGGCCAAGTGCAATGAGAAGTTTTTCCGTTCCGGTGTATCCCACGATCCGAATTCCACGATCGGAGAGAAACACGGGAATGCTTTCGATGCCGTATTTTTTTACCATCTCCGGTCGTTGATCGATATCGACCCAGACGAGTTTGTACGTCGAGCGCAGCAACGTCGAGAAGCCCGGGTCAGATTTCAAATCCGCTTTGAACTGCACGCATGGTCCACAAGTGGGAGTGCCAAAGACCAGAAGTTCGGGCAGTGGATCTTCCTGGCTGCTTTCCATTGTTTTCTGCCGTGCTGCTGCCACCGCTTCTCGGACGGCCGATGAAGAGATGAAGACGCTCGTTCGGTCGTCACTGCTGTTGAGCAGACCACAGACTTCGCCTTTCGCATTCAGCAATGGCCCGCCACTCCAGCCACTTGCACAGGCAAATCCCAGCACATTGCCTGTGAATTCACCGCCTGCGTATTTGAACGTGCCCCAGCGCAGCAGTGGCCCGCAGTTCTGCCTGAGTTCGCGGCGTCCCTGAAGACTCGGATAGCCGAACGACCAGAGTTTTTCTCCGGCAAACGGGGGTGTCGAAGCCACAGGCAGAGCCGGGTAACCTGCTCCGTCGCAGTCGTAGGCCACCGGACCTTCGGTATCGGTGCTGGCGTAAACTCGAACGGCCCGAACGCTGCGGTGCTTAAAACGCACGGTCACTTCATCGGGCAAATCGCAGTGCTTCGCTGTCAGAACGATTCCTTCCGGATCGACGCAGACACCACTGCAGCCGTTGACGATGACAACTGAGTCACTGACATCGGCCATCGCAGGGCTGGCCAGCAGGATCAGCGTCGCACACAACCACAAATCTGTTTTCATCAAAGCTCCTTGCCCGAAAACGTCCGTTCAAATTGCATCGTGCCTTCATGCACAAGCTGACGCAGCAGGGTGGAGGGATTGTATTTGGTCGGGTTGTCGCGGTTCAGGCGGCCGAGTCGCATCAGCACCTTGGCTGCCAGTTCAGAGCAAAACAACTGATTCAGATCAGCACTCGGCAGCAGCCGCGTATGCTTAAACAGCCTTGTTCCTGACAACAGGGCTCCGCCCATGTCGTATGTCACACTGCGACCGACGAAGTGCCGGATCAGAATTCGTGTCAGCAGCTGCGATTCGCTGCTGGACAATCGGTCAACTGGCGACAGACGGTACAGATTCACATAGCCACCCTTTGAAAGGTAATCGTCGATTCGCAGTTCCGGCTCGTGAGCCTGGCAGCCAGCAATGCGTTCTCCATGCACGAGGCATGTGTGTCGGCACATGGTGGTGGACTCAATCCAGACCGGTACACCATGGAAATGACTGATTACTGCTACATGGGAAGGCCCTAGACGCAGCCGTCGCGGTGAGAATGGCGACGCGGTCAGCCACGAGATCGCTCGCGATGTCGGATCCGTGCCGTAGCACGCGGCAATGTCGAGAGGTTCGAAATCACTCATAACACACCAGAGTCGTTTCGGATCTGAGATTGATGAAGCAATGAATGGCCGATCGAATCGAGTCAAGGGCGTGGCCCTTGCTGCCGTTCAAGTTCAAAGACGCGATCGAACAACACGTCATGCCGATCCAGTCGCCGGCGGACGTCTTCCAGTTCGCTGGCCCGGATATCATTGGTCGCTTTCACTTCGGCCTTGATGGCACTGACGTCGTTCGAGATGGACCACGCCCAGAGCACCGCCCCGACGAACACGACCGACACCAGAAAGCTCAGAAACGACACGAACCAGCGTGGAATGACGACGTAGCCATTCCCGTTTCCATTGCCATGGGTTTCTGTTGACGCCATCGAAGCCACTGTTCACCTCACTGAGTTCCGCCAGAGTTTCTCCAGCTGGTTCTGTTCTTCTTCAAATGCCGGCCCCATGTAGGGTCGCGGCCGATACGTCATGCGGACGCTCCGGCCTCGGACCTGGCGGATGACCGTGCCGCCATGTTCCAGCAGTTCCGGAGCCCCGGAACTCGTATTCAGGAGCACGGGACCAATCACAACACTGCGACGGGTCGGTTCGTAAACGAAGAAGATGTTGCGTTTGAGCAGGCCGGTACGGTTGGTGGGTGGCTGGCCGGGTTCAGAGACTCGTTTGCGGGTTCGGATACTGGATCGGGCTCGTTTTCGAACAAACGCTCCAAATCGAGACAGGTTTCTGCGAGTGGTTCGATCGACGGCATTGATCACTCGAGCCCTGTCAAAGAACAGGCCTTTTGCCGCCTTCAGTTTCATGCCGATCATTGAATCACGCGGTAGGTCAGCGTCAGAACGCTGGTGAACTGCCGGAGCTGATCCATATGGTCCGGCGCGTAAAGCAGCGGAAGTTCGGTCTTCATCCAGACTGCATTCGGAAACGAATCCAGCCGTTTGTTCCGGAAGAAGCTGACGATGTCCTGCACCAGATCGGTCAGCACATCCAACTCTTCATTAGAGCCCGTGCTGAACTTCTTCTGCACAGCCACGTCGAAGCTGTAATTCGCCTGACTGCGACTGCGATCCGGATTCGCCAGCACGATCCCCTTCGGCACGACGGTCACATGCAGCGTCTGCATCTCCGTAAGCTTGTACTGAGGCAGGTACGATCGCACTGCAGCCACTGGCTGACTCAGCGTGGCGGCATTCAGTTCCGCCACGATGGCATCGGCCACATCCGTCATCACCGACATTACACGCTCTCCGTTCCGACATGTTTGGTTTCCAGACGAAAGGTCCGGCGATA
>JBKDRW010000092.1:0-6846 GCA_046341255.1 Planctomycetota bacterium
CTGCCGCGTATGAGGGCCCTACAACACGGCTAACTGTAAACTGATCCCCCCGACACTTCGCAGGTGCTCATGCATCTGCTCAGCGATTGCCTGCGGAGAATCATCCGTATCGGCCGCTAACCTGACAGCAAGCCTCAATGCTGCCGAGAGTTCACCAGCACGACTTCGCTCCTCAGATGACAAGTATCGATTTCGGCTGCTCATCGCGAGGCCGTCATGTTCCCGAATAATCGGGCATGTCACAATCTCAACAGGCTCGTCGAGATCGGCGACCATCTGACGAATGATCAACTGCTGCTGGTAGTCCTTCTGGCCAAAGTACGCTCGATCAGGTTCCGTGATGTTGAAGAGCTTCGTGACAACCGTCGAGACACCATCGAAATGGCCCGGACGATGTCTGCCCTCGAGTACCGTGGACAGTTGAGTTACTCGCACGATCGTCTGAGCTGTTCGCGAGTACATCGAATCCGTCGAAGGAGTGAAAACCAGATCCGCCCCTGCATTGCGGCACATTTCGAGGTCTGCTTCCAGCGTCCTTGGATACTTGCTGAAGTCTTCATTTGGACCAAACTGAGTCGGATTCACAAAGATCGTTGCCACGACAAAATCACATTCCTGTCGAGCGCGTTCAATCAAACTCACATGACCGGGATGCAATGCTCCCATCGTCGGCACGCAGCCAACCAGCTGACCCGACCGCCGCGCTGCTCGCACCATTCGATGCGTCTGTACAGGATTTGCTTCAACATGCATGACAGCAGTGACCTATGAATTCCTCTGATCGTTAGTTCGTCAATTTGTAATTGTAGGGCTGCATCAGCCGTTACGAAATGCCAGTCACAGGCGAGAACGTCCTTCGCGACACGCCCGATTGCTGCAACTGATCACGTTCATTCGTGATTGTCGGACCGGAGTTGTTCGACTTCAGTAGCAGGACCCTTCGACCTTTACCCGGCCCTGTCGATCAGGAAATACAGGCAGCCCACGTCTCCAGACATCATTTCGGACCGTCCCAGCCCGTGTGTTCATCGGGTCATCTCCGGTCGTCCGGAAGTGACTCAAGGCCGATCAAGGGCCATTTCGCTCCGTGCGGATAAGTCTGTAAGTGAATGGAGCACAGGGTGCAGAGGAGTTCATCATCCGGCTCGGTTGTTAAAAACTGCCGAGGTCATTCCGTCCGCTGAAATGATTCAATCGGAAACAACGTCACCCGGTGTTCGAAATCAACCTTCAGATGCACTCGAACGTCGAGCACCGTAACGGCAGCAGTCGCTGCGAAGTTCAGATCGGTGGATTCAATATGCAGCCAGCGCACGAAGTCGCTGTTGCAGTAAGCAGAATGAACAGAACGGATCGCACGCCATTTGTTCGCCAAGGCTTCATTGGTTCATTGACATCCAAATTCAGCATTGTTCGAACCTTGCGGTCAGCCTGTCGACAACATTTGGCTTGTTTCATCGCTTCGATCCCGCCGAAGAATCGTGTTATCTTCCTCGAGAGGCACCCGCGAGACCTTTGGAATTACAAAACGCAGAAAATTCCTCAGAGCCTGCAATGCGTCTCTGTCGATCACAGGTCGTAAAAACTATTCTGCCGAACCGGATAGAGTGGCTCTTACCGCAGTGCTTTCCCGGCAGACGATTTCGCAGGAACCTTGCATTCTCACGAATTCCCATATGAACGACTCAAATGATTCAACAGTCAATCAAACGGCGATGAGACTGACCACTCCACAAACTCGGTTCGCTTGATTGAGCAGAATACCAACAGGCATATTCCCTATGAGTTTATTCACGAAGGGCATCATCCTCGCAGGCGGTACGGGATCCCGGCTGTTCCCGATTACGCTGGGCATCAGCAAGCAAATGGCGCCGGTCTATGATAAACCGATGATCTACTATCCTCTGTCGACGCTGATGCTTGCTGGCATTCGCGAAGTGCTCGTGATCTCATCGCCAAGAGATATCGGCGGCTTCGAAAAGCTTCTGGGCGACGGCGCCAAGTGGGGAATGAAGTTTTCGTATGTGACTCAGGCGAAGCCAGAAGGACTCGCTCAGGCATTTATCCTCGGAGCAGATTTTGTCGGCGACGATCATGTTGCATTGGTGCTGGGTGACAATATCTTTTACGGTCGCGGCTTCCGAACAATCCTCGACAGTGCGTCGTCTATTGCAACCGGAGCAACAATCTTTGGCTACGAAGTTCGCGACCCCCGTTCGTACGGCGTGGTCGAAATAGACGCCGGCGGGAAAGCGATTTCGCTGGAAGAGAAGCCGAGTGTTCCAAAATCCAACTTCGCCGTCCCTGGTCTTTACTTTTATGACAATTCGGTCGTTGAAATCTCCCGCAACCTGAAACCATCAGCGCGTGGCGAACTCGAAATCACCGACGTCAATCGCGAATACATGAACCGAGGACAACTACGCGTTGAACTGCTGTCACGCGGTTTCGCGTGGCTGGATACTGGGACGCACGAATCCCTGCTGGATGCCGGCAACTTTGTTGCGGCGATCGAGAAACGCATGGGACTCAAAATCTCGTGCCCTGAAGAGATCGCGTGGCGAAAAGGATTCATTGACAAAAGCCACCTGCTGTCACTGGCGAATGATTTTCCAAACGAGTACGGTGAATATCTGAAGTACATCGCGCGGTGAGTCCCCGGACATGACCACTGACTGATCGCAAATACCCAGAACGCTGAGACGGATCCTGCAGAACTGCTGCTTCTCTGAAGTGCATGTGCTCGTTCCAGGATTCCTGCATTCAGACACCTGAAAGACGGAACAACCAATGATCCCCGGATTTCGAAAACGCCTTCGGAATGGCGAGCGTCTGCTGGGTACGATGGTCACATTGCCGACCGCGTCAACCGCGGAAGTTCTTGCTGACGCCGGCTTTGACTGGTTGTTCATCGATGCTGAACACGGCCCGCTTGAAGCACCGGACATCCTTGGCATCCTGCAGGCTGTCGGACACAGGACGGCCTGCATTGTTCGGGTACCCGTCCTTGACGAAGGCCTGATCAAGCGAGTCCTCGATCTGGGAGCACAGGGCATCATTGTGCCTCAGATCAACACGGCTCAGCAGGCTGCAGATGTGGTCAGATTCTCGCGATATGCGCCGCTCGGTTCGCGCGGTGTCGGGCTGGCCCGAGCCCATGGATACGGTTTTCAGTTTGCTGAATATGTGGCATCCGCGAATGACGAAATCGTGGTGATCGTGCAGGCTGAGCACAGATCATCAGTCGAGAATATTCACTCCATCGTCGCCGTTCCAGGGATCGACTGCATTCTGCTGGGCCCATATGACTTGTCCGCAAGCTACAACAAAATGGGCCAGATCAATGACCCGGAAGTACTCTCCGCGATCAGCCGAATTACTGACGCTGCCAAATCAGCAAATCTGGCGCTCGGATACTTCGGAGTCAGCGCAGAAGCTATCGCTCCTTACGCGAAACAAGGTTACAACCTGCTGATTGCCGGAGTGGATGTCCTGTTTCTCGGTCAAGGCGCGCGACGCATGATGCAAGACCTGCAGGCACCCTCATAAGCGACTGAGATTTCCTGCAGTGAGCAGTTCTTGCCGCCTGTTTCAGATCGCAACGCGAAGTTCATTTCGAATGCGATACTCAGGAGCAAGCTCACGAGCCGTTTCCTGTGCCTGCTGCTTCATGTACCATGACGGCACGGTTCCGAATAGCTGCAACTGGTCTTCGCAGACATGCACACGCACTGCAACCTGCATCAGGCACTGGAGCCGGCGCTCAAGACGAATTACCAGCTCCCTGCTTTCGTCCGGAACAACTGTGGTTGATTCCGACGAGACTGGAGCTGTCTGATAAAGCACGCGGAACATTTCAGGCTGCCTTCCTCGGGACATCCGCGGCATCATTTGCCGCTCTCCTCACTTCCGGTCGTCACGATCAAAACTCCTGACGATTGCCGAAGTGGCTAACACGGGAAGTCATCCTGACATCAATCACCATCAACATCACTGATGGTACAATACAAAAATCACTTCAAGAGAGATCGGTCGAAAGGCTGCTGCACAATCAACGTCGCGGCCGGCATGGAAAGTTCGGCCACTGCAGCTCTGCGAACATGACCATGGCAGGTGGCACAATTCAGCGTGAGACGTGTGAAACCAAGCGAAACGCCTTCTGAGTCTTCGGCATCGGCCATCCGGCGGAGGAACTCAGCGGCTGAAACAAAGTCCGCCGTATCCTGAACAAATCTCGCACTCGCCATACGTTCCCAAGCCTCATGTCGACTCAGATCGATCATCTCATCGGTTGACTTTCGAATCGATTCAAAGTCATCCTTCGCAATCGCTTCGAGAGTTTTCTGTGCAGCCAGCAGCTTTCTTGCCATGAACTTCTCCATGGCATTCTTATCCGGCGGCGCGGCGATCTCATCCTGCTGCTCGTTCCGAGAGACCCATACGGGTTCAACAGACGCCGAAATCGGCTGCTCGAGGCAAGCCAACGTGATGACGGCAGAACTCATCATCAGTGCAACGCATCCGACCTGAAGACCAACCAGTGGGGACGTGATTTTCATAATTCAACTTCCGTGCGATACAGGCTCGCTGAAATGATCTGCACATGACATGCCAAACAGCAGTCATGACCAACGCCTCAATCCACGGCTTTCCACCACGTCCATTCGTGGAAGGAATTACAACCGGGACAAGCAATAGGAACACCAATCGATCGAGCCGTAGTGATCAGGCATTCTGTCCGCTGAATACATTCGCTATTTCAGAGGAGATTCGGCAAGGATGGTTCCACGGACCCATTCGTGACATTTGAGGCACTTCATGGTCACATTGACCCATGCCAGCGATGTTCCATCCATGTCGTTGTCCGTGGCCTCCTTCTGAAGCTCCTCGACAGCATGACCGAACTCGGTGCTGTAGCGACGATACATCATGTCATTGGAGACTCGCCATTTCTCTTCCTTGCTCATTTTCAACAGAGTCTCCGCACCTTTATTGACCATGGCCAGATCTTCGGTACACAACCCCTCCAGAATCATCGTGGATGCCTGCAGCTTCTGTCGCATAAAGCGGTCAAGATTTCCGCCCGGCTCCTCCTTCTTATCGGCGTTGCCTCCATCTTGAGGATCCTGTTGAGTGTTTGCACCCGCAGCGCGATTCTCATCAGCAGATACTGATGTTGCTGAGTCGAGCATCCGAGCCAATGCCATCAGAGCCAACACGACGACGGCTGACAGAATCAAGCGAGGCTTTCCAGCCTGAAAAATCGAAGACATGGGAAACTCCCTTCACAGAGGCAAATGGCACAGAGAGACGTCGAAACGACTTCGCAAAGATCGCGCCGAGAACGGTTGCCTGGTCCCGATTTGAAACTTCGCGGCTCAAGCCCCCTGTTTCGCAAGGTGGAATCATCACCGGAATTCTTTCGATGCCTCAACCTGCAGCGTCACCATTGTGCAGCGCGCGGACCGGAGCGCAGACCTTGTGCGAATTCGCGCGCTGAGGGCATTCACTCATACGGAATCTGCGGTTTCTGACACCTGTAACATCCTTAGCCACACGACAAACCGCACCAGCCTGCAGCAATTACGAGGGAGTTTGGCAAGCCATGCCCGGTGACCTAAGAGCAATCATGTGGCGATGTCATTTCTGATCTGGGAGCTGAGCCACTTTCGAGGGTAAACCCTCCCGTCCGACCTCGTCCTGGCAGATGGCCATCTGAGGACTCAATATGACTTCCACATCAACTTCAGAACACGAGCAAGGCCGACCTTGTCAGGTTCAGCCCCGGACTGAATGGATGTCGTCGGAAGTCTCACAAAATCGATGGCTTCTTCTTATTACTAATCCATCGTTGAATCTTCCGGCGTTCGAAAAGTCTGCGAGATCATCGAGGAGGCAAAACAAGTCCATCAAAAGTTGCCTGTCCGCGAGCATTCCAAGTGGCTTCGGCGATGGTGGCTTCAGATCACACTTCGACCCACAAGGATCCGATGGCAGCGGAGCATTGTCGACGGCAGGAAAACTGCAAAAGACTGACACGTCTGGATACGGAATCACCTGATCATGACAACCGTTGTCAACAACTCTGCAGTCGACGTGCAACTCAGCAACCTGCTCGATGAGTTCAAGTCGCTACTGCGCAAGGGACAGGGGATTCCCGTTCGCGAATTCGCGCGTCAATATCCCTATTTTTCTGATCGCATCCTTGCTGAATTCCCAGCTCTGCTGATGGCCGAAGGGTTGGTACCAAGGACACCCCAGGCTTCGGAATCAGGCTCGACACCAGAGACAGAACCGATACCGAAGTTGCCACCCGAGTATCGTGTCATTCGACAGATCAGCAAATGCGAAACGCGAGCCGTCTACGAGGCCGAACATCCGAAACTTCTGCGGCGACTGGCCATCATAACTTTTCCGGCGTGCAAGAAAGGGCCCGGCACTTCAGAACAATTCCGACGTGCGGCCAAAGCGGCATCATGCCTGAGCCACCCCAACATCATTCCTGTCCACGACTTCGGCGAAGTCAACGGGATTCATTACCTCACGACGTCGTTGATCGAAGGCATCAGCCTCGAGCGGTTGATGGAAGAGTATCGAGCGAACCCTCAACTCCGAAGCAATGGGCAACCTGAGGACAACTCGTCCTCAGCGTTCGCAACCACAGATGGGCAGACAGTCGCGACGGACGCACAGGCGAAAGGAAGTCGTGGTTCCACGAAAAACCGCATACCACCTCTGAAATTGATCGGTCCCACAGCCGATTTCCGCCGACTTGCGAAGCTCGGAGCCGACGTTGCTGCAGCGCTGGCCCACGCCCACTCCGCCGGGACGATCCATGGAGATATC
>JBKDRW010000093.1:0-14141 GCA_046341255.1 Planctomycetota bacterium
GCCTCTGGCCGCCTGCGATATCGCATCGTGCGGTGTCCAGTGCTCACTTCTGTCTCGACATGGACAGCCGCCGACGTCCTGTTCGGGACCGAAGCATGATGTGCGGGCTGCGGCTTGAGCGAATCTGATCCGGATAGCCGAGTTTCTGGTTCAGGAGTCGGGTCGACGCGATTCTGCGTATCAAAGCGTTCCTGTCGTCTTTGCCCGGAGCGAAGCAAAGCGACAAGTCATCGCGTTCCTGATCCGATACCTTTGCCACCTGTGCCCGCCTGGCGACTGCGTGCAGAAGATCCGGAGCAGCCTTTTCGACGCTGTTCCGGGGAAAAACGCGTTGCTCTTCAGGCATTCTCAGGGCGTGATGTGGGACTCATTCCTGCCGTGATTTCTCGGCGGACATTGCCACAGACAAGCCCGGCATCCGATGAGTCCGCAGGCAGGACGATGTCCATTCTGCAGGCCTATCGGCAGACTTTCGAAAAGAATGTCTCAATCTTTTCGAGTCGCCTTTCGCTGGACCGCAACCATCGAACGCAAAGTCTTCTGTCAGAAAATGGCGTGTCACAGACGTTAAACTCTCTCCAGACCGCAGCGACTCTCATCTGATTCTTAGGGATTTTTCCTGAATGTGTCAGCCCGTGAATGCGTGTGTGCCCTCCAACCCTTCGGATGTACGATCTCTGGATCAGCTCCGAACCTTCATCCATGTAACCCTCTGCCGAAAAGAAAATCTGCTTGAGCATCATTTTCCGATGAGCGAACTGGAGCTGCTTCAGAATGGTCGTCGCTGTGGGTATCAGTTTGTCCTGCACGGACCCCGTTCCGTAAAGCTTGCCGCCGTTTGGGCTGAGCCGTCGAACGAAATTCTGCTCTACGATGCCACTGGAAAACGTTACGGCCGTATTCGGCTGCCGAATAAGGTGGTGGCGTGATCAGAGATGGTTCGACGCGGCCGCGGTATGCGACTGACATTCATGGACGTGTGGTGAAGGAGATACTTGCCACCGGTTGACGGCATTTCGTCCAGTGTTCGTCGGTACGGTCGAGCATTGACAGGTGCAAAGCCTGTGTGCCCGGAGGAAACACGAGGATGTGCGGCCACTTTCTCTTCGACCAGAAGGCTGGCGATCACTCAGGGATTGTTTGCTCTTCGAGAACCGTGGCAGGATCCGGACTGAGGATTGACTCACCCGGTCTGCGGGAGGTCGAGCAGATTGGCGAAGCGGGTGATCACAATGGTTCGCAGGTTGCGGAATTCAGGCTGATCAAAGCGACCATCATCCACAAGATCCTGTGCCATTCGACGAGCCACCTGAAGGATACTGAGGTCACGCACCGGATCGGCGACCCGGAGCGGCATTGCGCCGCTTTGTCGAAGACCAAGAATGTCGCCTGGTCCGCGGAGTTCGGCATCCTTTTCGGCCAGTGCAAAGCCGTCGGACGATTTCTCGAGAGCCGTGAGGCGTTCGATCGCTTCGGGAAACTCGGATGTTGAGAGCAGAAAGCAGTAGCCCTGAAAACTTCCTCGGCAGATACGACCTCGCAGCTGGTGCAGTTGAGCCAGTCCAAAACTGTCGGCCTGCTGGATGATCATCAGCGTGGCATTCGGAACGTTGACACCCACTTCGATGACGGTTGTGGACACAAGCACGTCCGACTCATGATTTCGAAACCGGTCCATCACTTCATGACGCTGTTCGCGCTCCATTCGACCGTGCAGCAGGTCCACTCGAAGCCCGGATAGCTCAGTACGACTGAGCAGACGAAACGCGGATTCGGCGGATGCGGCGTCCTCTTCAGACTTCTCCTCAACGCGCGGACACACCACGTAAGCCTGTCGACCTTTCTCCACCTGTTCGCGAACAAACTGCCACATCCGAGCCTGCTCCGACGGGCTCATGATTCTGGCAGTGATGACCTTCTGACGACCGGGCGGCAGTTCGTTGATGGTCGAGATATCCAGATCACCGAACTGCGTCAGACACAGACTGCGTGGTATGGGTGTCGCGGTCATCACCAGGATATGTGGGCTTCTGTCCGCCGTGGTGAAACGGGCTCGCTGACGGACACCAAATCGATGCTGCTCGTCGATGACCACAAGGGACAAATTCCGGAATCGGACACTGTCCTGGATGACGGCCTGTGTGCCGATGACCAGATTCATGGAACCTGATGAGATTTCATTCAGCAGTTCCCGCCGTTTCGCTGCCGGCAGCCCCCCGAGAAGCAGGCAACGCTTCACACGACTTTCCGCCAGCAGCTCATCAAACGTTTCCCAGTGCTGAGTTGCCAGGACCTCTGTCGGAGCCATCAGCGCGGCCTGGTAGCCGGCGGCAATTGCCGAGAGCATCGCGTAGACGGCCACTGCCGTTTTTCCGGCACCGACATCGGCCTGAAGCAGTCGATGCATGGGATGAGGTTTGCGGAGGTCAGCAACGATTTCGCGAATGGATCGATCCTGGCCCTCAGTCAAACGGAACGAAAACAAGCGTCGAATCCGAGCGTCGACCTTTGCGGACACGTCGATGGGCGGGGCCAGAAGTGTTCGTCCGAACGTGCGTCGACGCAGGGCCAGACCCAACTGAAACTCCAGAAGGTCATCGAGCAGAATCCGATAACGACCGGCCTCCCACTGTTTCACAGACTCTGGCAGATGCAGCCACTTCAATGCTGTGGCAAGATCAGGAAGCTGGTGGTGGGTTCGAAACGATTCCGGGAGGGGATCGAGGACTTCATCGGCGAATTCTTCGACGGCAGAACGAACCATGCGTCGCATGGCATCCATTTTGATCCCGTCCGTGAGTGCGTACCGGGGCAGAATGCCCACGGAAGATTCAAGATCGTCATCGGGCGCGAGAACGTGGACTCGTGGGCCGTTGAATTCCCAGCGGCCCGCTTTTCTCTGAGGTTTGCCACTGAAGATCAGGTGTTCATTGTCACGAAACTTCTTGAACATCCACGGTTGATTAAACCACACGCCTCGAACGTAATGGCCCTCACAGTCGAGAAGGATTCCGACCATGGTGCGGCCCTTGGTCAGTTGTCGGACGTCGCGGTCCACAACGAAGCCATGGACGGATTGCTCCAGATCCGATTCCAGTCGGGGCACCGGACGAAGATCGCTGAAATCATTGACGCTGTGCGGCACATGAAACAACAGATCGCGGCCCGTGACGATGTTCAGGTTTCTCAGGAGTTCTGCCCGCTGAGGACCGACTCCACGAACAAATTGAACGGGTGTCTGGAGACGCTCATCAGATGACGGACTCGGCGGTAGACCGTGGTCAGAATCATGCGACATGACGCGACCCTGCGACACTTTGATCTGTCAGAATCGTCATGAAAACACTCGTGAGTGGGATGGCCGGTTGCGTCGGAACATGGGTTGGCAAATCATGGCAGGAATTCCTTCGACTGCAACCAGACGAATCGTCATGGAAACGGTCAGCGGTAAAATTTCTCAAGTCTTTTGCGCGATAACTCATGGCGAGGAGGTGAAGACGACGGCAGGATTTGACACACTGTTCGAAGGTCCTTCCACAGTCTCCACAACTTCCGGAAATCAACAGGGTAAATGCATGGCCAAACAGTTCAACGTCGCGATGATCGGTCTTGGTTTTGGAGCGGAGTTTATTCCAATCTATCAGGCTCACCCGAATGCGAACGTCGCGGCGATCTGCCGTCGCGATCCGGCGGAACTGAAGAAGTGTGGGGACCAGTTCGGGATCGACAAGCGGTACACGAGCTACGATGACGTACTTGCCGACAAAGATATCGACTTTGTGCACATCAACAGCCCGATCAGCGATCATGCGTGGATGTCACTGAAAGCACTTGACGCCGGCAAGCATGTGATGTGCACCGTTCCGATGGCGACGACGATCGAAGAATGCCGACAGATTGTGGAAAAGGTGAAAAAGACGGGGCTGAAGTACATGATGGCCGAAACCGTCGTCTATAGCCGCGAGTATCTGTTTATCAAAGAAATGTACAAGAAGGGCGAACTCGGCAAGATTCAGCATCTCGCGGCATCGCATCCTCAGGACATGGATGGCTGGCCGGCCTATTGGGAGAAGATGATCCCGATGCACTATGCGACGCACGTGGTCAGCCCGTGCCTTGGGCTTGTGGATGGGCTGGCGGAATACGTCAGTTGCTTCGGCAGCGGGACTGTTCGCGATGATATCGCTCAGAAGTCTGGCAACAAGTTTGCTCTGGAAACCTGCCACATCAAGATCAAGAACACCGATCTGACGGCTCACATCTGGCGGTGTCTCTATGATGTGGCTCGCCAGTATCGCGAGAGTTTTGATGTGTACGGCACGAAGAAGAGTTTCGAATGGACGCTGGTCGAGCATGAGCCCCATGTGATTCATACGGCGAAGAAGCCGGAGCCTGAGATTCCGGAAAAGATCTCAGTACCGGACTACGCCCATCTTCTTCCGGAACCGATTCGGCGGTTTACACTGCCTTCGGAAATCCATGATGCTGATCATTTGTCGTTTCTTCAGGGGGGTGGCCACGGCGGATCTCATCCGCACCTCGCTCACGAAATGCTGAGCGCGCTGGTGGAAGATCGCGATCCTCGTCCGAACGCGGTGACATCTGCGAACTGGACGTGTGTCGGGATCTGTGCTCATGAATCTGCGTTAAAAGGCGGTGAGATTGTGCGGTTGCCCGAGTTCACACTGGGATAACGCGCTGTCTTGACATCCCTGAGCCGCTGGGTGTCAGCCTGTTGTTCGGTTGATTCCCGGCTGCCGGGTTGGTTTGCGTCTGAGTTCGTGCAACGGAGTCGGTCTCCAGGAGGAGTGATGTCGACAGGCAACCTGCAGGGACGAGATGACGACTCGCCGCAGCCATTTGATCTGCAGAGGTATTCGACACCTGAACTTCTGGAGGAAATTGCCGGGCTTTTGAGTGTCAAGGATGCGCTGTTTCGTCTCGCATTCTGTTTGATTGTGGCTTTGGCGGGCGGTAGTGTCCTGGTCTGGCTCATTCATTCCTGGTCCAATCTGGCTCCTGTGTCGTCTCTCCTGATGTGTGGCTATGCCATTTTCATCAGCATTATGGCTGGCGTTGGACTGGGACTGCTTCGGATCGGGGTGGGAATGCTGAAGAGTACGGGTTCCATTCTCCGTCTGACACTGCAGTTGACGCAGCAGGCCGCATCCGACCGTGCATCGCTCCAGAGTGGTTCGATGCAGATGCTCTCTGGATCACAGTTGATGGCTCAGATCTTTAAAGATGTCATGATTCCCGGCATGAGAAAAGTGCTGGAGAGATCATTTGGTCTTCTGGCCATGCCGTTGATTTGGATCAGCAACAAGACTATTCAGCCCCTGGCATTCGGGTTTCTGAAGCGAGTGGAATCCATGGATCATGGCCGCCCCTCTCAGCGTGGAGTCCGAGTGATCGAAGGTTTGGCAGACGACTCAGGTCGAATTCGTGGTTTCGTTGAGAGCTGTGAGGGTGTCCTGTCCGGCAGCCGGCGTATGACTCAGTGGTTTGTTGTTGCTCCCCTGCTCGTAATTTTTGTGTCATCACTGCTGGTGGCTGTGCTGCCGGTGATCTGGGTGATTGTTACGACTTAGTTTCTGACGTCGAGTCCCTATGAGCTCAACAAGGCTGAGCAATGAAGCACCGGAACAAGATCGACGAATGATGATGAGCGAATATGCTGCAATGATGGATCAGTCAATGATTGAAAACTGGCTGCCAATGGCTGAAAGCTGGATCAGGCTGATCAGAAGGTTCGACTTGCTCAGTCTGAGTGGACCGGGATCTGTCAGCACGGCATCAGCAGAAGAGGACCTTTGCAGAATGCGTTTCTCCATCCGGAAAAAGCTGGAAGACAGCAGCTTTGCAGCTGTCTTCCGATTACCCGGCCACATCCATAAGAATTTAGTCCCAATGCTCCCACATCAACACGGTGCCGTATGAACACGTTATTTTCCCATGTTCCCTCGTTCCTTCGCGCTTTGATTCTGCTGCTTGTGCTCACCGTGACGAGCACCGCACCCGCTGCGGACCTGAAACTGCTTTTCATGGGTGATAATGGTCATCATCGGCCGTCGGACAGATTTCATGAACTGGCTCCGATCCTTGAAGCTCGGGGAATCGAGCTGAAGTATACGGACCGCATGGACGACCTGACAGCAGAAACGCTGGCAGGCTTTGATGGGCTCGTCCTCTACGCCAACATCGACAAGATCGAAGACGCTCAGGCCAAGGCGGTGCTGGATTACGTTGCTGACGGCAAGGGATTCATCCCGCTGCACTGTGCGACGTTCTGCTGGCGAAACAATGCCGAGATCGTGAAGCTCATGGGCGGTCAGTTTCAGCGACACGGCGGCCAGGTGTTTGGCGTCGTCAATGCGGAGCCCGCTCATCCGATCATGAAGGGCTTCGGCGGCTTTACAAGCTGGGACGAAACGTACATCCATACTCTGCACAATGAAGAGAACCGCACCGTTCTTGAATACCGAGTCGAAGGCGATCAGGCTCCGGGCAATACGAAGGAACCATGGACGTGGATTCGCACGCACGGCAAAGGGAGAGTCTTCTACACGGCGTGGGGACATGATTCACGCACATGGACGAACCCGGGATTTCCAAATCTTGTCGAACGCGGTATTCGCTGGGCATGCGGCAAAGACGTGTCTGTCGTGCCCGCATTTCAGAACACAGAATCCTTCACGCCTCCGAAGATGACGGAACTGACGAAGGATGTGAAGCCGTTTGAATACGTCGATGTCGGCCCGAAAATTCCGAACTACACGCCCGGTCGTCAGTGGGGTGTTCAGGGAGCACCCAAGTCGACGATGCAGCTTCCTCTGAGCGTCGAAGAGTCCATGAAACACTATTCGATGCCCGAAGGCATGGTCCTGCGACGTTATGCTGACGAACGCAACTTCCAGGCCAAGCCGATTGCCATGAACTGGGATGAACGAGGCCGTCTGTGGATCTGCGAAACGCTCGACTATCCGAATGAACTTGGTCAGAACCGCGACCGTATTCGAATCTGTGAAGACACCGACGGTGATCATGTTGCCGATAAGTTCACGATCTTCGCCGAAGGTCTTTCCATCCCGACAGCCATCATGATCTTTCGCGGTGGCGCCGTGGTGCACAATGCGACAGAAACCATCTATCTGAAAGACACCAATGGTGATGACAAAGCTGACCAGACGACAGTGCTGATGACCGGGTTCGGCGCCGGGGATACTCATGGCGGAATCAGCAATTTTCGTTATGGACTCGACAACTGGATCTGGGCCATGCAGGGCTACAACGACAGTGCGCCGGAGTTTGATGGGAAGAAGTCGGACTCGTTTCGACAGGGCTTCTGGAGATTCAGACTTTCGAACACGGATCCACCGAAAGTGACGGACGTTGAGTTTATACGATCCACTAACAATAACACGTGGGGCCTGGGGCTCAGCGAGGAAGGGCTCGTATTTGGTTCCACGGCGAATCATAATCCGAGCACGTTTGTGCCGATCGCAAATCGTTATTACGAGAAGGTTCGAGGCTGGGCGGCTCCGGATATCGGCACAATCGCTGATACGTGGAAGTTCAGTCCGATCACGGAGAATGTCCGACAGGTTGACCAGTTCGGAGGCTATACGGCTGGTGCCGGACATGCTCTTTACACCGCTCGCACGTTTCCGATGCAGTGGTGGAACAAGACGGCGTTTGTCTGCGAGCCCACGGGACACCTGATCGGAACGTTCCTGCTGCGTCGAGATGGTGCGACGTACAAATCCACCAGCCCGACGAATCTTCTGGCCAGTGATGACGAATGGGCGTCTCCGATCATGGCGGAGGTTGGTCCGGACGGAGCGGTCTGGGTCATCGACTGGTACAACTTCATCATTCAGCACAATCCGACTCCGCAGGGATTCAAAACAGGAAAAGGAAACGCCTACGAGAGCGACCTGCGAGACAAGAAGCATGGTCGCATTTACCGAGTTCTTCCCAATGCCGAAGGTCAGGATGTGATGCATCCATGGAAAAGCCTTGCCAATGCGTCCGTGTCTGAGTTGGTGGAGACGCTGAGTCATCCTTCCATGAACTGGCGTTTGCAGGCTCAGCGGTTGCTCGTCGAAAGGCAAGCCACAGACGCGGCTCCGCAGTTACTGGCGATGATCGAGGATCCGTCTGTCGATGAGATCGGCCTGAATGTCGGTGTTATGCATGCCTTGCAGACACTGAAGGGGCTGGGTGTCGACGATCTGAAGGCGGTTGCGTCGGCGCTCGGACATGTGTCTCCGGGTGTACGTCGTCATGCGATTGCGGTCCTGCCTCACAATGAAGCGGGGCTGAAGACGCTGCTGTCCTCGCCGGCAGTTTTCACGGACGCAGACGCTCAGGTGCGACTGCAGTCGTTCGTCACTCTCTCAGATATGCCTGTTTCCTCGGATGCTGCCAGCGTAATCTTCTCTGCAGCAGCGAAGGCGCCCGATGATCCAGTGATGGTTGACGCCCTGACCATCGCGGCTTCTGTTCATTGCACTCAGAATCTGAGCCGATTTTCAGCCGTGGCGGGTCACGAAACACCGGCATCGTCGCTGCAGATTGCCGGTCGCGTTGCCGAGCATGTCGGACGCAGCCGACCGGATGCTGTCACACTGGAGGGATTGCTGACGGACCTGTCGATGGCCCAGCCTGCGGTGACGGATGCCGCGCTGCAGGGGCTGATTGAAGGTCTGCCGGCTGGTTTCAGTCCTGAGGTGACTGACGGACTTGATAAGGCTCTGGTGAAGTTACTGGAGGCAACTTCAGGCCAGCAGCGAGGCAAAGTGGTGCGAGTTGCTTCGATCTGTGGATCCAAATCACTCGAGTCATACACGAGGGAAATTGTTGATTCGCTGCTGAAACTGGTCGCCGACGAAAATGCGGCGACGAACGATCGGGTGAGTTCCGCAAAGGAAGCGGTCAGTTTCCAGCCCGGTAACACGCAGGTGCTGGAATCCGTACTGAATGTCATCAATCTTCAGACAATTCCCGATGTCGGCATTGGTCTGATCGAGGCGGCTGGACAAAGCACCGCCGAGACGGCGGGAGAATTGATCATCAGTCGTATGGATCAGATGACACCTCAGATGAAGTCCGCGGCGATGCGTGTGCTGCTGTCTCGTCCGGCAACGACGTCTGCACTGCTGGCAGCTGTTCAGGCCGGTCGACTGGAGATCGGAGATCTGTCGCTGGATCAGAAACAGGCGTTGCGTGTTCATCCGGATAAGGACATTCGTGCATTGGCTGAAACTCTGATGGCCGCTGGCGGTGGTCTGCCGGATGCGGATCGTGACAAGGTGCTTAAGTCACTGCTACCCATCTGCGATGAAGAAGGTGACGCCAAAGCGGGAAAGGCCATGTTTCTGAAGCATTGCTCCAAGTGTCACATGCACGGCACTGAAGGCAAGGCGATCGGACCAAATCTCACCGGTATGGCCGTCCATCCGAGGCATGAACTGCTGACACACATTATCGATCCCAGTCGAAGCGTCGAAGGCAACTTTCGGATCTACACGGTTGTCAGGACGGACGGCATTGTGATCAACGGCATGATGTCCGGAGAATCGCGAACTGCCATCACTCTGATCGACACGGAAGGGAAAGAAAATCAGATCGCACGGGAAGACATCGATGAACTCGTGAGGTCCCGAAAGTCGCTGATGCCGGAAGGCTTTGAAAAGCAGATGACCACTGAAGAACTGTCGAATCTGCTTGCGTTTCTGACGGATAAAGGCAAATTCATCCCGGTATCTCTCGATCGTTACGCGACTGCGATCAGCACGAAGGGGCTGTTCAGTGACGGTGATGATGGTCCTGATCGTATGGTGTTCGGTGACTGGACTCCGAAGATCTTCCAGGATGTTCCGTTTATTCTGACGGATCCTCGGGGCAAGACCGTTCGTAATATCATTCTGTTGTATGGTCCCAATTCACCGCTGCCGGCCTCCATGCCAAAATCTGTGACATTGCCCTGTAACAGTGAAGCGAAGGCGATTCACATTCTGGGGGGTGTCGGCGGGTGGAACTTCCCTTATGACGACGCAAAGACAGTCTCGATGATCGTGCGTCTGCACTACAAAGGTGGTGCGACCGAGGATATTGAGCTGATCAACGGGGTTCACATGGCCGACTACATTCGCAAAGTCGATGTGCCGAAATCTGATTTCGCCTTCATGCTGGGTGGGCAGCAGGTTCGCCGAGTGCTGATCCATCCGAAAAAGACCGACGTTGTGATCGACACGATCGAGCTGGTGAAAGGCCCTGATCGGTCGGCTCCGATCATTATGGCCGTGACCGTTGAACGACCTTGACGTGTGAAGCACCCACGCGCTTCGCAGGACCCGGACAGAACGGGACTCTGCAGGATACAGCGGGATGCATCTGCGCTGGTTGGTCGTGGAAGAGTGGAAGAACCCCTGGCTTGTACTGGCCACGGGTTCTTCGGTGTGGTGTTTCGGCGAGTCGATCAGGAAGCGCGGCTGACACCGGCACCGACTCTTGTGGTGGAGCGACATGGTGTTTGCCGCGCAGGCTGCAGCAGATGGGCCGTGTTCAGAACCGTTGCGATGTCACTTCCGGTGCCGGATCTGCTGTCTGAATCAGGGCCTTCACGCCTTTGTTTATGCCGGGGTGAAGTCGGTGTATGCGTTGATGGTGAGGCAGAAAGCTGCAATCAGACGAGCCGCATGTTCCAGATCCGACTCAGCGACAAGTTCCACCGGGCTGTGCATATAACGATTCGGTAAGGTGACAAGTCCTGTTGCCACACCACCTCGAGTGACCTGAATTGCGGCCCCATCGTTGCTCGCGGGGTATCCCAGAGCGCCGATCTGATGGGGAATCTGCTGATCTCGTGCAATCGTCGTCAGCAGATCAAACACGACGGGGTTCACGTTGGGGCCCCGAACGATTACCGGACCTTTGCCGATCTCGATTCGCCCGAACTCATTCTGGTCAATGCCGGGACAGTCGGTTGCATGGGTCACGTCCACAGCGATGGCGACTTTCGGATTGACCGCCCATGCGCTGGTCATTGCACCGCGGAGTCCGATTTCTTCCTGCGCTGCCGAAACGCCCACAACTTTGGCGGCCGGTTTTCTTTCAGCCACCATTTTCAGGGCATTCATGATGACCCAGATCCCTGTGCGATCATCCATGGCGACTCCGGCGAGGCGTCCGTTGCGAAGTTCACGCACGCAGGGTTCAGGAGTCATATAATCTCCGATGCGAACGATGGAACGAGTCTCGGCTTCACTGAGCGATCCGATATCGACCCATAGTTCCTTCATCTTCGGAACCGTTTTTCGCTCGTCAGGATCAAGCAGGTGAATGGGCTTGCGAGCGATCACCCCCGGCACCGGTCCTGATGACGTGTGGACCACAACTTTCTGGCCGAGCAGAATCTGAATGTCCCATCCGCCAACGGGATTGACTCGCAGAAAGCCCAGACTGTCAATATGACGCACGATCAGGCCAATCTGATCGCAATGCGCATCCAGCAGGATCGTGGGATCGCCGGTTCTGTTGACCACGGCATGGACACTTCCATGTGTATCCATGGTGATGTCGTCCACGAAGTTGCCTGCGAACTGACGCACGACGTTCTGAATGGACGATTCCGCTCCGGAAGTTCCCGGTGTCATCAACAGGTCTGTGAGAAATGAATCTGGCATCTCTGATTCGCAATCTGATTGAATGGTTTTTCGGGGGCCACGCGGAAGAGCGTTACTCTCTGCTCGGGCACGGGACAATCACGAACACGGCAGAAACGGCGACCGACGGTGGCGATGAGTGAGCAGGATCCGATTGTCAGGCGGTTCGCTGATTCCTATCGATGACGGCCTTCCGAATCAAGTGGTGTCGATCGTCGCATGGGACGACTGCTATACGCACGACATCATAATGTTTCCCCGGAAAAGACGAATCCATTCAGAAGCTTCAGGCACGCAGGCTCCTCGGTGGAAACGAAGGTCACCGGAATTCAGCGGCGTTTTCTCGCGTAGACTTTTCTGACGAATCGTCATTCTTTCCTGAAACGAGTCGGAAAGATTCGATTGTGTCAGGGGGGCGTGATCCGAGCCAACATGGTCGAAGCAGGACATCTGGCAGGACGACGACTTGATTTTGAGCCGATACAGCATCATCCTGTCATCAGACGGTGGCCTGCGGAAACCGTGATTATTGTCTGATCAGGCTTTCCAGGCGGCATTCCGGAGTCTGTGTCTGGTCCGGATTCCTGATCGATCACGTCGTTCGCTGTGACATGATCTGCAGCGCTGGAATGAATGAATCGGAATGGAATTCTGATGACGACACTCGATTGTCAGTCAGAATGCGTTGGTCTGAATCCGTTGATTCAGTTGCATTATCTGTCGGAGCGAAAACGTGCCTTTGTTTGAATTTTATTGTGAGGAATGTCATCACCAGTGCGAACAACTGGTCGGACGACAGGAAAAGCCTGTCTGTCCGAAATGTGGTTCGAAGAAACTGGAGAAGCTCATGAGTGCTTCGGCCGGACGTGTGGCTTCGGGGCTTCCGATTGCGTCCAACTGTCCTCCACCGGAGGCGGGACCCTGCAGTCCGCATTGTTGTCGGCTGTGAATTCAGACTGAGAGCGATCGATGACTCGCGTGGCTCCCAGAGTGCTGGTCATTGGTGTTGCCCTGAGCCTTTGTCTGCATGCGTTGCTGCTGGGTTCGCCCGGGAGCCCTGCATTCTGGACACTGTTGCTGACTGCTGCGACTTCGGTGGTTCTGCTGTATTGGCTTCGGGCCTCCGTCAGCGACGCCGCAAGGACGGCCGCTCAGATTGAACTGCAGCGGCGAACGGAAGCACTGCAGCTTCAGCTCTCCCAATTTGACGAGACAAGGACAGCGCTGCTTGCGGAAATCGAACAGCGTTTTGCGGGGCTGCATGAGCGCGAGCAGATGCTGGCCAGCCGATTGGCCCGATTTCAGGAGTTTCTCGAGTACCCAGTTGACGATCTGCATGCGTCGCGTGCGACAGCCGAGCTTCATCAGTTGTCCGAGAACGATCGCAAAGTTCGGCAGCTGCTGGAAACGGAAGCCGAACGCGTCTATGAAAAAATCCGCCAGAACGGGTATACCGTGAATGGCAAAGTGGACATCCTGTCGATCCGCGACGAATCGCATCAGTTGTTTCGGAAGGTTGCGCAGGTCTACAAACCGGAGGCGGAAAACCCGCTGCTGGAAACCAGTTTTGAGCAGCTGGCGCGGGCGGCAAGCCGGGTGTGTCTGCATGTCCTTGTGCTGCTGGAGCAGCTTCCGGTCAACGTTCAGCAATACAACATCAGTACTCTGTATGGTTATTTCCAGAAAGCCATCACGGGTTACGGGATGTATCAGAAGGCCGGTCCCTGGGTGTCTTACCTGAGTCGTGGCCTCTACGCTGGTCGCATTGCGTCTGCATCCAATCCGGCGACGATCGGAGCATGGTGGCTTGCCACGGAACTTGGCAAACGCGGAGCATCGAAACTCATTGAAAATGTGGTCGATCGTCAGGCGATTGCTGTACTGCATCAGATCATTGCGGTCGTCGGAGTGGAAGCGGCCAGCATTTACGGGACGGGATTTCGTCAGCGAGACGCCGCGTGGATTCTTGGGACTGAACTTGTGGAGCTCATTCATTCCTTTCCTCCATCCGGAGAAAGTCTGCGCAGCGGGATGAAGCTGATCACCGGGCTGCCACTGAAGAATGAGTACGACCGAATCTATCTGTATCGGTGCCTGGCGGATCATCGATCCGCGGGGCGCCATATTTCCGACTCGGCAATGCTGACCCGGGAACAGCGAGAGGACATTGCAAGGCAGTTGGAGCAGTTTTTCCTGCACCATATTCACGGGGCGAGTGCGGCTGCAGTCCACAAGTGGAGAGACGGGGCTGAAAATCGTCTTGATCTGAAGCTGTCTCTGCAGGATGTGTCGGCGTCACCCAGCGCGTCCGTGCGACTTTCCTCTGAAAGTGCCGTGGCGTCGCTGTCAGGGTTTCTGGTGAGTTTCCTGACGATCCCTGTGGCACAGAAACTTGAAGTTCTGCGAACGCTGAAGACATTTCAATTCCTCGATGTTCCGGCACAGGATGCCGCTGCTCAGCGTCTCCTGATG
>JBKDRW010000094.1:0-3476 GCA_046341255.1 Planctomycetota bacterium
GGTCTTGACGATTTTTAGGCTGTCTGGCGCTGGCTGTGAAGCGGGTCTGGCCCTGGCAATTGTGGTGTGGCTTTATCGGATGGCGCTTTCGCTAGTAATTAAGCTGTGGACGGAACTTCGTTTACCGTTAGTCGCGGCTCCTGCTGACCCGCTTTGGTCCGGAGGCAACGGTTCGTTCTGCGAATCCTGCGTCGGCGGTTGAGGGGTTCGGAACGGAGGAACTTCGGCAGGCCGAGATGGCCAGACTGAAGAATCCTCAAGTTGTTGCATCAGGTTTTGACTGGCTTCAGGTTGGCACGGTTGACATTTCGTTTGAGCTTCGGGCAGACGCAATCTCCGCCATCATGCTGGCCATGGTAACCGGCGTCAGTCTGCTGGTGGCCATGTTCGGATCCGGCTACATGAGCCACGATCCGGGATATCCACGGTTCTTCGCGGCAGTCTCCCTGTTCGTCTTCTCGATGTGCATGCTGGTGCTGTCGGGCAGCTTTGTGATGTTGTTTGTGTTCTGGGAGGCAGTCGGCCTTTGCAGTTATCTTCTGATTGGCTTCTGGTTTCAGAAACCATCTGCCGCGGCGGCCGCAAAGAAGGCCTTTGTGGTCAATCGAATCGGCGACTTCGGGTTGATCATGGGGATGTTCCTGCTTTGGCAGACCAGTTACATGGATCCGTCAACGGCCGAGTTGCTCTATCCTTTTCAGTCATTGAAATTTGCGGACGTGCTGGGAAACGCTGATCTGCTGAGCGCTGTGCACGCGGCCAACCCGGGTCGAATGGAACTGATCTGCCTGTGCCTGTTTCTCGGAGCAATGGGTAAATCTGCACAATTTCCTCTGCAGGTCTGGTTGCCTGATGCCATGGAAGGACCAACTCCGGTCAGCGCATTGATTCATGCAGCCACGATGGTGACAGCCGGCGTATACCTTGTATCCCGATGCACTCCGTTATTTGTGCTGGCTCCGAGGGCTCAACTAGTTGTCTCCGGAATCGGAGCGGCCACGGCAGCCATCGCAGCTTTGACTGCATTGACTCAGACTGACCTGAAGCGAGTTCTGGCCTATTCGACCGTGAGTCAACTGGGCTTTATGTTTATGGCGCTGGGTTGCGGCGCCGCAGGTGCGGAACTCGTCACTCCCGCCGTGACAGCGGGAATGTTTCATCTGTTCACGCATGCTTATTTCAAGGCATTGCTGTTCCTTGCGGCAGGCAGCGTCATGCATGCCATGGGTGACGTGATCGATATGCGTCGATTCAGTGGCCTGAAACACGCGTTGCCGATTACACACTGGACTTTTCTTGTCGGAGCGGCGGCTCTCGCCGGTGTGCCTCTTCTGGCCGGATTCTGGAGCAAAGACGACATCCTTGCGGTGCTTGCGGAAGCCTCTCATAGCAAGGATCACGGCCTGTTCTTCGGAGTGATTCGGGTGGTTGCCATGAGCACCGCGCTGCTCACTGCTTTTTACACATTCCGAGCGTATTTTATGACGTTCTGGGGACCGGAAAAGTTTCCTGAAGAAGCGGGTCACCATCCGCATGAAGCAACTCCCATCATGGCGTGGCCACTACGAATTCTCGCTGTGTGTGCAGCGTTTATTGGTCTTGCGGTTGGCCCCACCCACGTGTTTGCGAAGTATCTTCAGAAGACCCAGGGGCTCACGCCGGTTACGGAATTTCATCTTCACTGGGGTGTGATGGCGACGAGCACAGTCATTGCGTTGCTGGGGATTGGATTTGCGTGGATGTTCTATGTCGCCTCCCCGGGAATTCCCGTTGCCATCTCAAAGACCATGAAACCGCTTTACCTCGTGTCACAGGGCAAGTTTTTCCTCGACGAGATTTTCAGGGTGATCATTGTTCTTCCGCTTCTTGGTCTGGCAAAGTTGTCCACAGTATTTGACCGACACGTGATCGATGGAATCGTCGATTCTGTCGGATCGGTTCCGAAAATGCTGAGTTCTCTTCCTCGGAAGTTCCACAACGGCGTGATTTCCAGTTACGCCGGAATGATGTGGATTGGCGTCGTTGCCGCGGTGATTGTGATCCTTTCGGTATTCTGATCTGGAATGGCATGTTGCACGCAACGTGCAGATTCCTAATTGACAAGCGACAAAAGCTTCGGCTGATAAAGGTGCAGAGGGTTCATGATCGCACTTCTCTTCATATCGATGATTCTTCCTGCGACGACAGCCGTTGTGCTGATGTTGTTCCGAACGTCGCTGAATCAGTCAAGTGCACGGTGGGTGGCCTGCGTTGGCAGCGCGGCTGCACTGTTGTTTTCCACCCTGCTTCTCGCGTCCTACACAGGCAGTGTGACCTACGCGTTCGAGAATGGTGTGGCACCCGCAACGTCCGATGCGCCGGCGAAGTCGGCCATGTTTCCTCGTGCTGAACTGCGGTTGCCGTGGCTGTCAAATGGCACAAATCTCCAGCTGGAGCTGTATTTTGGTATCGATGGAATCAGCGTCACGATGATCGCTCTGACCGCTTTGCTGACGGTCTGCAGTGTGCTGATCTCGTGGACAGCCATCAAGGATCGAGCATCTGAGTTCTATGCCGCCCTGCTGATTCTGGAAACGGGCCTGATCGGTGTCTTTTGTTCGTTCGACCTTGTGCTGTTCTATGTGTTCTTTGAAATGACCCTGATTCCGCTCTTCTTTCTGATTGCGATCTGGGGTGGTCCGGATCGCAAGTGGGCGGCCATCAAATTCTTCCTCTACACACTTGGTGGAAGCCTGGTGACGCTGTCCGGTCTGGTTTACGTTGTTCTGCACTGTGCTTCTGCCGGCCTGACGAATCCGACCTCGCTGCCAGCGTTGTCAGCCTTTCTTTCAGCGAATCCCCTGGATCCACAACTTCAGGTTGCTCTTTTCCTGGCCGTGTCAGCCGGGTTTCTGATTAAGGTGCCCGTGTTTCCGTTTCACACGTGGCTTCCTCTGGCACACGTGGAAGCTCCGACGGCCGGCAGCGTCCTTCTCGCTGGAGTGCTTCTGAAACTGGGAAGTTATGGCTTCCTTCGCATCTGTCTGCCCCTGTTCCCGGCTGCAGCTCTGGAGATTGGCTTTCCGGTCTTTGGTCTGTTGTCGGTCATCGGCATCATTTACGGCTCACTGTGCGCACTGGCTCAGAAGGACATCAAAAAGCTGGTGGCCTACAGCTCTGTCGCCCACCTCGGTTTCTGCATGCTGGGGCTGTTTGCACTGAATGTGGAGGGGATCACCGGCAGCGTTCTGCAGATGATCAATCACGGACTTTCAACTGGCGCCTTATTTCTCATCGTCGGCATGATTTATGAACGCTACCACACCCGAATGATGGATGAGATCGGCGGACTCGCGACACGTCTGCCGCTGATTGCGATCAGCATGGTGTTCATTTCCATGTCGAGTATCGGACTTCCGGGACTGAATGGATTTACCGGTGAATTTCTGTCGCTGGCGGGCATGTTCAAGGCGAAGCCGATCTACTCGATGCTGGGC
>JBKDRW010000095.1:0-2422 GCA_046341255.1 Planctomycetota bacterium
CTGAAGCTCAGGGCTGAGGAACATTGCAGGTTGCGTCGGAGGCCGGCTCCGATTTTTGTCACTTTCACGAAAACTGAGAATTGAAAACCGAACAGACATGCTCAACTGGAACAGTCACAAACTGACGCACGGATGGCAGAAGGGTGTCACTGCGTTTTATTACGCCGTGGGAATGACTCAGGATGACTTCAATAAGCCGCAGGTCGGCATCGGTGTGCCTCTGCTGGATGGCAATACGTGCAACATCCATGCGTACTCACTGGCTCAGGAGATTGCTGTCGGATGCCGAAGTGCCGGAATGCTTGGTTTTCCGTTCGGAACAGCTGCTGTGAGTGACAATATCACTCAGGGGCATGAGGGAGGTAACGCCAGTCTGCCGTCTCGCAATCTGATTGCCAACAGTGCGGAATGTGTCATCACATCGCATTGTTACGACGCGATGGTGGGATTGCATAACTGTGATAAAAACGGTCCTGGCTTCGCGATGGCGCTGGCGAGGACCAACTATCCTGGCCTGATTGTCAGTGGAGGCAGTATTTTGCCGGGATGTCATAACGGGAAAGACATCACCATTCTGGACGTTTATGACTCACAGGCCAAAGCCTCGGTGGGCGCCATGAGTCACGAGGAATCGGAGGACATCATCCGGAAGGCGTGCCCCGGGCCGGGCGGGTGTGGAATTGCGGCGTCGTTCAACACATGGGGACTTGCCATGGAAGCGATTGGCCTGATGCTTCCGGCGAGCAGTTCGATTCCTGCTGTTGATGCCGGAAAAAAAGAAGAGTGTCGCAAAGTCGGTGAGGCCGTGGCGAATCTCCTGAGGCTGAATCTGCGACCTCGTGACATTCTGACGAAGGCTGCATTCAGAAACTGTGCCGTGACCATCGCTGCTGCCGGCGGATCGACGAACGGCGTGCTTCACATTCTTGCACTGGCCAGAGAAGCGGGCGTGGATTTCACATTGAAGGATCTTCAGTCGATCTTTCGCAGCACTCCGGTGCTCTGCAGTTTTGCACCTCGGGGTCCGCGAACTATGGTCGATCTTCACAGGATCGGCGGGACTCCGATCCTTCTGAAGCATCTGCTTGACAGTAGATTGCTTGATGGATCCTGCATGACGGTCACTGGAAAAACGCTGGCGGAAAATCTGAAGGACGTGCCAAAGCCTCCGGTTGGTCAGGATCTGATCGTGACCAAAGAAAATTGTTACAAGCCGTTTGCCGATATGCAGATCTGCTTCGGGAATCTGGCTCCGGAAGGCATTGTATTTAAAGTCTCAAGCATGAAAGATCCGGTGTTCGAGGGCAAGGCGGTCTGTTTCGATGATCCTCGAGACATTGTGAGTGCGGTGGAACAGCGAAAGATTCAGCCGGGCAGCGTGATTGTTCTCCGCAATATGGGGCCGGTGGCGTGCGGAATGCCCGAAGTTCTGATTGCAACAGCGGCGCTTGCTGTCCCTGAACTTGACGGCAGGATAGCGTTTATTTCGGACGCGCGTGTCTCCGGGGTATCGCACGGCGCGATTGGTGTGCATTGTGCTCCGGAAGCTGTCGTCGGCGGACCGATCGGCTGTGTGCAGGATGGCGACGTGATTGCTTTCGATCTGCTGAAGGGCACCATTAACGTTGACGTCAGCGATGAGGAAATGTCAGAGCGACGGAACAAGCGGCATCCCGGCACTCGATTGGACATTCGTCGTGGATATCTTGCTGACTGGTCGGCCACCGTCGCTCAGGCCAGCTTTGGCTGTGTGAGCAAAGCGATGTATCCGGAGTGCAGCTGAGTCGATTCCTCGGTTCAAACAGAGCATTTTCCCGTGAGCGATTCAGCACAATCTTCGGAGGTTCTGTCCGACAGCAGGGCTCCTGGTGCGGTTGGCTCCGCAGGCACATCTGTTACCATTTCGCGTCTGACTGTAACGGCCGGGGGGCGTCAGTTGCTTCGGGACGCCTCGACGACCTTTGCTCCTGGTGAGGTGACCCTCCTGCTGGGATGCAGTGGAGTGGGCAAGTCGGTGCTGCTTCGGATTCTTGCGGGACTGATTGATGAATCCACCGCCGGGATTCGTTTTTCCGGTGACATCCGGTTCCATCGACCGGATGTGCCAGCTGGGCTATCAGCCTCCTCGAATCCTGTGGCGGTCGTTTTTCAGAACTATGCTCTGCTGGATGAACTGAGTCCTCTGCAGAATGTTGAGATTGCAATCGATCACTCAGCGAAAATCTTCCGTGAGGGAAGAGCCCGCGAGCTGCTGTATGATCTGAAGGTGCCGACGGACCGGGCCGTTTCGGTGCTGAGTGGCGGGCAACAGCAGCGACTTGCCATTGCCAGGGCCATTGCACCGGAGACGGATGTTGTTCTGTATGACGAACCGACATCAGGGCTTGACAGTGAAACAGGCCGGCACGTTGCATCTCTGATC
>JBKDRW010000096.1:0-5527 GCA_046341255.1 Planctomycetota bacterium
CGTCAGGAAGTTCATCGGAACCATAGAGAACTGCAGCGAGGCACCTCCCTGCAGAAACAGAACGGCGTAATCGTCCGGGATGCCAGCCAATTCTCGGCACAGGGCTTCTGCTTCGGCCGCAACCGCCATGAACGGTTTGCCGCGATGAGAGTGTTCACAGATACCGATCCCGGTGTTTCCAAGCGACAGGAGGTTCTGACGCGCCTCATCGAGGACACTTTCAGGAAGAACGGCGGGACCGGCAGAGAAATTCCAGATGCGATTGGTCATCGCGGCAGCTTTCCTATGATGAACGATGTCATAAGTCATGAACAGAACGAGGAACTGACAGCCTCTTGTCCCCGTGGAACCCCGACCTCACATGATTCTGAGCGGGACATGCACAGAACCGGCACTGGCTTTCGCCACGATGGCAGGATCAGACACGAACAGCGATTCCTGCAGGTGACCGTCGGGGTTTTGTTCGCGAGTTCTGAACGAGCACATCGATCAGGATTCTAGGGGCAAGCGGCTTTCGTCTCAAATCTGCCCTCTCAGGAGGAGCTCCGGCCGAAAAGCGGACGTCATGCCCCCCCCGGAAACCCCCGATTTTTCCTGCAAAAGCTGGCCTTTGGGAACATTCTCAGAACATGGCAAACGGGATGGGCCAACGATACCGAAACCCGTTCATTTGTGATAAACTTTCGGCTTCGAAAACGAGGTCATCAACCTGAGACTTTGAAAGGCATCAAAGGGGTCCCATGCAGCTGTCCTGTCATCGAGCACTGTTCTCGTCTGCGTTCTCCATTGCCGCGTCGGCCGTTCCCTCCAGAACGCCCAAAGATATCCTTCGGAACGTATTTCTGAATGTCAGCAACTCCGGTGTCGAACTGGTCGGAACAGACCAGGAAATGGCGATTCGCTACAAGGTCAGCGGCGTGACGACCAGTTCCAATGGCGACGCATTGCTGCCCACTCAGCGAGTTTCCTCGATCCTTCGCGAACTGCAGGACGAGCAGTTCGAACTGAACATTGACGAGCAGAATATCGCGTTCAAGGCCGCGTCTGCGAAGTTTCGGCTGACAAGTGAAGACCCTCGTGAATTCCCACCGGTTCCTCAGTTCAGTGAAAAGGACTATTTTCGAATTCCCGCCCCGGTCTTTCGGCAGATGATTCGTCGAACCTCATTTGCGACGGATACGGAAAGCACTCGGTATGCTCTCGGGGGCTTGTTGCTGGAATTCGGCGAAGGCACTGTGACACTGGCGGCAACCGACAGTCGTCGACTGGCTGTTGCAACAGCCGCCTGTGAAAAGGAGGGTTCTCCGAAAGCCCCGACCAAAACAACGGTTGTTCCAACCAAGGCGATGTCACTGCTCGAGCGTTCCATCGATCCGCAGGCGGAATTTGTGGACATTGCCATTCACGAAAACGACGTGATGATGCGATCCGGCGCGTGTACGGTCTACAGCCGTCTTGTGGAAGGCCGATTCCCCCGTTATCGCGACGTGATTCCTCGCAATGGAAACGTCAACGTGCCGCTGCCGGTTGGCCCGTTTTTCTCTGCTGTTCGCCAGTCTCAGATTATCACCGATGAAGAAAGCCGCGGCGTCGATTTCCTCTTCGGCAACAGCATGCTCACACTCAGCAGCCAGGCCAGTGCGATTGGTGAGTCGAAGATCGAACTGCCGATTGAATATGACCATGACGACCTCAAGATCACGTTCGACCCCAAGTATGTGGCAGACTTTCTGAAGGTCCTGACTCCGGAAACACTGGTCGACCTGCAACTGACCGACGGTGATACGGCTGCTGTGTTCCGCGTCGAAGATTCGTACACATATGTCATCATGCCCCTGTCGCAGGACCGATAGACGGGGTTTCACTGTTCAGTGAACCACAGAATGCCTCTTGCGTCTTTGGCAGCTGAATCCTGAAGATTCAACACTGATGACTGTGCTCCCGATATGGATATCCATGTGTCTGACGAAATGCTTTCAACTCCCGGATCGCTGAAAAACGCACTGATGCGTTTGATTCGCAGCAAGGGGCTGGTGAACCGCTCGGCGGCTGAAAGTCTCGATGCCGAATGGAAACGGATCGTCGGGCCAGAACTGGGTCGGCGCAGCACGGCTCGCAAGGTGAATGCCGGCGTGCTCGAGGTGGCAGTGACCAACAGCGCTGCGCTGGAAGAACTGCGGGGATTCATGCATGAAACCATTCTGCAGCAACTGCAGACGAGTCTGCCGCAAAGCAACATTCGAACGATCAGGTATGTAAGAGTCAGGTAAGCGTTCAGTGATCACGGATCAGTGCTCAGAAACACGCAGGATTGTTCTTCCTGACACTGAAAACTGAATGCTGAAAACCATCTAATAAGGATTGATTGTGTCTCAGGATTCCCCCGACAAGCCCGCGTCCGAACAATACACCGCCTCCGATATTCAGCATTTGAAAGGCATCGAAGGTATCCGGACTCGGCCCGCCATGTACATCGGCGACACCGGCGCGCCGGGATTGCACCATCTGGTCTACGAAGTTGTTGACAACAGCATCGACGAAGCAGTCAACGGGTTCGCGTCGGAGATCGAAGTTCAGATCAATGTCGATGAAAGCATTTCCATTGTTGACAACGGGCGGGGCATTCCGATTGATCCCGTCAAGGGCGACGGCCGCCCGGCTCTTGAGGTCGTGCTGACCGAGATCCACGCAGGCGGAAAGTTCAATCGCGAAAGTGGATACAAGGTTGGAACCGGTGGTCTTCATGGCGTCGGGATCACAGCCGTGAATGCTCTCAGCACCTGGCTGACGGCGGAAGTCCGGCGTGGCGGTTACACGTGGGTGATGGATTTTGAAAAAGGTCGCCGTACATCCGAACTTCGACAGCTCGGACGAGCGGACTCCACCGGAACTCGGCTGTCGTTTCTGCCGGACGCGACGATCTTCTCTGAGACGAAGTTTTCGCTCGACACGCTGACTCGTCGCATGCGAGAACTCGCCTTCCTCACTCCCGGCATCAGGATCACCCTCCAGGACGAACGAACCGGTCAGAACGAACTGTTTCATTTTGAGGAAGGGCTTGTTGAGTTTGTCAGGTTTCTGAACCGCACACAAACGCCTCTGACCAATGACGTGTTCCGAGTTGTCGGTGAATCAGATAACGTCGTCGTGGAAGTCGCGATGCAGTACAACGATGGCTACACCGAAAACGTACTGACCTATGCGAACAATATTCATAACGCGGATGGCGGAACGCATCTCAGCGGATTCCGTACGGCGCTGACGAGGACGATGAATAACTACGCGAAGTCGGGTAACCTCTTTAAGGACGTGACACCGGTCGGTGAAGACTTTCGTGAAGGTTTAACGGCGATTGTGTCGGTCCGCGTGCCAGATCCGAAGTTCACGTCACAGAACAAAGTCAAGCTCACCAACGGCGAAGTCGAAGCGGCGGTTGCAACCGTTGTTGGGGATGCGTTTTCGAAGTATCTCGAAGAGAACCCGTCGATCGCGAAGAAACTGGTCGCCAAAGCCATCATGGCTGCAGAGGCACGTGAGGCTGCTCGAAAATCCCGCGACATGGTCCGGCGCAAGGGCGCACTGACGACCGGCGGTCTGCCGGAAAAACTGCGAGACTGCCGGAGCCGGGATCTCGAATCCACCGAGCTCTATCTGGTGGAAGGCGACTCAGCCGGCGGATCGGCCGATACCGGACGGGATTCCAGCATTCAGGCCATTCTGCCTCTGCGAGGCAAGATCCTGAACGTCGAAAAGGCCCAACTGGTCAAAGTGCTCGACAACGCGGAGATTACCAACCTTTTCCGCGCGATCGGACTTTCACCCGCAGGTGGCGAAGAAGAGATGGATATCAGCAAGCGTCGCTACGGCAAGATCATCGTGATGACCGATGCCGACGTCGACGGCAGTCATATTCGAACGCTGCTGCTCACGTTTCTGTTTCGCCATATGCGGGACCTCGTTCAGGGCGGTCACGTTTACATTGCTCAGCCTCCGCTCTATCGCGTCATCCAGAAGAAGCAGGTTCGTTACGTTCAGACACATCAGATGATGATGAGCGAACTCATTGCGCTGGGTATGAACGGGACTCGGCTGACGGTCAAGGCGGACAGCATGATGTTCTCTGAAGAGAACCTGCAGAAGGTCTGCACTCTGATTGGTCAGATGGAGCATCCTCTGGAACTGCTCGAACGACGTGGGATCGATATCCGCTATCTGCTCAAATACAACGGTGGCGAAAAGTCTCGACTTCCTCGCTACCGGGTGCTGTACGGGGATCAGGAAAAGTGGTTTATGGAACGCGACGATGCGGAAGCATTTCTCAAGTCGCTGACAGCGGCCACCGAACCGAAACCGGAAGGCGTCGATGGGAAGCCAGCTGTCGAAGAGGCTCCGAAAAAGCAGGCCCAGCTGGTCGATCTGCATGAGATCAAGACACTGAATGACGTCTTCGGTCAGTTAAAAGACTACGGTTTTCATGTGTCCGATTTCGCGCCTGCAGGTCTGCGAAATGCAGAACCGATTTACCCATTCGTGCTCGAACGTGATGACGACCTCGTCAAGCTTCAAAGTCTCCGTGATTTACTGGCCGAGCTGCGTCGACTTGGAGAAAAAGGCCTGACCGTGACACGCTTCAAGGGTCTGGGCGAAATGAACTCGGAAGAACTCTGGGACACCAGTATGGACCCCGAGAAACGGACGCTGCTGCAGGTCCGCATGGAAGATGCCGTTGCCGCCGACGAAATCTTCCGCGTGCTGATGGGCGACGCTGTTGAGCCCCGCCGTGAATTCATCGAAAAACACGCACTGGATGTGAAAGAACTGGATATCTGATGGCTGATGGTCGCGTTTCGCTCCGCGAAAGTAGTGCGATTTCACATGATCCCGCGCGATCCGAATCTCTTTGTTTTCCAGAAAGCCTTTTGTGACGATTCGTACGTGTTTTTTTGACATGGGCAATGTGCTGATCTATTTCTCGCACGAGAAGATGGTCCGCAACATTGCCGAGGTCTGTGGCTGGCCGGAAAATCAGACGAAGATGTTTTTGCTCGATGAAGGTCGTCAGTGGAAACTGGAACGTGGCGACATCACGGAAGAGCAGTTTCACGAGGATTTCTGCAGGGCCGCAGGGCGCAACCTCGACATCGATGAATTACGACTCGCCGCTGCGGATATCTTCTGGCAGAACGATTCCATTGTACCCGTGCTGCACCGCCTGAAGGAAAACAAGATACGGCTTGTGCTGCTGTCCAATACCAGCATCACCCACATGCGATTCATCGAAGAACGATTTCGAGTCCTCGACCTGATGGATGACCGAGTCACGTCATTTGCTGCTCAGGCGATGAAACCAGAAGATCGTATCTTCGAAGTGGCCTTGTCGAAGGCTCAGTGTCCTTCCGACAGCTGTTTCTATACGGACGATATTCAGCCCTATGTCGACAAAGGCGCGTCGTTCGGAATCCATGCCAGACTGTTCACCAGCACGGAAAATCTCGAGCGGCAACTCAGCGAACTCAACGTGCTGTAG
>JBKDRW010000097.1:0-7576 GCA_046341255.1 Planctomycetota bacterium
AACTGGCCGAGAAGAAAGCCGAGGCCGCTGCGCTCGAGGCGATTCTGAAGTCTCGGACGAAAATGTGGAAGTTGATTACCACGGAACTCGAGCAGGTTGCGAAAGACTTTGCAGACGATCGTCGCAGTGAACTGGGTTCGACCGAGGAGATTGTCGAGTACGATCCATCGGCGTATATCGTTCGCGAAAATACCAATGTCGTGGTCACCAAAGAGGGCTGGATCAAACGCGTCGGTCAGATCAGCAGCGTGGCCAAGACTCGCGTGCGTGAAGGAGACTCGGTACTGACCGTGGTTCCCGGCAGCACTCTGGATAACGTCGTGTTCTTCGCCCGAGACGGGATTGCCTACACATTGCCGATCGATCAGCTCCCCGTGTCGTCGGGTTACGGCGAACCTCTGGCCAAGCGTGCCAAAATGAGTGACGGAGCCAGCCTTGTCGCCGCACTGACGACAGATACCCGCTTCGTCCCGGGCGTTGATGACGTGGGCGACGGAGTTGGTCTGACGCTGCTCATCGCCACCAAACTCGGTCAGGTCATGCGTCTTCCGTATGAACCGTTCCGGACTCCGTCGACCAAGGCCGGTCGCAGGTATTGTCGACTGGCCAAGACCGATCAGGTCGTTTACATCGATCTTGTTCGCGATGCCGAAACCATGATGATGGCCTCCAGGAAAGCTCGTATCCTGCATTTCCGAATCGACGAAGTTCCAGTGCTCGGTGGAGCAGGAAAAGGTGTCCGGGGGATCAAGCTTGAGGCAGGCGACGAACTGCTGGGGCTGGCACAGTTCTCTCGCCCGAGCGATGCTCTGAGAGTCAGAAATGACAATGACAATGCTCTGAGCTTCGGCCAGACCAAGTATCAGGTGAACTCTCGAGGCGGTCGCGGCGTGAAGACATCGTCCCGCACCGGCTTCACAGAAATCATCCAGCCGGAAATCCAGATCGTCGACTGGAGCGAGCTCGGTGGTGTGGGTGAGTAGCGTCGAGTCGCAGACGTCCCTGCACTGATGGTCGTGCCATGTGGACAGTCGAAATCAGCCGTCACTCAAATTGAGGAGCGATCTTCATGCGTCCGATTTGGCTGTCGTTCATCGGTGTGGTTCTCAGTGCTTCTGCAGCAGCTCAGGACGATCCTGCGAAACGAGCCTATGACAATCGCCTGACGAAGATCGACCAGCCCAGACCACTCCTGAATGATTATCCCGAGTATTTCGAACCGATCATCGAGTCCACACATTTCGAAGCGGCTCCGATTGTTGATGATTCCAGCGCCGACCTGCATGTTCGAGCGTGGCGATTCTCCTACAACGCACGCGGAATTATCGAGATGCCCAATCATCTGCGGTCTGCTGAGACCGCAGTGATTATGGTGCATCCATGGGCGATCGACGACACTTGGGGATGGAAGTCACCGGAACCGAACGGAGTCGCGGACTTCTGCACTCCGGAAAAGAACGCCCTGGCAGCTCAACATACCAAACGCGTAATTGACCCGTTCCTGAAACAACTCCGCGGCCATGTCAAGTTGGTCATGTACAGTCTTCCGGGTCAGGCTGACTCGATTCGAACAAAGATCTATCGTTCCTTTGGGAGGACTCCGACGGAGTCGGAACGCCTCGAAGGCGAAAAGGAACTTCGCAGAACACTCACGAACCGGCGATATCAGGGCGAATCACTTCCGCCGCAGTTGAAACTCGATTCCAACACACCCGTACGGGATTATTTTCAGCAGTTTCCCGGGCTGGATGCCGGCGAACAGTACAACGGTGCAGGCTTCTGGAGTCTGCCGATTCCTGTCAGTGACTCATTGACCGTCGATCCACAGGACGTTGTGATCTTTGATGACGAGGGCTACGCCCCCCTGCGCGAATTCCTCAGACAGAATGGCGTTCGTCACGTACTGCTGACCGGATACGCCACCGATCTGTGCTATTGCCGCACCACGGCCGGATATGAAAACCTCTCCCGGGATTTCAACGTGTTTCTGGTTGCCGATGCATCACTCGCAACATTTCCCTCAAACTCAACGCCGCGATTTGCAGTCAACGCCTCCATCTCCTCCGCTGCGCTGAATCAACTGATCACGCAGGTTTCGTGGGTGAGGCTTCAACACAGGTAACGTGCCCTGCGGTGCATGTTTTGATCCGGCTGCGTCGGATGGATCAGTCAACCATCATCCGCAGCCATTCAATCATCCTCGCCCGGCGGCTCGTACACATAACCATCCGCATCAATCGCATATTCGAGCAGAACTTCCATGGAGACGTGTTCGATTGCGGAAATGTGAGTTGAACGAAGCACCAGTTTCGGAGCCATCCCTGCTTCCAGAGCCTCCAGCCAGCGAGGCAGACAGAGACACCAGCGATCTCCAGCCTTCAATCCGGGAAATCGATATTGCGGAACCGGCGTCGAAAGATCATTTCCGGCCGTCTTTGAAAACCTCAGGAATTCGTCTGTCATCACAGCGCAGACGGTATGCATTCCCGCATCTTCCCCGCAGGTTTCGCATTTGCCCGTTCGAAAGAATCCGGTCATTGGATCTGCTGAACAAACGAGGAGATCGTCGCCAAAAACGTTCTTAGCCAAGGCTTTCGTCTTTCTGTTGTGGGGTACCCCAAGGATTGGGGGGAGGATAACGTCTGGACACCTGAAGTTCACGTCGACGGGTAAAAACAACGTCTTTCGCGGCGAAGATCGCAGGTTTTTCCGAAAATATCCCGAAGTGTCGCAGGCGACGCGATTCAGCACGTGCGTTCTATCCGAATTCACAATACAACTTCATGCGTGGAGGTGAAGCCTCCATGGGCACTGCCACTCGAAGTCCGGGCAGGGTTGTGGCTTTTCGAATCCGGATGGATGCATTGCGAACGTCAAGGTTCGAAGGCTGTTTCGGTTGACCAGGACGGAGGAATTCTGATCAGATTGGGCGATTGGTCTCAAGAGCGTGCAGAACAAGGTGCGAAGCACCTTCAGGCCAGACCGCTGTCTGATGATTTTCGCGAGGAGCAGTTGACTCGGAAATTGCATGAGTGGCGGCGAAGCCGAGCAAAGCTCTTGAATCTGCCCCTGTCTTCTTCCAGAAGGCGAACGGTGTCTTCGATGCATGCACCGATGGATCGGGCATACGAGGTCACTGATCTTCAGGGGCGATGTCTGTGATTGATGGGAATAGAGGATTGAATCTCATGGTTTTCGAGGGATCGGACGTGCGGTCTGATTCGCAGACGACAGGAGGTCGCTCCAACTGTTCCCATCTGACGATTCTTATCAAGCGAACTTCTCGACTCTTGTCACATCAATGAGTGATCTTCACACGAAATCAGCCGAACTGGTCCGGCTTGAACAGGAATTTGCCCGAGTTGATGACGCCAACTGGAAACGGTGGGGCCCATACCTCGCCGAGCGGCAATGGGGGACAGTTCGCGAGGACTATTCACCGGATGGTGCGCCATGGCATTCTTTTCCGCATGATCAGGCCCGCAGTCGCGCTTATCGATGGGGAGAGGATGGACTACTGGGGATTACCGATCGTCAGTGTCGTCTCTGTTTCGCGCTGTCTCTATGGAACGGACGTGACCCGATCCTGAAGGAGCGATTGTTCGGCGTCAACGGTCATGAAGGGAATCACGGCGAGGACGTCAAGGAAGAGTACTTTTACCTCGATTCGACGCCAACGCATTCGTACATGAAGGCGTTGTACAAGTATCCGCAGACAGAGTACCCGTACGCGAGACTTGTCGAGGAGAACCAGCATCGCAGTCGACTGCTGCCGGAACTGGAACTGCGAGACACGGGCATCTTCGACAGAAATCGATATTTCGATGTCTTCGTGGAATATGCCAAAGAGACACCGGACGACATTCTCATTCAGATCACGATTGCCAATCGCGGACCCGCTCTGGCAAGTCTTCATGTGTTACCGACACTCTGGTTTCGAAATACATGGACATGGGGTTGTACTCACGAAGGTTGCTGGCCCAAACCAAAGATTTCGCGTGATGGTGACTTACTTGTCGCCGAACACATGACACTGGGACGCTTCCTGTTTGCTGCGGACAATGGGCCCGATGGCAGGCAGCCCCCATGGCTCTTCACCGAAAACGAATCCAGCCCCAGATACGTCCACGACAAATCACTGGTCGGCCGCTTCTATAAAGATGGCTTTCATGACTATGTCGTCGGTCGTCGTCTCGACGCCGTCAATCCCGCGCAGCACGGAACCAAAGCTGCAGCCCACTACCGAGTCACGGTCCGCAGCGGCGAAGAAGTGACTCTGAAACTGCGACTGTGGAAAGAATCGGATTCGCCCGCCGAGATTTTCGGTGCATCATTTGATCAATCAGTCAAAGCGAGAACGGCCGAAGCAGATGCGTTTTACGCCGGTAAAATTCCGGAGACGTTGCCGAAGGAGTCGCGCGAAGTTCTGCGGCAGGCGTACTCGGGACTGATGTGGACCAAGCAGTTCTATCACTATGTGGTTGAAGACTGGCTGAACGGTGATCCCAACTTCCCTCCCGCGCCGGAGTCGCGCCGGAACATCCGAAATCACGAATGGCCGCACCTGTTCAATCGTGACATCATCTCGATGCCGGACAAGTGGGAATACCCGTGGTATGCAGCGTGGGACCTCGCGTTTCATATGGTTCCCATGGCGGACATCGACAGCCACTTTGCGCGCGAACAACTCATCCTGTTTCTCCGTGAATGGTACATGCATGCGAATGGTCAGATTCCCGCGTACGAATGGAACCTCAGCGATGTCAATCCCCCGGTCCATGCGTGGGCCTGCTGGCGTGTCTACAAGCAGACTGGCCCACCCGGACGCCGCGATCGCCTGTTCCTTGCTCGGACTTTTCAAAAGCTGCTGCTGAACTTCACGTGGTGGGTCAATCGAAAGGACCTGCTCGGCAAACATGTGTTCACCGGCGGATTTCTCGGGCTCGACAATATCGGGGTCTTCGATCGTTCCAAGCCGCTGCCGACGGGCGGACATCTGCATCAGGCCGACGGAACAGCCTGGATGGGCTTCTACTGCGCTCGAATGCTGACCATGGCCCTCGAACTGGCCAGCGAAAATCCCGCATATGCAGACATGGCATCAAAGTTCTTCGAACACTACATCGAAATCGCCGACGCGATGAATTCGATCAGCGATGTCGGACTGTGGGATGAACAGGATGGCTTCTATTACGATCATCTTTACAACAACGGCGAACATATTCCGCTGCGCGTTCGCTCAATGGTGGGAATCATCCCCCTGTTTACGGCCATCATTCTGAGCGACGTCGTGCTGCAGAAGCTGCCGGGCTTCCGACGCCGCATGGAATGGTTTCTTGAGCACCGCAAGGACCGCATCCGAAATATCACCTTCATGCAGGTGTCGAAAGACGCAGATGAAACACGCCCGGCACGCGGACTTCGCCTGCTGGCAATACCGACCCGCGAGCGAATGGAACGAATGCTCAGGTACATTCTCGACGAAAATGAGTTTCTGTCTCCATTCGGCATTCGTTCACTGTCGAGGATTCATGAGAAGAAGCCGTTTGTGTTCAACGCCAATGGACAGGAACATCGTGTGAGCTACGTCCCCGGAGATTCCGACTCGGGCATGTTTGGCGGCAACAGCAACTGGCGCGGTCCCGTCTGGTTTCCGATGAACTATCTCATCATTGAGGCTCTCGAACGCTACGACGAGTTCTACGGAGAAGATTTCAAGGTCGAGTGTCCGACGGGATCAGGAGTGATGATGACGCTGGGCCAGGTGGCAGAGGAACTGATGCGACGGCAGATTCGATTGTTTCTGCCCGACGAATCCGGTCGTCGTCCATGCCACGGCGATGACAAACGTTACGCTGACGATCCGCACTGGAAGGACCTGATCCTGTTCTACGAGTACTTCCATGGCGAAGACGGCCACGGCCTCGGCGCCAGCCACCAGACCGGCTGGACAGCGCTTGTTGCAAAATTGATCAAGAAACTCCACCGCCGCGGAATTGAGATTTCGTGATGGCGTCCGGAGCACCTCGACAGGCAATCCTGCGTTGTGGCGCTGATCGATCACAACAAGGACGCACGTGAGTCCGAAGAGTCATGATTGACGATCGTTGCCGTCGTGCCTCGGCATGCTGATGATCCACAGGAGCCGCCGGCGATTCCGTGCGGAGTTTCCCCGGTGAACCATGTCAGCGTGGACGATCGTACTGAAATCATCCCGCATGAAACAACAATCCATGATTCGGCGCGGACCATACTCGCGACACTCTCAACAACCTCACCGAATTCCGATCAGGATGCCGACACGATCCGAAACCCAGTTCATCGATTGAACAGTCGCGAGGAAAGACCGGCTCTTTGTGGCGCCGACGCCTTGCGATTTGCTCCCGGAATGCTGACACCCGGAGTTCTCCCTGCATGACCGAACGACACACGAACACATGAAGACTTTGATCATCCATCGACCGCGTCCAATTGAGGATCCGATGACAGTCATCTGGCAAATGCAGAATGATGCGTCAGGCGAGTTTTGTTTCCGGAAGATCCGCCCGTGTCTCTGTCCACCTGTTACGGCATTTCTTCGGGCGTTCGATTGATCGGAGCAGTGCGACCAGTTGATGGATTCGTCAGTACTTCCAGTCGTTCCTGCAATTCCCTCCGCTGTTCAGACTCTGTGAAGTAAAGATTTGTCCTTTCGCCGGGATCATCTTTCAGATTGTAAAGCTGCCCCGGCGCGTCTGGAGCCGATTCAGGCAACGCGTATTTCTGAAGTGGCCCGCGAGTATCGTCGTTTCCGCCCGAACCGCGATGATGGAGATACTTCCAATCGCCGACTCGCAATTGGAATTCCCCGCGAAAGCTCTGCGTCAGCATGTGGGGACGCACTGGACGATCCATCGGCTGCCGTCCAAGCAACACAGGCAGCATATCAAAACTATCGACAGCCACATCATCCGGAAGCGACTCACCGACGATCGATGCCAGCGTGGCAAACACATCCGTCGTGTTGATGAGTTGCTCTGAAACCTGTCCGGCCGGAATGCTCCCTGGCCAGCGAGCAATCATGGGGACTCGATGACCGCCTTCCCAGCCATCGCGTTTCATGCCGCGAAATCCGCCCGCCGGATCATGCTGATAATCCGTTCGCATCCAGTCGGTATGCACAGTTTCGGGGCCATTGTCAGATGTCACAATGACAAGTGTCTCATCATCGATCTTCAATTCCTTCAGCGTGTCCAGCAGACGGCCAACGATGACATCCAGTTCCACGACGAAATCCCCGCGCGGACCTGCTGGCGTACGATTTCGAAACTCGGCCGCGGGCAACACCGGTGCATGGGCGATCTGCGTAGAGAGAAGAACAAAGAAAGGTCGATCCTGACTTTCCCTTCGATGCCGTCGGATAAAGTCCACGGTACGGTCGTAAAAAAGCAGATCGGCGTCTTCGAATCGATACCCATCCGCCATCCAGCCTTCATCATTATCCCATCGCCACTTGCCGTTCAGATTCGGCAACGACTCGCTTTTGTGTCGCTGCGATGCAGGTCGAACGACCAGACCATTCTCGATGTACACATAC